>JBCCYM010000001.1:0-115328 GCA_039190005.1 Pseudomonadota bacterium
AAGGACACGTCCTCCACGGCCGTGATCATAGTAAAATAAAAAGATACAAAGAAAGTTGCTTTACACCATTACGTGAGCGGGTTAGACTATTCAGTTTTTAACGATTAAAAATTTGAGTAAAACAACTAGGCATAAGCTCCGAACTTAATAATGATTAAACGAAGTCACACAATAGGTCTGATAGGATTAACAACATCGGGAATTACCACAATGATAGGTTCAGGATGGATGCTTGCGGGTTGGAAGATGTCTCGCATTGCCGGTCCGGCGGCGATTATAGCTTGGCCTATAGGCGCTCTGGTGATTTTTTTATTAGCACTCAACTATGCCGAGTTAGGATCCAACTATCCGGAAAGAGGCGGTATGGCACGTTATACTCAGATGTCGCATGGCTCATTCGCGGGTTTTATTTCCGCTTGGGCGGGTTGGATATCAATTGTGGCAACCACTTCCATCGAGGCGGTTTCAACCGTGCAGTACGCGAGCTCCTGGGAATGGACTTGGGCTAGAGATCTTTATAACAAACACACACTCATGCTCACAAACACGGGGTTTATTTTTTCCGTTGTTTTACTGATTGCTTACTTTCTGGCGAATTATTGGTCTATTCGGCTTCTTATTCGGTTTAATATTCTTTTAGTGATTGTCAAAATAGTTATTCCGATTGTCACTTGCTTGGCTTTGTTTCACGCCGCGTTTTCTCATTATCACACACTTGATATTTCCCGTGGAAATTTCACGCCTTACGGTGTCAGTGGTATCTTTACAGCTTTCGCTACAGGTGGTGTAATCTTTTCATTTCTTGGTTTTCAAACGCCGGTAAATTTATCAGGGGAAGCAAGAAATCCGAGAAGAGATATTCCATTAGCCATTTTGATATCGATTATTGTGATTACGCTAATTTACGTTGTGTTACAAATCGCTTTTGTTGGCGCCTTATCGCCTCAAGATATTATCAATGGTTGGCATGCGCTAAATATGAATTCACCTTATATCCATTTAGCTTTAGCTTTCAATCTACAATGGTTGGTAACAACAATCTATGTCGGTGCTTTTGTTTCTCCATCTGGTGCCGGTATGCTCTTTACAACAACAGGTTCGCGTATGCTCTATGCCATCGAAAAAAATGGCTATATGCCTAAAGTTATCAGTAAACTTGATCCTGTATTTAATGTACCGCGTGTGGCATTATTTGTGACACTCCTGGTCGCGATTGCTTTCTTGTGGTTATTCCGCGGTTGGAGTTCTTTGGTGAGTATCGTCTCTGTCGCTATTCTCATCACCTTTGCCAATGGACCCGTCTCCGCCATGGCTTTACGTAAACAGAATCATACTGTAAAAAATGGATTTAGGATAAAAGGGTTATCTGTAATTGCCCCGTTAGCGTTTATTATTGTGTCACTGTCACTGTATTGGTCACGATGGCCATTAACCGGACAGGTCATTTTAATTATCTTATTAGGCTTAGTTATTTATTTTTACTATGAAATTTGTAGACGATGTAAGCGATTTAAAGCGGACGGTAAATCAGGAATATGGTTAATATGTTACTTGTTGAGTATCGCTTTTGTTTCATATGTGGGCAGCACAGAATACGGTGGAAAAGGTTATCTTAATTCATCAATGAGTATGATCGTAATCATTCTTCTAGCATTGTTTTATTTTTACTGGGGAATTAGAAGCAGAATACCACAGCACACTACCGTGAATTAAAATAGGAAATCTTTCCCGCGAGCGACCAACTTTTTGAAATAATTTATTAACCATATGAAACCATAAACCAAGCGAAAGTAGAGGGTTTACTTTCTATCAGCTTCTATGGTAGTATGTATTTTCTACTGTTAGATAGAATAAGAACTAAAAAGTATATAAACAGTGTAAATGGAGAGAGAAGTTCTTAGAAATTCAAGCTGAAAACAATTTTATAGGATTAAGCCTGAACTAATCTCTATGTTGATTAGATAGGAAAGTTGATTAATGTTAACCAACTTAACAATAATAAAGTGAACAATCAATTTGTTCTAATAAAATTTAGGAGAAGGTAGCAATGTTAGTATTGACACGAAAAAAACAACAATCAATACACATAGGTAGTTGTATTAAGATAACTGTCTTGGATAACCGATCTGGACAAGTCAGATTAGGAATAGAAGCGCCTAAGGAAATCAGCGTATATCGAGATGAAATTTATGACAAAATTAAATCAGGTGAGGAATCACTAAGATTTAATGAAGCGTCTTTGGAATTAAGTTAAGTATATTCTACTTTGCTCTATAGTAATCATTAAACCCAAAAATTTATTTGATAGTCATCTAAATTAGTTTTCCATAACTTGCTCGCGTGGTGCTGAGATAGTTTCTTTATCTATTTTTTGTTGTGACAGTACATTGTCTAAGGTTTTTATAACGCTATTTGGCAGTAAATCGCGCATGCAACGATGATGCCCGAGTGGACATTCTCGTTGAAAACATGGGCTGCACGATATATTGATACTCAATATTTGGGCAAATGGACTTAAAGGTGGTGTGAAAGTTGGACTTGAAGAACCAAATAACGCCACTACTGGTAATGCTAACGCGCAGGCGATGTGCATTAATCCTGAATCATTGGTGACAACGGCTTGGGTGAGTGAAATAATATCAATGGCTTCACTCAAGCTCGTTTTTCCAACAAGGTTAATACAATTGTGATGACACTGATTTTGAATGATGGCGGCTGTGTCTTTATCTGTTAACGCGCCTAATAAATAGATTTGATAACCCTCTTTGACTTTAGTGCTGGCAACGGTAGCAAAGTATTCCGCCGGCCATTTTTTTGAATTGCCATAAGCGGCACCAGGACATAAAGCGATAATTTTTTTATCTGTAGGTAATTTAAATTTATCGACAACCGCGGATTGACGTTTAGCACTGACTATCATGTGAGGGAATAAATTCGCCTTGCTCAGTTCCTCAAGCGTTAATTGCCAATTTTGCTGCGTGTTGCCAGTGAATTGATCACTTAGTGCCAAAAACCGTTGGACTTGTAAACGCAGACCTTGTTTATTTAAACGTTGTCGGTCATTTAACAGAATATAACGTGATTCACCATGCCAACCTCGGCGGCATTGGATACCAGCGAGAAAAGGTAATAGCGCGGATTTCCAGCTATTGGGTAAAACAATTGCCTCATCGTAATGTTGACCGCGCAGTGATTTTGCCAGTTTCAGACGTTGCCAAAAACCAAATTGCTTATGTTTTAATGATAAGCAAAAGCCTTGTCGTATTTCGGGCATGTATTGTAATAAAGGATAGGTTGCCGCGGGCGCGACCACGTCTATCACACAATCTGGATTTTTTTGCTGTAATTGTTTAAAAAGACTTTGTGACATGATCATGTCACCAATCCAAGCGGGACCGATTATCAGTATCTTTTTAGGGTAAGGCATTAAGACTTGAGTATATACTCTTGACCACAGTAAGGGCAAAACTCATGTCCCGATTTTTCAATCGGCAAATAAACTCGTGGATGCGCGTCCCACACGCGTTCATTAGGTAAAGGACAGCATAAAGGAAGATCTTTTGCGGTGATTTCTCGTCGTCGTTTATTACAAGCGCGTTGACCAGTATCTTTCATGACATAACTCAAGGTAAGTTTATTAATTTGTCCATTGTAACATAGTTTTGAAAGAAAGTCAGTTGATTACCTAATAAATTTTTAAGATCAATTTTTTTTTCCCTATAATACGGCAAATGCGATAGATGGTTTCCAAACTATAGGATGCTTTAGCTTTTAAGATTCTATTTGCTTGAGATTTACTTGTACCCAGTTTTTCTGCCAAACGATCTAATGTTAAATGATTGTCTTCCTTATACTTCATAACATCATCGGCTAATTCTTGGCGTGCTAGTATAGCTTTGCTTTCAATTTCTACCTCGGCGTTTAATAATTTAGCCTCATGAGGAGAAAGCAGTTTTTTCTCTAAGTCCTCTAGTGAATGAAACTCGTACTTGCTCATTTTAACCTCTTAACGTAGCTTTTATGATAGTTTGTGCTTTTTTAATGTCTTTGGCTTGTGTCTTTTTATTACCAGCCCATAGACAACGATACTCTGATCCATTAAAATAAAAATAATAGATGGGAGTACCTGTTGATGTTCTCAATTCTTTTATATAGTTCCATTTTTGCAACTCGTCAAGAATTTAAAGAATTGAATGACAAAATCACTATCATTATTATGACTGAATCAGCTGCTTCCAACTATTTCTGACATGTTTACGCAGAGCAATAAATTCTGTTTTCGGGACTTGTTCTGGCAAATATTGCAATGCTAATCGATGACTGGTACGGCGCAAATCACGGTAGGCGTTACACAGTTGATCAATTTGACGCCGTGGTATTAAACCGGCACTTTCGCAGGTTTCAAAAATCCGGATGTTATCCGTAAACATCAATAATTCCGGAATTTTATGCGACCAGGCTAAAACTAAATATTGCGCGATGAATTCAATATCCATCATACCACCACGACTCTTTTTTAAATTGAATATATCTCTAGCTTGTTTTTTATCGGCTTGGGTGACGCGTTTATGCATACTAATGACTTCTTTTTTCAGTTTTTTTATATCGCGTTGTTGCGATAGAATCCTGTCGCGTAATTGGACAAATTTTTCCGCGAGAGTTTTGTCTCCGGCAACAACACGCGCTCGTACCAGGGCTTGATGTTCCCAAGTCCAGGCGCTTTCTTGTTGGTATTTGGCAAAAGCGGTAAAGCTGGGAACCGGTAAACCGGATAAGCCGTTCGGGCGTAATCGGGTATCAATTGTGTATAGTTTGCCAGAACTTGTTTGCGCCGAGAGAATATGCAAGAGTTCTTTGGTCAGACGAGTATAGAATTGCGCGCCACTGATGGCGTCAAAGTTGAATTGATCGGTTCGAATTGTCAAGGCTTGTTCATTGGCATCGTGTACAAAAACTAAATCCAGGTCCGATTCATAACTCAGTTCTATACCACCTAATTTACCATAAGCAATAATAATAAAATCCATTGCGCAGGGGTTGCCATCATCACGTTGCGGATAACCGTATTTGTCAGTCATTTTTTCCCAAGCCTGTGCTAACGCGCCGCGTAAAACAGCGATAGCAATATTGGTAAGCCCATCACTGACACGCATAATATCCAGTTTACCCATCACATCGCTGGCAGCAATGTGAAACACTTGTCGTTGACGGAAATGACGAAAAATTGTTAACACATCATCATCATGTTGAAAATCAATTTGCTCTAACTGTTCGGCTAATGATTGTTGCATGTGTGCCGCGTCGGGTATTAAATACAAACGCTCTTCGTTAAGCATTTCAGCAAGGAGAACGGGATGCAACATAATTTGCTTTGAGATCCAAGCACTGGCGTGGCATAACGCTACCAGTGTTAATAATGTTGTTGGATTTTCCTCAAAAACCAAAAAATATTCACTGTTTTGTAACAGTGATTCCGCGATGGAGAATACCCGGTCAAGTGTTGTTTCCGCTTTATTATAATTCGCGGCGATTTTTTGGACTTCGGCAATGAAATGTAACAAACGGTTTTTATCCAAAGCGTTTAGCTCTTTTTCCTGAAAACGTTGTTGCCAATCTATGGCTGTTTTCTTAAAAGTATTACTGTTATACACAGCGGATGGTGTTATTTTTTTCGGTGAAAACATCGCGCTGTTAGGTTTTTCTATAACCTTGGCGAAATAGTCACTCACAATTTGACGGTAATGATCAAGCTTGAGTAGTAATTGCTGCCTGGAATCGATGTTCAAGCTAAGGGCGATACGCTGTTGTATTTCAATATCCTCGGGGAAAGAATGGGTTTGTTGATTATCCATAGCCTGTAGATGATGCTCTAATATTCTTAAAAAAACATAAGCGTTTCTTAATTCAGTGGTGTTTTTTATATAAGATTTTTGCTCTAAATGTTTTAAAGCGGTCAGTAAATTTGGGACTTGCAAGGTATAATCGTGACCACCATGAATGAGCTGAAACAATTGCGCGATAAATTCTATTTCGCGAATACCGCCTTTACCAAGTTTAATATTGTTGGTCATGTTTTTGCTATTCACGACTTTGGTAATGATTTTCTTTAAATTGCGCAAGGATTCCATCACACTGAAATCAATGTACAAAGAATAAGTAAATTTTCTTAGAATCGTTTTTAAGCGTTGATTGACTTCATGATCACCATAGACCATTCTCACTTTGATCATGGCGTAACGTTCCCAGTCACGGGCTTCATTTTGATAATAGTCCACCAATGCGTTTAGGCTCATTACAATCGCGCCACTTAAACCATAAGGTCTCAGACGGGTGTCAACACGATAAGCAAAACCATCGGCGGTTAAATCTTGCAGTACATCTATAAACTGTTGTACTAAACGGGTAAAAAACTGTTGGTTATCAAGGGTATCATTGAGCTTACCTTCTTCCGGGTAACAAAAAATCAAATCGATATCCGAAGATAAATTTAATTCATTCGCCCCCAGCTTGCCCATGGCCATCACCTGTAATTGTTGACGATTTCCTTTTTTATCAACCGGAATGCCATAGTCATGTTCAAGATAGGGTTGCAGAAAATCCAGGGTTTGAATGATGCAGACATCCGCCAAGATAGAAATATTGAACATGATGGTTTTTAGATCGGCAAGCTGGTTGATATCATGCCAGATGATTCTTATGAGTTGGTAATGATAGAAATGCCGCAGTTGTTGCTTCAAGGTATTAATATCGTGACAGGACTCAAAGCGTTGTTGCAACAGCGTCGACAGTCTTGAACGGTTCGCGAGACGATTAAAATCATTGCTTTCATATAAAGTAATCAAATTTTTTGGTCGGGCAAACCACTGGCTGTAAGCAAAGTTGCTTGCTAACAATACATTTTTAAGCTGTGTGGTAAATCGCTCATCTTCGGGGAAAAAAGAGCAAACTTGCAGGCATTGTGCTTTAATTTCGCGAAATCGTTCGTCTACTGTTTTTTTAATATGATTAATCAATTTGTTATACTCTCATTTTGTCGACCCTTCGAACGGCTCTAACGCATAGATGGCTGAGCTTGTCGAAGCCAAAGCCTGCTTTCGAAAAGCTTGTTATGCCCTTCGATCCTTTGACCCTTCGACAGGCTCAGGGCAAGCAGGCTCAGGCACCACCGTAGTTTTTAGTTTGAGTATGCAAGAAATGGCAGAGCTTTTCCACAAGGTTTTCATCCTGGCTGTTGAATATATGTAAATTTTCCCAGGAGCGTAACCAGGTCAGCTGACGTTTTGCCAATTGACAGCTGGCAATTATCGCTTGCTCTCGCATTTCATCAAACGTTAATGTGCCCTTGAAATAGTACCATAATTGTCGATAACCTACCGAACGTATTGCCGGCAGATCGGTGTTTAAATCACCGCGCTGATATAAGGCGCGTGCTTCATCGATAAAACCGTTATCAAGCATATGGTCGAAACGCTGGGCGATTTTTTGGCGTAATACCGCTCGATTATCGGGTATTAAAGCGATATTCACGAAAATGTAATCCTCTGAGGGTTTTTTTTGTTGATGTTGCAGACTGCTAAGCGTTTCGCCAGTAATTTCGTATACTTCAAGCGCGCGCTGCAAACGTTTGCAATCATTTTGATGAATGCGCTGTGCTGATTTGGGATCGATGACTGTTAATTTATCGTGTAGCGCTGGCCAACCAGCTTTTTCCGCTTCCTCGACAATAGCTTGACGTACTTGAGGATTGGCTGGCGGTAATGCCGATAACCCCTGTTGCAGTGCCTTAAAATAGAGCATTGTCCCGCCGACCAGCAGCGGCATTTGTCCTTGCCGCCGTATTTTATCAATGGTTTCGGTAGCGTCTTGACAAAAATCGGCCGCGGAATAAGGTTGTTTCGGGTCTCTGATATCAATTAAATGATGCGGTATGGTTGACAAAATCGCCGCGGATGGTTTAGCACTGCCAATATTCAAGCCACGATAAACCATGGTCGAATCAACACTGATGATCTCTAGAGGAAATTTTTTAGCTAAGGCAATGGCCGCGTCTGATTTTCCACAGGCCGTTGGTCCCATGATACAGAAACACAATTTTTGTGGTGGTATGTTCGACAAGTTCTACTTGAGTATGCTGAAAATAACTAATCTTCTTCTTTTTCTTCTAAAAGATGCCACGTTGTTCTCGGCGACTGAATATCAAACATGGCTTTAGCGAGATGCTGTTTAAATTCCTGCATTTCGACGGTTTGATTATGTTTTTCAAAGGCGTCACGGGTTTTCCACACCGAATACATCATAAATTCGCGCGGGTTTTTATCCGATTGATGAATGTTGTAAATTAAACAACCATCATGTTGCCGTGAATGTGCCATTAATTTATTTAAAAAACGTTTGGTGTAATTTTCCATACCTGCGCTGACGATGCCAGCCACCATAATGACGTGATTTGGATTGTTAGCCATAAAATTATCTCCTGTTGTTACGTTCATAAGTCATACCTACTAGGATACTGTTCATTTTACAACGAGTTGCTTAAATTAGCTATGAGTTTCGTGCGTTAGTGTAAAGTAAAAGATAGACTTCTAAATCATTTGATTTTACAATAGTGGCAATAAAATCAGGAAGAAAATGATGAAGCGTACAGTATTGTTTCAACAACATATTAAAGCCAAGGCGAGAATGGTCGAGTTTTGCGGCTGGGAGATGCCCATACATTATGGCTCACAGATTGACGAGCACCATTATGTTAGGCAAAACGCGGGCGTATTTGATGTGTCTCATATGCTTGCCGTTGATATAAGTGGTAACGACGCGCCCGCCTTTCTTGCGTATCTGCTCGCAAACGACATTAGAAAAATCAGCATGGGCAAAGCCATGTATAGCTGTATGCTAAATGAAGCAGGTGGCATCCTTGATGATTTAATTGTCTACCATGTCAATACCAATGCTTTTCGTGTGATCATCAACGCGGGGAATCGCGAAGATGATACCAGATGGATAAAAAAACAGGCACAGCACTATGATGTCAACATTGCTGAGCGAGAAGATTTAGCTATTCTCGCGGTACAAGGACCGCGGTCAAGCGAAAAATTACAACAGGCCTTGCCGAAAAACTACAGTGCGCTGACAAACAATTTAAGCTATTTTAGCGTTGTCAACAAAGACCAGTGGATGATTGCTCGCACAGGCTATACTGGTGAAGATGGCTATGAACTCATATTACCAAAAACAGAAGCAGTTGCGCTGTGGCAAAATCTCTTAGCATATGATATTAAACCCTGTGGTTTAGGGGCACGGGACACATTGAGATTAGAAGCCGGGATGAACCTGTATGGTTCAGATATGACAGAAGCATTTACCCCTTACGAAACGGGTCTTGCTTGGACAGTGCGGCTCTCTGACGATCGTAATTTTGTTGGCAAAGAAGCGTTGCTGTCGCAAAAACAACAAGGTGTGCCGCGCAAACTGGTTGGCGTCATGTTAGAGGCTAAAGGTGTATTGCGCCAAGATCAAACGGTGCTGGATCAGAACAATAACCGTGGTAAAATCACCAGCGGCACATTTTCACCCAGCATAAAAAAATCAATTGCTTTCGCCAGTGTGCCCCAGGACGCGGCAACATTAGCAGTCATTATTCGCGACAAAAAGCTACCTTTACGCGTTGTGAAATACCCTTTTGTCAGAAAGGGAAAAATTTTGGTTAATTGACCGAGGAGATAATAATGAGTGACATTAAAGATAATCTCAAATATACCCAGACACATGAATGGGTAAATTTTGACAATGCTATCGCGACAGTGGGTATTACCGATCAAGCGCAGCATTTATTGGGTGAATTAGTTTATGTCGAACTGCCTGAACAGGGACGTGAGGTATCAATGGGCGAAGAAATTTGTGTTGTTGAATCGACAAAAGCGGCTTCTGATGTCTATGCGCCCATTGCCGGTAAAATTATTGCCGTCAATGACGCTTTAGAAGAGCATCCAGAGCTTGTCAATCAATCGCCTTATGCCGATGGCTGGTTATTTAAAATAGAACCGAATAATCCCAATGAAATTGATCAACTTATGACACCGGCTGATTATAAAAATAGCTTAGACTAATACCATGTCGTTTACACCGCATACACCAGAAGATATCGCGTTAATGCTTAACAGCATTGGCATTGACAGTGTTGAACAGTTATTTGATGAAATTCCCTCTGCCATTCGTATTGAGGGCTTGCCTGATCTTGCTGATGGCATCAATGAAATGGCGATGGGTAGAGAAATCAAGAAAATAAGCGCTGGCAATAAAAATTTACTTAATTTTATTGGCGCCGGTGCTTATCAACACCATATTCCTTCAGCCGTTTGGCAATTAGCGGGACGTGGGGAGTTGCTAACCGCCTATACCCCTTATCAAGCGGAAGCGAGTCAAGGCAGTTTGCAGATTATTTTTGAATTTCAAACCATGATCGCGTCACTGTGTGGTATGGATGTTGCCAACGCGTCGATGTACGATGGCGCTTCAGCACTGGCTGAATCAATATTGATGGCAGTTCGTGCCAATAAGAAAACAACATCAAAAAAAATAGTTATCGCTGATAGCATACATCCATGCTACCTCAATGTGATGAACAGTATTACCCGCTATCAGGGCATTGAAATACAGTGTGTTGAAACGGATCGCTATAATGATGTAAATACCTTAAAAAGCGCGGCGCATGAATCATTTGCCGCTGTTGTTTTACCGCAACCAAATTTTTTAGGTCAACTGACGCGGGTTGATGCCATCACGGATTGGGCGCATCAACATCATGCTTTAGTGATTGGCTTGGTTAATCCTGTCACACTGGGTTTGTTAAAAGAACCTGGTAGCTGGGGAGCGCGTGGCGCCGATATTGTTTGTGGCGAAGGGCAGCCGCTTGGTGTCCCGCTTGCTGGCGGCGGTCCATACTTTGGTTTCATGGCCTGTAAAAAGCAATTTATTCGCCAAATGCCTGGTCGTATTGTCGGAAAAACGACCGACACTAATGGTAAAACAGGCTATTGCTTGACTTTACAGGCACGGGAACAGCATATTCGTCGTTCAAAAGCAACCTCTAATATATGTACTAACCAAGGATTGCTGATGACGGTCGCGACAATTTATATGAGCTTGCTCGGTCCACAAGGGCTTAAAAATGTTGCCATCAAATCACATCAAAATACTGCCCGACTCATTGAATTATTAAACACAGTAAAACAGGTTCACTGTGTTTATGCTGATAATTTTTGCCATGAAATGGTGATTCAAGTGCCGAGCAGCGCAAAAAGTGTCTTAAAAAAAATGGCTGATAGAGGTGTTGCTGGTGGTTACGATCTTGCAACACTTGGTCAGGCTTGGGCTGACAAACTATTGGTTTGCAGCACCGAAGTACACAATGAGAATGATTTACAGCAATTCATTACCGTATTAAAGACCGCAATTGAGGACGTTTAATCATGTTGATTTTTGAGAAATCCGTTCAGGGGCGCGCCGCACAAGCGCAGTCGCCACATTTACAAAAAGATGCGGTGCGGATTGACTCAAGCTTATTGCGTCAAACCAAACCCTGTTTACCTGAAGTATCAGAACTTGAAACTGTGCGTCATTTTACCAATTTATCGCGGAAAAATTTTTCCATTGACACCAATTTTTACCCGCTGGGCTCTTGTACAATGAAATATAATCCAAGAGCGGCGCATCAATTTGCCTCAGATGAGAAATTTTTAAATCAACACCCCTATATTGATGACGATTATAAACAAGGCACTTTACAGTGTTTATATGAACTACAACATACTATTAAGTCAGTCACCGGCATGACGGCAGTTTCCTTAACACCCATGGCTGGAGCTCAAGGTGAGTTTGCCGGTGTGGCGATGATTCGTGCGTATCATGATGAGCGTGGTGACAAGCAACGTGAGGAAATTATTGTTCCGGACGCGGCGCACGGCACTAATCCGGCGACAGCATTCATGTGTGGTTATAAGGTAAGAGAAGTTGCGACCCTATCAGACTCTGGTGATGTGGATCTCACTGCCTTAAAAGCTGTGCTTAGTGAAAAAACAGCTGGCATCATGCTGACAAATCCGTCAACTTTGGGGGTATTTGAGCGTAAAATCAAAGAAATCGCCGATTTGACACATGAGGCGGGTGGCTTGCTTTATTATGATGGTGCCAACCTAAATGCCATTATGGGTAAAGTGCGACCGGGTGATATGGGGTTTGATGTGATGCATCTTAATCTACATAAAACCTTTGCCACACCACACGGCGGTGGCGGACCTGGCGCTGGTCCGGTGGCAGCCAATAGTAAGCTTGCAAAATATTTGCCTGTGCCCGTTGTGCAAAAAACCGCAACGGGTCGCTATATCCTTGTCGATGAAACACACTATCCCCACAGTATTGGCAAACTTTCAACGTTTTTTGGCAATACCGGTGTGTTAATCAGAGCATACATTTATGCTAAAATGTTGGGTGGGAATGGCTTAACTCAAGCGTCTACTTTGGCAACCTTAAATGCCAATTATCTGATGACGGCATTGCACAAAGCCGGTTTTACCCTGGCCTATCCGCAACGACGGGCATCTCATGAATTCATTATCACACTCGAACCGGAACATAAAATCTATGGTATTACTGCCTTGGATGTTGCCAAATGCTTATTAGACCGTGGCATTCATGCCCCGACCATGTATTTCCCATTGTTGGTTGCTGAATGTTTGCTTATTGAACCGACAGAAACCGAAAGCAAGCAACAGCTGGATGAATTTGTTGACGCGATGATCGCAATTCGCCAAATGATGATTGAAAATGCTGAGCAACTTAAACAGGCGCCACAGAAATTACCAGTCACTCGCCTCGATGAAGTCAAAGCGGCGAAAACATTAGATCTGGTTTGGAGCGAGTAGAAACAGCATTATAGCCGTTTCCTAATAGGAAACGGCTATAAGAAAATAGACCCTCATCGAAAAACTCACATTTCTTAGTGAGCAGTTTGATACCTTAAAATCAACCCACGGTTATCGTAATCAAGTAAATATAAATTTCCATTCCCATCAACCGCGATTTTATTATTCACTTCGTTAAAAGCTTTAAATGTTTTTTTATAGATTTCCGTCCCATCTTGAGCATCAAACCCAATAATAGTAGGTGATGTATATTCATTGTTGTGAGTATTTTCACCTCTGGCGACAAAATATATAATATTATTCTGCTTGTCTATGACCATATCTGGAAAATAAGGATTTTGTATCTGTTGGTTAGAATTTAAATATTGCCAATCACTTGCCGTATCTCCGGGACCAACTTTTTTGTATACATTAAGATAATCACTGCCATTGTCTGTATCGGTAAATAACATATAGAGTGAGTTATCTGCGCTAAAATCTATTTGTCCGAAAGAGGCCATGCCAGAGAGAACCAAGGTGTTACCTCCGTTCACATCCAATGCCCAGCAATTTTCATCGGCAAGATAGTGACCAACAATCAAGCGT
The DNA here is from genome assembly GCA_039190005.1 of Pseudomonadota bacterium. Lineage (GTDB taxonomy): Bacteria > Pseudomonadota > Gammaproteobacteria > UBA12402 > UBA12402 > JBCCYM01. Next base: position 13,503 of record JBCCYM010000001.1, read on the forward strand.
TCCCAGCCTGTTGAGTTTGTTTCATTTAAAGCGATATAAAGGGTATCATTCTGATCAAATTTAAGTTCTAAACTACCGATACCCTTCGATATACTCGGGGCTATTTGCCCTTCTTTTTTAAATAGCCCTTTGTGGCTTATTGTTTTCCAGAGATGTGTTTTAACATCAAAATATTTGATCATTAATGGCGGAATTTCACCATTGGGGACATGATCAGATTTTTCGTAAGCAATATAAACCACCCCTTCCGAGTTAACCGCTATGGCATTGATATTACCAGCAGAGCCCTGTTGTCCCATATTAAACAGTGCTTGTTTGCCATTTCCACCTAAAATTTCCCATTGATTAGCGCGTTCATCATATTTTAATACTCGACCCTCATACTGGTTTTTAGCATTTAAAAAATCAGCAAAAAGGTATGGCGTTCCATTTGTGGGACTAACAGCAATTTTTACGTTATATCCTCGAGAGTAAGGCGCATTTGAAAAAATATTAGAAAACTTGCCATCTTTAAAGTAACCGACGTGTATTTCATTAGCATTTTTTAAATCTTTGGCAAACATTCCGTAAATAGAATACGCGATATAAGGCGTATTTTGCGTTGATATTGTCATATCAAAATATTTAATCATGTCAGGGGAGATAACAGACGACTGCCAAGCTGACTGTGAAAGATTAGCAAGTGCACTTGCAGCATTGATAATCAAAACAATACAGCCCGCCAATAGGGAAAATTTTATTTTTTTTAACATAAATGATTTCTCTTTTTATTTAATCTACTAATAGTATATCACAATTACCCCTTTTTAACACTAATCTGACAAAATACTGTCGCAGGACAGTTCATATCGTGCGCTCCAGCAACTTGTCCTTTAGAATAGTAAGGTCTTGTTAAATAAGCGGGTGAATTGTTACTTTGTTTTTAAAACTTAATGATTGCGGCAAGGACAACGATGCCTGCCACCATAAGACTACCTAATCGTATCGTTATCTTATCGTTTAATTCATTGATACGCGTTATTATTCTTTCTTCAATATGAGTTATTTTTAACGCTAATTTTTGATATCTGACGTTGTGGCACGGTTGTCATCTATCAACTGTTGAATTGATTCTACCTGCTCTTTCATCGCTTCTGCTTGTATCTCGGCTTGAGGTTCAGGTACACCGGCGCTTTTAACTTTTTAGCGTGTCTTAGTGTGTCGAATGTTATTGTATGGTTCATGATAATTTACCTCTAATTTTGTTCATATTTTAACATAAGCTCCTATGATTTTAAATATAACGTATGAATTAAAATATCTTCAGGAAGCGCTTAATTTTTTAAAAATCTATCATGATTTCATATTTAACTCGTCAAACAAAGGATTAAAACTCCTTCATGACATTGTTACTTTACAAAAACACGCTCGTGTAACTGAGAAAACTCACCCTAATGAAGATATTGCACCATCGACTAAATATAAAGGTGGAGAAATACTGACATTAAATGACGGTACGCAGATAACAACAAACAAAAGCATACAGATTTTTTTGGAGAATATCGAGCAATAGAAATATTGGAACTTGCGTTGAAAGAGTTTGATTGTCTTTATGTTAATTTAAAAATCTGGTTGGAAAAAGTTAAATTTGGTACGCGGTACAAATTGATGAATTTGTAGTACTTTGACCGTCGCTGTCATATAATTTTAAAGTAAAACTTGTGCTATTTGCCGATGCTTGTTCGAAACCGCAATTGTAATAATTAAAGTTCTTGGGATTGAATAGTGCCATACAATTTTGCCAATCACTACTACCGTATTCCTTTGATATTCCATAAAACACACACATCATGTTTCCTGGTAAATCTGAAGAAGGATATCCATTTACAGAGAGAGAATATATGACCATACCAGAGGAATCACCAAAATCTATTTCGTTGTTGCCTGAGAAAGTGGCTTTTCCAGTGTTTCCATTATTATCTTCATCTGGAAGATTATCCGCACATTTGTAAATAACGTTATTAGAACCATTAGCCTGAAAGCATACTTCACTGATATTGGCATCGAGTGGTATATTTTTGACATATAAAGTCCCGTTATTTAAAGGACTCGAATTTGCATTCGCTATTCTAAAAAATATTGAAGAAATAACAAAAAGAAAAGTAAGCATAGTAATTTTCATTCTTGACGCTCTCTACATTTATTGTTCTATACAATCAAATTATAGAACATTACTATACTTTTGTCAGGTTAAGTTTTTTTAATATTTCTGATTTACCCCTTTTTAATAATTGCCTAACAAAAAGATTCTGGTTATAATGTCGCAATTTTATAAGATGATGAAAAATCAGGGTAAAATAACGTTGGCAAGAGTTTTACAACAAAAATCCATACGACAGGTAAATCGGTTGCTTTTGCTTCAAGCATTTGTGGGCTTGACAATAGCGATTCTACTGGGAATTTTCAGTATTCGCGCGGGTATATCCGCCATTGTCGCGACCGCTATTTGCGTTGTCGCTAATCGGTTATTTATCAAGCAATTATTTAAAGAAATCCGACCACAGGCGGTGAAGCGTATTATTGTCAATTTCTGTTTCGGTGAATTGATAAAATTAGCATTTATTGTTGTTGCTATGCTACTGGCGATTAAATTGTTACCGGTTGCCGTCTTATCGTTATTGCTGGTTTACTTGGTGTTGCAATTTAGTTTGCTGTTGGCGCCGTTTTGCTTGAGGAGAACTTGCTGATGAGCGCGACATTTCACCCCAAAGATGCCGCCGCGTATGTGGGACACCACCTTGAGCATCTGTCGTTTAATTTGCACACCATGCGTTTGGGTGATGGCGGTTTTTGGACCTTAAATCTTGATACACTCGGTGTTTCTATTGTGCTGGGGATTTTGTTTTTGGCGATATTTCGTTTCGCGGCCAAGCGAGCGACCTCGGATTGTCCTGGTGGCTTGCAGAATGCCATTGAAATGATTCTCGAATTTGTCAATGGTTTAGTCAAAGAAACCTTTCGCTCTGAGAGCACGTTTATTGGGTCTTTATCTTTGACTATATTTATATGGGCGTTTTTGATGAATTTTATGGATCTCATTCCGGTTGATTTAGTGCCGCGCATTATGATGTTTTTGGGCTTACCTTATTTCCGAGCGGTGCCCACGGCCGACCCAAATTTGACATTTTCTCTGTCTCTAACCGTATTTATTCTGATTATCTTTTATAATCTCAAAGCCAAAGGGGTGTTTGGTTTAGGTAAAGAAATGTTAACCGCGCCGTTTGGCAATAAAATTCCTTTATACCCATTAAATTTCATTTTTCGTATTATTGAAGATTGTGTCAAGCCGATTTCCTTGTCACTGCGGCTTTTTGGTAATTTGTTTGCTGGTGAATTAATTTTCATCCTGATTGCCTTATTGCCGTGGTGGATACAATGGACTGTCGGTGGTATTTGGGCGATATTTCATATTTTGATTATTGTCTTGCAAGCGTTTATTTTCATGATGTTGACCATTGTCTATTTGAGTATGGCCAATGAAAAACATTGATTGGATTTTGTGTGTAACTCTGTAAACTATAGGAGGTCGTGTGGATCTATCTAATATTTTTGCAATGTCGGCTGTTGCCGCGGCGTTGTTAATTGGTCTGGCAGCAATGGGAACAGCAATTGGTTTTGGTGTGCTTGGTGGCAAATTTCTTGAAGGTGTCGCTCGTCAACCAGAATTGACACCGATGTTGATGATGCGTATGTTTTTAATGGCGGGATTGGTTGACGCCTTCGCTGCCATTTCGATAGTGATGGGCTTGTACTTATTCTTTGCCAGCAATCCGTTTGCTAAAGCCGCGATGCAAATTGCCGCGTCGCATGTTGGGGCTAAATAAGTTTAGTATAAAAGTAAAGTAACAGTAGATTCAAGCGCATGAATATTAACGCAACACTACTCGGACAAATGATCACTTTTGCCGTATTCATCTGGTTTACGGTAAAATTCATCTGGCCACCGATGATTAAAGCCATGAAAGAACGCCAGCGCAAAATTGCCGATGGCCTGGCCGAGTCAGATCGGGGTCGTCGTGAATTGGAATTGGCCGATCGTCAGGTGAAAACCATGATTAATGACGCCAAACTGGAAGCCTCGCATATTCTCGAACACGCGAATGAGCGCGCCGTGCAGGTGATTGAAGAAGCCAAAGAGCAGGCGCGTCATGAAAGCCAACGCTTAGTCGATCAAGCGGCCATACAAATCGAACAGCAGACCAATAGCGCCCGCGAAAAACTGCGTGCCGAGGTGGCTGATATCGCGGTGCTTGGTGCCGGCAAAGTGCTTGGTAAAGCCATAGACGCCAACGCCCATGCTGATATTTTAGATCAATTAGCCAGCGAGTTGTAGAGAGATAGCATGATACAGTCGAGCGCAATCGCCAAACCGTATGCCCGAGCGGCATTTGAAACCGCGCTGCAACAGCAGGCTTTGGAAGCATGGCAAATGCTATTGAATCAAGCGTGTTTTGTCGTGCAGGATAAACAGGTGGATCGCTTAATTCACAATCCGTGTATTGAAACAGAAGCGCTTAACACGTTTTTATTTGCGGTGTTGGGCGAAGATTTGAATGATTCGTTTAAGAATTTTTTACGTTTATTGGTGAGCTATCGACGTCTCAATTATTTACCGCAGATTACCGCCTTATTTGAACAATCATTGGCAGCATATCATCAGACTTGCACCGTACAGGTTGATTCAGCGTATCCATTATCGACAACTGAAAAAGAAAAACTCAGCCAAGCATTGCAAAAACGTTTGAATTGTCAGGTAAATTTAAACTGCTATATTGATGAAAAATTATTAGGTGGCGCGGTTGTCACCATAGGTGACGAAGTCATTGATGGTTCTATTCGTGGTCGATTAAATCGTTTAGGGGAACAATTAAGAGAAGCAAATTATGAGTAATTTAAGTCCGGCAGAAATCAGTGAAATCATAAAAAAACGCATCGCGTCATTTGATGATAATGTGGAGAATCGTAGTGAAGGATCGATTGTCAGTGTTAAAGATGGTGTGGTCCGTATTTACGGTTTAGAAAAAGTGATGTACGGCGAGCTGTTAGCGTTTGAAAATGATGTTTACGGCATGGCGCTGAATTTGGAAACCGATTTTGTCGGCGCGGTAGTCTTAGGTGATTACACCCATCTGCGTGAAGAACAAATCGTAAAATGTACCGGCAAGGTTGTCGAAGTCCCGATTGGCGAAGCATTACTGGGTCGTGTGGTTGACGCCTTAGGTAATCCGATTGATGAAAAAGGACCGGTTGCCGCCAAAGAAACCGCCGCCATTGAAAAAATTGCCCCGGGTGTTATTCATCGCCAATCAGTAAGCGAACCGGTACAAACCGGTATCAAGGCCATTGATACCATGACGCCTATCGGTCGCGGTCAACGGGAATTGATTATCGGTGATCGACAAACCGGTAAAACAGCGATTGCTGTCGATACCATTATCAATCAAAAAGACAGTGGCATTAAATGTATTTATGTGGCGATTGGACAAAAAGCGTCTTCGATTGCCGCGGTGGTACGCAAATTAGAAGAGCATGATGCCATGCGTAATACCATTGTGGTGTCCGCATCAGCTTCAGAGCCCGCCGCCATGCAGGTTATCGCGCCTTATGCCGGTTGCGCGATGGGGGAATACTTCCGTGATCGTGGTGAAGACGCCTTGATTATTTATGATGATCTCACCAAACAAGCGTGGGCCTACCGACAAATTTCATTGTTATTACGTCGTCCACCTGGACGCGAAGCCTATCCTGGTGATGTGTTTTATTTACATTCACGCTTATTAGAACGGGCGGCGCGCGTCAACGCCAAATATGTTGAAGAAGTCACCCAAGGTAAGATCACCGGCAAAACCGGTTCACTGACAGCGTTGCCGATTATTGAAACTCAAGCGGGTGATGTGTCAGCGTTTGTGCCGACCAATGTGATTTCGATTACCGATGGTCAAATTTATCTTGAAACAGACTTATTTAATAGTGGTATTCGTCCGGCGGTGAACTCTGGTTTATCGGTATCACGGGTTGGTGGTGCTGCGCAAACAAAAATTATTCGCAAGCTAACCGGTGGTATTCGTATTTCCTTAGCCCAATACCGTGAATTGGCAGCCTTTTCACAATTTGCGTCTGATTTGGATGATGTCACCCGTAAACAACTTGATCGTGGTCAGCGTTATGTTGAAATCATGAAGCAAAAACAATACGCGCCGTTGAGTATCGCGGAAATGACCATCGCCTTTTTTGCTGTCGAAGAAGGTTATCTTGATGATGTGCCGGTTGAAAAAATCACCAGCTTTGAACAAGAGTTACGTGCTTTCATGCGCTCAGACTACGCGGATTTAATGAACACCATCAACCAAACACAGAATTATGATGATGATGTCAAAGCCTCATTTAAAACAGTGATTGAAGCCTTTAAACAAGTCTGGGCGGGATAAGCATTATGGCGCAAGCGCGTGAGATAAAAACCAAAATCAACACGGTTAAAAGCACCCAGAAAATAACCCGGGCCATGGAAATGGTGGCTGCCAGCAAATTACATAAAGCGCAGCAACGCATGTTGCGTTCGCGTCCTTACGCTGAAAAAATTTGCCAGGTTATTCATCATATTTCCTCATCGAGTACGGAATACCAACATCCTTTTTTAATCGAACGCGCACCTAAGCGTATCGGCTATATTTTTGTCTCTTCCGATCGTGGTTTATGTGGCGGTTTAAATACCAATCTGTTTAAACTTGCCATCAAAGACATGCAGCAAGAATCCGATCAGGGACGCGACATTGATCTTTGTTTAATCGGCGCTAAAGCCGAGCAATTTTTTAAACGCCATGGTGGCAATATTTTAGCGCAAGTCACGCACATCGGCTATGAACCGACATTGATGGATATTATCGGTACAGTTAAAGCCATGCTCGACGCCTATGGTAATGGCGAGGTGGATGTCATCAAACTGTGTTTTAATCGTTTTGTCAATACCATGGTACAGAAACCAAGTGTCAATCAATTATTACCACTTATTCCGGAAGAACATTTAAAAGACTATCTCGATGAAAAAAAATCACATCGCTGGGATTACATTTATGAACCGGACGCGAAATTTTTATTGGATTTGGTTTTAAAACGTTATGTTGAATCACAAGTTTATCAAGCGGTGATCGAAAATATTGCCTGTAAACATGCCGCGCAAATGGTGGCCATGAAAAATGCCACAGATAACGCCGGCAAAATTATGGATAATCTGAAATTAGCGTATAACAAAGCCCGACAAGCCGCGATTACCCGTGAATTAGCGGAAATTGTCGCTGGTGCTGAGATATTGAATTGAACCTAAAAAAGTGAGAGATAAGACTGATGAGTGAAAAAAACGGTAAAATTATCCAGGTGATTGGCGCGGTTGTTGACGTGCAATTTGCCCGTGACGCGGTGCCATCAATTTACAACGCGCTGACCATTGAGGGGAATGAGGCGATGTTAGAAGTGCAGCAGCAATTAGGTGATGGTGTGGTCCGTACTATTGTCATGGGTAGCGCCGAAGGTTTACAGCGTCATTTACAAGTCACCGATACTGGCGAGCCGATTCAAGTGCCTGTCGGTAAAAAAACACTCGGTCGAATTATGGATGTGCTTGGTCAACCGATTGATGAAGCCGGTCCGATTTTTTCTGACAAAGACGAGCAGGAATACCGCGCTATTCACGCTAAAGCGCCAAGCTATGCTGAGCAAGCTGATGAGCATCAATTGTTAGAAACCGGTATTAAAGTAATCGATCTCTTATGCCCATTTATTAAAGGGGGTAAAGTCGGTTTATTCGGTGGAGCCGGTGTTGGTAAAACTGTCAACATGATGGAATTAATTCGCAATATTGCCGTTGAGCACAGTGGTTATTCGGTATTTGCCGGTGTCGGTGAGCGTACTCGTGAAGGCAATGATTTTTATCATGAAATGAAAGAATCCAATGTCCTTGATAAAATTTCACTGGTGTATGGTCAGATGAATGAACCACCTGGCAACCGTTTGCGTGTAGCGTTAACCGGTTTGACCATGGCGGAAAAATTCCGTGATGAAGGACGTGATGTCTTGTTCTTTGTCGATAATATTTTCCGTTATACCTTGGCAGGTACCGAAGTGTCAGCATTGTTGGGTCGTGTGCCTTCAGCGGTAGGTTATCAGCCAACGCTGGCTGAAGAAATGGGCACCTTGCAGGAGCGTATCGCGTCGACGAAAAAAGGGTCAATCACCTCTATTCAAGCCGTGTATGTACCGGCGGATGATTTAACCGATCCTTCACCGGCAACAACGTTCGCCCACTTGGATGCCACAATTGTATTATCACGACAGATTGCTGAACTCGGTATTTATCCAGCCGTTGATCCTTTGGATTCAACCAGTCGTCAACTTGATCCCTTAATTGTGGGTGAAGAACATTACAACATTGCTAACGCGGTCCAACGGGTGTTACAACGTTATAAAGAGTTGAGTGATATTATCGCTATCTTAGGTATCGATGAACTTTCAGAAGATGATAAATTACTGGTAAGTCGCGCGAGAAAGATACAACGTTTTCTATCGCAACCATTTTTCGTTGCCGAAGTGTTTACCGGCGCGCCGGGACGCTATGTGCCATTAAAAGAAACCATTCACGGTTTCAGTGGTATTGTTGACGGCAAATACGATGATTTACCTGAGCAAGCGTTTTATATGGTCGGTTCAATTGACGAAGCGGTTGAAAAAGCAAAATCGATGTAGAGCTGAGCATGGCAGAACTGAATAATTTAACAAGTACTAAAATCATGAAACTGACCATTGTCAGTGCCGAGGAAAGTTTATTTAGCGGCAATGCCCGCTATATCGCGGCGACGGGTAAAAGTGGTGAGCTCGGTATTTATCCGGGACACTTACAACTGTTAACTGTATTAAAACCGGGACAGATTCGTTTTGAAAAAGAAGACGGTCAGCAAGATGTGATTTATATTTCCGGTGGCATCTTAGAAGTACAACCCGATGTGGTAACCGTCTTAGCGGATACCGCAATGCGTGCGGAAGACATCGACGAAGTCGCCGCTGCCGAAGCCAAGCGCCGCGCCGAAGAAATTTTATCACAAAAAGGCGCGCGTACCCGAACCGATTATCAACAAGCCCTCATCCAAGTGGCTGAAGCCAGCGCCAAGCTGCGCGCTATCAAGGAATTGCATAAGTATACTCAGCATTGATTTGTTGATCCGCGCTTTAGATAGTGAGTGGTTTTAAGGTTGAAACAAAATACAGCGCTATGTCTCAAATGATTAACAACGCAGTATCACAATTAAAATCCGGTGGTATTATTGCCGTACCAACCGAAACGGTTTACGGTCTGGCTGCCGATGCCAATAATCCGCGAGCCATCGATCGGCTTTACGCGCTCAAAGGAAGAATCACTCAAAAACCGCTGGCGATTGCCATCAAACAGCTTGATGATGTGTATGACTATGTCAGCCGAGTTGATGATAAGGCACGACGGTTGATGAAGCATTATTGGCCGGGACCGTTAACCCTTGTTTTTCCTTGTGATTTGCCGATTGCTGATCAAGTCCATGCTGATAATCATAGCCTTGCCATGCGTTGTTCTTCGTCACCATTGTTGCAACAGCTATTAGCGGCATTTGATGGCACTATCTGTTTAACATCAGCAAATCCCAGTGGTCAACGTGATGCCTTAACCGCCAAAATGGTTAAAGATTATTTTGCTGAAGCGGTATATATTATTGAAGATGATCGTGTGATTACCAACAAACCCTCAAGCATTGTTGATTTCAGTCAAACACCGGCACGAATCCTGCGTGAAGGTACTATTCTTGCTGCGGATATCGATAAAATTATGTATACTAACAATGAGGATTAATTTAGAGCGTAGGAAGAATTAAATTGCGTTAAGCTTTTACATGATGTATTACCTAAGAAGAAAACGAAGAGTGCAGAAAAAATCATCTTCAAAAAATAATTATTTAGTTACTAACCGACAAAAAAAACCATTAGCTCATAAAGCTGACATATCAGACAGACAACTGCCGGTTAAACATATTGTCGCGATTGCCAGTGGTAAAGGTGGTGTCGGTAAATCCACACTCACGCAGCACATAGCTGTGGCCTTGTCAAAACAGCAGTACAAAGTGGGAGTGATTGATGCCGATATTTATGGTCCCAGTCAGGCGGTGATGTTTGGCGCCGAGGCGCAAAAAATAAATAATCGCGATGATCGCATAAAACCACTCACAACTGCCGATGGTATTCAGTTTGTTTCTGTCACTGCTTTTATCGATAAAGACGCGCCGATGATCTGGCGCGCGCCAATGGTGACGAAATTAATACAAGAATTTTTATATCGTATTGACTGGCCAACATTGGATTATCTGTTAATTGATTTGCCACCTGGTACCGGTGATATCCAAATTACCCTGACGCAGCAAGTTAAATTAGCCGGCGCCTTAATTATCACCACGCCGCAACAAGTGGCCTATAAAATTGCTGAAAAAGCGGTGCAAATGTTTCAACGCGTCAATGTGCCGGTGCTTGGTGTCATCGAAAACATGACCCATTATGTTTGCAGCCACTGCGGTCATGAGCGTGCTATTTTCCACGGTGACGCGGTTGATTATTTACAGAAAAAATATCAGCTTCAGTGTTTAGGCAAAATTCCTTTGGATGAAAAATTAGTCAATGCCGCCGATCATGGCAAAACTATTTTTATTGACGCACCCAACAGTCCTACAGCACAGGCATTTGAACAGATTGTTGATAATCTGAATAAGACACTTGCCGAAAAAGCCGTTAACTCGAATCGTCCCAAACACATTGGTGTTGACGATGGAAACTTGCGACTGACATGGCCGGATGGTAAAGTCAGTCGATTATCGCCTTATCAATTACGCTTACAGTGTACTTGTGCGCTTTGCGTTGATGAAATCAGCGGTAAACCACTACTGAATAAAGTGGCTATTGCTGATACCATCACCATGACCCGTTTAGAACCGGTGGGCTTATATGGTCTCAAAATTTATTTTAGTGATGGGCATCATACCGGTATTTACACCTTCGCGAAACTAAAACAAATGGAAACGGCATTATAATTATCATGCAAAGAAACTATAGGCTAACCATTATCGCGATGCTGTCGTCTTTACTGTTCGCTGCTTGCGCGACTATGCCCGCCAGACAGAAAGCGCTGAACCAGAATTTATCATGGGCGCAACGGCAACAGCAACTGGCAACGATTACCGCCTGGCAAATTAAAGGCAGTATCGGCGGTCACACGCCACGGCAAGGGTTTAGTGCCAACGTGGTCTGGCGACAACGGCAAGATAAGCGTTATCAAATCACTATTTTTGGTCCATTGGGAGTGGGCATGACACGCTTAGATGGGAACGCATCCGCGGTGACGCTGACCAACGCGAACAATCAAACTTTCAGCGCGTCTAAACCAGAGCAGCTTATTCAACAACAACTCGGCTGGTCTTTACCGGTGAGCAATCTCTATTATTGGATTCGTGGCTTACCCGCGCCTGGTAATGTTGAGATAAGTAAGTTTGACGCCTATCATCATTTAATTGAACTAAAACAGCAAGGTTGGCAGATCAATTATCGCCAATATGCCGGCGTCGACGGTAAAGTAGACTTGCCAGTTAAACTGTCGATGCGCTATGGCGATCTGGATTTGCGTTTAGTGATAAGCCAGTGGTTGATTAACCATTAGAGAAAGCTTATCAATCAGCATGGATTTTTGCTGGCTCTTCTAGAATGGATAGCATCTCTACAGCACAATAAACTTTATCACGTTTGCTATTATCAGTTTGGCGTATGATATTTTTAGCTAGAAGTTTTCGTACACCGCGTTCAGCTGTGCTATAAGCGATGTTTAGCGCTTCTGCGATTTTCTTAATAGTCAAATAGGGGTTAATCGCAAAATGATTGACAATATCTACAGGTACACTTGACGCTGTGCTGGTGACTTGCAGCTTCCATTTATTCAGTAAATCGTTAATTCGCTCAGCACGTGATAACGCGTCTTCTGATTGAACCGCGATACCATTTAAAAAATAGACCAACCAATTCTGCCAAGAGCCTTTGCTACTCACATTGAACAGTTGCCTATAGTATTCATCGCGTGTTGCTTCAAAGAACGCGCTTAAATAAAGCAAAGGTGATGGTAATAGTTTTCGCTCAATCAATAGTAAGGTTATCAGCAAGCGACCGACGCGACCATTCCCATCTAAAAATGGATGAATGGCTTCAAATTGATAGTGGCACAAAGCAATATGGATCAGTGCGGGTAATTGTCTATCATGCAAAAATTTCTCTAAATCGCCTAAACATGCCATAAGATGATCAGCAGGTGGTGGTACGAACTTCGCGGTGTTTAGCGTACATCCTGGTGGTCCGATCCAGTTCTGACTTTTTCTGAATTCGCCTGGTGTAGCATGTGAACCTCTAACACCTTGCATTAATTGTTGGTGGATTTCTTTAATTAGCCTAAGTGATAGTGGTAACTTATCGAGTCGTTTCAATCCAAAATCTAAGGCGATAATATAGTTTTGCACTTCTTGCAAATCGTCTGGATTCTGGTTTACGGGTATGCCGGCATTATGTGCCAAAATCTCACCAATCGTCGCGTGTGTTCCTTCTATCTTGCTGGATAATACAGCTTCTCTAGTGATGAAAGGACGCATTAAAAGATGAGGATTGGGTAATTGACTGCCTTCGCGTGCCAGTTTGCCAAGGACATAGTCTGCTCGAGATAAGGTGTTTACCAATTGATTACCCCAATCAATGGTTGGTGGTAATGGATTAGGCACATAAGCGTGATAGCCTTTGGCTGATTTAATCACGTTGCCTGATATAGATTGTTGTCTATCCAAGTCAGAAATCTCAGTTGTTTGGGACTGTTGAAATCTGGCAAATTCGTCGTTCCCGCGGAGGCGGGAATCCAGTTATTTCAAGCCCAATTGTTTTCAAATAATGGCACCGCTTGAAATCGTAAAATAATTCAGATTGCAACGGTCCCTGTTTGAGCTTAATCATAAATATTATTATCGATAAAGTCAATAATCGATAATAAGATACGATTTTCCTACCAAAGGTGAGAATAAGAAAAGAGCTTATTATCGATTTTTTAAATTATCGATAATAATCTATCGCTGATAGTGAATACACCACAAAGGACATTACTTGTTGTTTACGCCCTGACAACTTGATAAACATTCGGCAACTGATGCAGTCGATCCAATATTCTACCCAGTTCAGCAATATCACTAATCTCTATGGTCAAATTAATTCTGGCGGTTTGTTGATTTTTATCAAGATGACTATCCAAACGCGACACATTGATTTTTTCATTTGCCAGTGTGTTGGTAATATCGCGAACTAAGCCGGTGCGATCATAAGCTTCGATGACAATATCAACCGCGTAATTTTCTTGATCTTTATTACGCCACTGTACTTCGATAATGCGATCTTGATGGTTACGCGCGTCTTCAATAATATGCTTACAATCACGTTGATGAATACTCACGCCTTTGCCTATGGTAATATAGCCAATAATCGGATCACCTGGTACAGGTTTGCAGCACTGGGCAATGCGAGTAACCATATCGCCAACACCATAAATCATCACGCCACCGTCGCCGGCGGGTTTTTTGCTCGTCCCGATTTTTGCGGTATCGGTGGCTTTTTCAATCGGTTTTTTAGGAATGTTTTTACTGATCAGGTTGAGAATTTGTGACATTTTCATATCACCATTGCCCAAAGCAGTGAGCATGCTATCACTGCTTTTGAAATTAAGCTGGTTAGCGATTTTATCCAGGTTAATGGTGAGGTTAAGCCGATTGAGCTCGCGCTCCAACATAGCTTTTCCTTCTTCAAGATGATAATCACTGTCCTGATGCTTGAACCAGTTTAATACCTTGGCGCGCGCTCGGGTTGTTTTTAAATACCCGCGTTGCAAAATCAGCCAGTCACGGCTGGGTTGTGATCTCGAGGCTGTCAAGACTTCAACGCGCTCACCGGTATTCAAGGTGTAGGTCAGTGGTACAATTTTTCCGTTGACTTTGGCGCCACGACAACGGTGTCCCACTTCGGTATGAATGGTGTAAGCAAAATCTAACGGTGTGGCGCCATAGGGCAGGTCAACAATTTCACCTTTTGGTGAAAACACATACACACGGTCTTCAAGTATTTTCTTTTCTAAATCGTCCGGTATCGTATCATCAGTGGTCAATTCTTTCTGCCATTGCAATAATTGACGCAACCAGGCAATTTGTTGTTCATGACCAACCGCTTGTTTTTCACCACCTTCTTTATATATCCAGTGCGCGGCGACACCTTTTTCGGCGTCTTCATGCATTTGATGGGTGCGAATCTGGATTTCAAAATTTTTATCATGTGGTCCAATCACAGCGGTGTGCACCGATTGGTAGCCATTTGGTTTAGGATTCTGAATATAATCATCAAACTCTTCACTGATCGGTGTCCAGGTGTTGTGTGCCAAGCTTAATACAGTGTAACAATCTTCAATCGCTGGCACTAATACACGGATGGCTTGGGCGTCATAAATTTGATCAAAGTTGACACTTTTACGCTGCATTTTGCGATGAATGCTATAAATGTGTTTAGCACGGCCATAAACCTCGGCGTTTATTTTTTCTTTCTTGAGTAATGTTTGCAGGGTTTCTATGACAGCTTTAATATTTTGTTCACGTTCAACACGCCGTTGTTGCAGCTGTTTGGCAATATGTTTATAAACTTCTGGGTTAAGATAATAAAAGGATAAATCTTCCAGTTCCCATTTAAGTTGATGAATACCAAGGCGATTGGCTAAGGGCGCGTATACGGTGCTGGTTTCTTCCGCGAGTTTGACACGCAAATTTTTGTCGCCATGTTTTATTGCCCGCATGACACAAAGTTGTTCGGCGAGCTTAATAACCACGACACGCACATCACTGACTATGGCCAATAACATGCGTCTTAAGCTATCAGCTTGGTGGGAAGAGCGATTATTTTGTGCCAGTGTTAAAGATCCCATTTGCTGAATGCCGGTAATCAGTTTGCCGATCGTCGTCCCCAGTTGATCGGTAACATCTTGCGTGTTAAGTCCACTGTATTCAACAGTAATATAAGCAATAGCCGCGGCAGTGGCTTCCTGTCCGAGTTGTAGATCTAAAACAATTTTAGCTGTTTCAAGGGCGAAATTAAAACACGACTCGCCAAAGAATGTTTGTTTGTCTTGGGTTAATTCAGCCAGCGCGTACGCTTGTCGTAGCGCTTTTTTAGGCGTTTCATTTAAACCCAAGCTATTTTCTATGGTATTTTCAATGTGTGTGTTAATCTGTTGCATGATTTATGTTGTCACTGTTTTTCAAAAAGGGCGATCGATTCGACATGTGCCGTATGTGGAAACATATCCATAATACCGGCTTTCTTCAATTGATACCCTTTCTTAATCAGTATAGCAGTGTCTCTTGCTAATGTGGCTGGATGACAAGAGACATACACTATTTTTGCCGCCTTAAACGGCTCAATATGTTCAAGCAATGCCGCGGCGCCGCTTCGAGGTGGATCAAGTAAAATAGCGTCGTAGGATTGTCGCGCCCAAGTGTGGTGATGAATTTCTTTGTTTAGATCGGCTTGATAAAAAGCGACATTTTCCAACTGGTTATGTCGCGCGTTTTCATAAGCCCGTTTCACCATATCATCACTAACTTCAACACCGGTAACTTGACCGGCGTATTTGGCTAATACCAAAGAGAAATTACCAATACCGCAAAATAAATCGAGGACACAATGCTGTTTGTTAAGTTCAAGCAAAGATAATGCTTGGGCAATCATTTTTTTATTAATGCTTGGATTGATCTGGGTAAAATCCGCCGGATGAAACAAAATTTCGATACCGTGTGTTTCCAAGGACATTGATAAGCGCTCGGGGTGATTGTCTTTAGGATAGAATTTGTGAATGGTATTCGGTTTTCCCGGTTGTAAATAAATATCAAAGCAATGTGTCTGAGCGAAAGCGCTTAATTTCTGTAAATCATCGTCAGAAAAAGCGGCAAGGTGGCGGAAAATAAGCGCGCTACGTTTATCACCCACAGCAACTTCTATTTGCGCGATTTCATTGCGTAGACTTAACTGGCTTATCAATTGACGCAGGGGCACAATCTTTTCACCGACACTCGGATGCAGTATCGCGCAACTGGTGATGTCGGTAATATAACGACCATTGCGTTCACGAAAACCGACTAAGACATCACCTTTACCAGGAACATGACGAACACCGAGTCGTGCTTTATGGCGGTAAGCGGATGTCGGACCGATAATGGGTGGTAACCATTGTGCCGGCGTGCTAGCGGCAAAGTGGCGCAAATGTTCAGCAAGCACGGCTTGTTTATGGATGATCTGTTGTTGATGTTGCCAGTGCTGCAAGTTACAGCCACCACATAATTCATAATGAGGACAAATCGGCGCGACGCGCTGCGGTGAAGGATCAGTGATTTCTACGGCATGGCCTTGATTGAAGTTACGCTTTTTATGGGTGTAATAAAACATGACACGCTCACTTTCGAGCGCGTTATGAATAAATGTTGTTTTACCATTCACTTTAGCCACACCCCGTCCTTCATGACTCATCGATAGAATGTCAGCTTGTGTCAGTTTTCTATTTTTATTAAGCGATGCCATGTTATCTCTTCTATTATAAAACCAGATATGATAACATGATTCGTCTTAAGTTTAAATTTTTCATCTTAAACCTAAAAATTGCAATTGTCGGCAAGATGTGGCCCCTGAGCCTGCTTGTCCTTCGACCCTTCGACAGGCTCAGGGCAAGCAGGCTCAAGGATCACTGCGGTTTTTAGCTTAAACATTTAAAGAGAAAACGATGCGCATATTGTTAATTGGACCACCTGGTGCTGGCAAAGGCACCCAAGCAAAATTTATTAGTGAGGCATTTAATATTCCTCATATTGCCACCGGTGATATGTTAAGGCTAGCCATTAAGAGTGGCACTGAGCTGGGTAAAGCCGTGGACAAGGCGATGAAAAACGGTCAGCTTGTCGCCGATGATATTATGGTCGCGCTGGTACAAGAACGTTTGCGTGGTGATGATTGCGCCAATGGTTTTGTGCTTGATGGTTTTCCCCGCACATTGCCACAAGCTGAAGCCTTGACAAGAGCGGGCGCGGAACTGGATGTTGTCATTGAAATTCGCGTCATTGATGAAGAAATTGTTCGTCGTATTACCGGTCGTCGCATTCATCCGGACTCTGGTCGTATCTATCATGTGATTTACAGTCCGCCGAAAAATGCCGGTGTTGATGATCAAACCGGTGAATTATTGATACAAAGAGAAGATGATCAAGAAGAAACAGTCCGCCGTCGTTTGGAAGTGTATCATAAACAAACCGAACCACTCACAGCCTATTACCAGGATTTGAGCAAAAATAACCTTGATCATCGTCCACAATATTTCTATGAAAGTGGACGTGGCAGTATTGACGAGGTCAAAGAGGATATTTTTCGTTATTTGGACGCTTTAAATTTTAGCCGCTAATGTGCTGCTTATCTGTCTGAGGCGGCTCTTTCAGTATGAAAGTCAGTAAAAAAGTAAGCAGCATACTCAAGGGGAAGATACTCATAGCGAAACGATAGTCACTGTCTGAATAGACGCGGACATGCCCCGCCATTTGTCCACTCCAGTGCCAATCCAGCAATATGCCGATGACGGGTTGAAAAATAACACCGCCAAGCATAATGATCATATTCGTCAGTGATACCGCGGTCCCTGCCATTTTTTCGTCTGACAATTGGTAGCCTAAGACAAAGCTCAGTATTTCGACACTAACAAACGCGCCATAGAAGAATAACGCTGTATAGAGAATCGGTATCGACAAGTGCGAATAAAAGATAACCGGGGCGATGGCGATAAACGCGCCAGTGGCACCCATACGTATGAGCATACGCGGTCGTTTTATCATAACAGCAATTAAGCCGACGGTCGCGCAACCAACAGACCAGCCGATAAAGACAATACATTTCCCCCAAGAGGCTTGTGTCGCGGTGAGATGGTAAACATGCGTCAAATAAACACCACCCCATAACTCCGCGAAGGCCGACAGGGCGAGATAAAGTAACGCGCCGATCAAACCGGATAACCAAAATTGTGGCAATGTCAGTGAATGGATTAAGCCTCTTAAAATTTGCGCGAAAGTGAGATGCTCAATCTTATGTTTTGACGGATCATCAATTTGTCCAATATTTCTTGGCGGATTATTTTTAATGAATACAAATAAAGCAATGGTAATAAAAACGCCGAGTACCGCGGAAAAATAAACTGTTTCCTGCCAGCCGATGAGTTTGACGAGATTGGTCAAGATCAAATTGCCAAGAATCGCGCCGACAGATCCCAGGGTGCTGATCGCGCCGACACCAAAAGAAAAATAGCCAATAGGCAACCAATTTGCCGCTAATTGCATGGCGCCGACAAAGGCAAAGCCGGAGCCAAAACCAACCAGCATCCGACCAACCGAGGCGATAGCTATACTATGAGTGATCGCGAAGAATATCGTACCGATAACGCATAGAAAACAGGCAAGCGTGAGTAGTTTTCGTGAACCAAAGCGATCAATTAAACAGCCGGCAAAGAGTTGTACTGGCGTATAGACCCAGTAGTAAAAACCGGATAATACACCAAGACCAGTGGCGTCAATATGATAATATTCCATCAGAGGATGGAATATCACTGAAGGGGTGATGCGAAGAAAATACTCGTAACTATAAAAAAGCGCGCCTAATCCGACAATAAACCATGCTTGAAAAAAAGGAAACCGGCGCGTTTGCTTCCCTACCATAATCTTTAAATACACTCCTGTATTGGTGTTTTATAACTTTATTTTAGTCAGTGACTAGCAGATTTTTCAGGACGCTTGCCGTATTTTTGATAAAAACGGTCAACTCGCCCAGCGGTATCGACAATTTTTTGTTTGCCACTGTAGAAAGGATGACATACCGAACAGATTTCGATGTTTAAATCTTTTGCTAAAGTTGATCGGGTAACAAATTGATTACCACAACTGCAGCTGACATTGATATCTTGGTATTGTGGATGAATATTTTCTCTCATAATAATAAATTAGTCGTTAGTTTTCTGACAAAAAGCGGATCACACTAAAAATGATTGCTTGATTTATTGGTATTCTCTACGATATTAAGTCCATAGTCAAGGAATATTTGTTTTTTTGCATCTTCTAACCTAAAAACCACCCGGTCCCTTCGACCCTTCGACAGGCTCAGGGCAAGCAGGCTCAGGGACCGCCGTGGTTTGACAATGGGGATATACAGTTTGTTACAAAGCAAAGCCTGGATTATTGCAAATATCGTGTAGAATTAGGTCTTTGTTAAACTAACTATTGGGAGATACCTAATGAAGAAACTTTTGATTTTTATGTTCACCGTTGGATTGGTTGCGAGCACATCGTTCGCGATGGCTGCTGACAATACCACTGTCGCGCAACCACCTCAATCACAAGCTCAAATGCAGCAACAAGGTCAGGCTATGCAAGGCCAAGCTATGAAAAAGCATGGTAAAAAAGCAAAGATGATGCAAGCATGTGCGAACGACGCTAAATGTAATGGCTGTATGGCTGGGTGTCAGCAACAAGCAGCAGCTGATCAAAAACAATGTAAGAAACAATGCATCAAAGCATCGATGGATCAGTTAAAAGCTGATATGAAAAAACAATCAGGTATGACTTCTGATCAATCCAGCAGCTCAACACAAAGCAATCAATAATGATAAGTTTTTAAAAATTATTGACTGATTGTCTAAAAGCAGATAGCCCTTGTTATTTATATTTTAGATAACAAGGGTTTTTGTTATACGCTGTCTTGGTTGTATCAAGACATTTGACATTTCTTTGTCGTCGTCTTAGTATGACAAAAATTTCGCGGTTAATTCGGTTGGCTGCAAGACATATATTCAAACCCGTCATTCTCGCAGAGGCGGGAATCCAGAGAAAAAATCACAGGCATAAACATTTTTCTTCTAGATTCCAGCCTCCGCGGGAATGACGGGGGAATAAAATACAAAAATCGTAAATCTAGCAATTATTGTGAGGCATAAATAATGATAAAACAGAACCCTATATTTCGTAGCTTAGTTAGCGTGAGTTTTTTGCTCATGTGTTGGCTATCCTCTGCTGTGGCGGCGACTAACATTCCGGCACAAATCCAGCAGAAAGCCGTGCCGGTTATCCGCCAACAGGCGCAGCAGCTCTTTGGTAGTGGCGCGACGATTTTTGCCGGCAATCCCAAAGGTGTGGTGACTCTAGTAGAGTTTTATGATTATCAATGCGAACATTGCCGACATATGGCGCCGGCAATTGCCGAACTGATCAACAAAAATACCGATCTGCGTGTTGTCTTCAAGCCACTTAATTTTCTTGGCTACTATTCCACTCAAGCGGCGCTAGCGGCGATTGCCGCGTATCATGTCGATCCGACAAAATTTCTAGCCTTTCACAAAATCCTCATGGGGGTGCCTTTGAATAGCAGTGACGCCATTAAGCATGCCGCTGAAGCCGCGGGTTATGATTACAGCAAGATACAAAAAGCTATACAAAGTGGTCAATATACTAATAGTATCTCAGCCAATCAAAAACTGGCGCAGAGCATTCTTAAGCCGTCTCTAGGTTATATCGCCACGCCAGCGGTTATTGTCGCGGCAAGCGATACCAAATCTGATAGCACCGCGCCGATTACTTTTATTGTTGGCGTGGCGACAACAGAACAACAACGCCTGCAACAGGCCATTGATCAGGTTGCCGCAGCAGCACATGACAGCAAATAAGTTTTCGGTACAGACATTTCAAGGCATGATTTTTGCCTTGCAACATTACTGGGCGGAACAAGGTTGCGCCATTATTCAGCCTTTAGATATTGAAGTAGGCGCCGGCACCTTTCATCCGGCGACTTTTTTGCGTGCTGTCGGGCCGGAACCCTGGCGAGCCGCCTATGTGCAGCCATCGCGTCGACCGACTGATGGACGTTATGGTGAAAATCCTAATCGCTTGCAACATTACTATCAATTTCAGGTGGTGCTCAAACCGTCACCTGACAATATTCAAGAACTTTATCTCAACTCATTACGTGCTTTAAACATTGACCCCTTAAAACATGATATTCGTTTTGTCGAAGATAACTGGGAGTCACCGACCTTAGGCGCTTGGGGTTTGGGTTGGGAAGTCTGGCAGGATGGCATGGAGATCAGCCAGTTTACTTATTTTCAACAAACCGGTGGTTTAGAATGCCATCCGGTTACCGGTGAATTAACCTATGGACTTGAACGTTTGGCGATGTACTTGCAAGGTGTGGAAAGTGTGTATGATCTTGTTTGGACACAGTTTGATAATCGCGTGTTAAGCTATGGCGATGTGTTTTTGCAAAATGAAAAAGAACAGTCGGCTTATAATTTTGAGCACGCCAATGTTGAAGAATGTTTGCGCCAGTTCGCCTTTTATGAACAACAGATCCCCTATTTATTAGAAAAAAAGCTGCCATTACCGGCGTATGAAATGGTGAATAAAGCGTCACATGTGTTTAATTTACTCGATGCCAGACACGCTATTTCAGTCACCGAACGGCAAGCTTATATTCTACGCATTCGCAAACTGGCAAAAGCGGTGGCTGAAGCGTATTATCAAAGTCGCGAAGCATTAGGATTCCCGGGTGTGAAATGATTGAAAAAAATAACGCGCTTATCGAAATTTTTACAGAAGAATTGCCGCCAAAGTCGTTAAAAAAACTTGGCGAAGCATTGGCAATCAATGTGAGACAAGCATTATTTAATGTTGATTTAAGCTGTGCTGATATTCATTTTTTTTCTACCCCGCGTCGTCTGGCAGTATTGATTGATGATCTCAATAGTTGTCAGGCCGATCGCGTGATTGAAAAACGTGGTCCGGCGGTTGCCGTGGCATTTGATGAGAATGGTCAGCCGAGCAAAGCTTGTCAGGGCTTTGCCCGTTCTTGTGGCGTCACAGTTGATGAATTACAGACGGTGAAAACAGATCAGGGCGAACGGTTGATGTATTGTCACCAGGAAAAAGGGAAATCTGTTGACGTATTACTACCTGCTATTATTGAGCAGGCATTAAGCCAATTACCGGTTGGTCGAATGATGCGTTGGGGGGATAACAAAGAAAGTTTTGTCCGTCCGGTACACGCCTTGCTTATGATCTATGGTAAAAAAGTAATTGAAGCTGAAATTTTAGGCATTACATCGGATCGATTGACTTATGGCCATCGTTTTCACGCGCCGGAAGCGATCACAATCAATCAGCCTGGCGATTATGAAGATGCGTTACAGCAAAAGTATGTCATTGCCGATTTTGAAAAACGTCAGCAACGTATCCAAGAACAAACGCGAAAACTCGCGGAACAGGTTAAAGGCGAAGTTGTTATGCCTGATGGTTTGCTTGATGAAGTCACTGGACTGGTTGAATATCCACAAGCCTTATTAGGCAAAATAGACGCTAATTTTTTAAATTTACCGCGTGAAGTATTAATCAGTGTGTTGCAGAAACATCAGAAATGTTTCGCGATTAGTAATCCTCAAGGTGACTTATTGCCATATTTTATTACGATCAGCAATATTGAAAGCACTGATCCGCGACAAGTGATTCATGGCAACCAACGTGTGGTACGCGCTCGTCTTGCCGACGCGGAATTTTTCTGGCAACAAGACAAACAACACCGCTTAGCTGATCGTGTTGACGCGCTTAAATCCGTTTTATTCCAAAAGCAGTTGGGTAGTCTTTATGATAAAACCGAACGTCTGATGGCGCTCAGTCAAGCTGTTGCCGAACAAATTGGCGCCGACATGGCGCAAACTGAACGCGCGGCGCGTTTAGCAAAAACGGATCTAGTCACGGCAATGGTCGGTGAATTTCCGGAATTACAAGGCATTATGGGTTGTTATTATGCCAGACACGACGGTGAAGCCGAGCAAGTCGCTATGGCTTTAGATGAACAATATCAACCACGTTATGCCGATGATCAACTCCCTGATACCGCTGTTGGTCAAGCACTGTCTATTGCTGATCGCGTCGATACCTTAGTGGGTATTATTGGCATTGGTAAACAACCCAGTGGTAGTAGCGATCCCTACGCGCTGCGTCGCGCGGCTTTGGGTATCTTAAGAATGATTGTTGAAAAGCAATTAAGCGTAGATTTATCATCGCTGCTGCTTAAATCGATACAACTTTATGGCGCCCATCTTAAAAATAGTAATGTTGCCGATGCTGTGACTGATTTTATTCATGAACGCTATAAACAATTCTGTTTGCGCCGTGATTTTTCTGCTGATATGTTTGCCGCCGTAAATGCCGGTAATTATATGGATTACCTTGATTTTGAAAAACGATTGCAGGCGGTTAAACATTTTTATGGCTTACCGCAAGCGGCTGATCTGGCGGAGATAAATAAACGGGTAAAAAATATTCTTAATAAAAACCATATTGATGGTAAAAACTATACGATTAATATCGATTTATTTGAACAGGCTGTCGAAAAACAATTATTGGAACGGATAGAAGAAAAAGCATTATTGTTTAAGCACAAACACGATAAACAATTTGATTATACTACCGCATTGCAATCTTTAGCCGATCTGCATGGCGTCACTGATCAATTTTTTACCGATGTCATGGTCATGGTTGACGATCAAGCCTTGCAAGACAATCGCCTTGCCTTGCTTATGCAACTGCGCCAGCTATTTTTACAAGTGGCCGATATCGCGTTGTTGCAGGAACACACATGAAGCTGGTCATCCTCGACCGTGACGGGGTGATAAATTGTGATCGCCCCGATCATGTTAAATCACCGGAAGAATGGATAGCCGAGCCTGGCGCTCTTGAGGCCATCGCGCGTTTGAACCGAGCGGGTTGGCGGGTTGTCATTGCTACCAATCAATCAGGTATCGGACGCGGTTTATATGACCACAAAACACTAGCAGTGATACATGACAAAATGCTGGCAGAATTAGCGGTTCATGGTGGACATATCGATAAAATCTATTATTGTCCGCACCATCCAGATGATAATTGCCATTGCCGTAAACCGAAACCGGGCATGCTGGCGCAGATTATCAATGACTTTTCGCTTAATCCCGATGACATTTATTTTATCGGTGATGCCTATCGCGATATTCAAGCCGCCAGAGCCGCGGGTTGTAAAGCGATTTTAGTAGCAACCGGTAAAGGCAAACAGACTTGGCATAAATACGCAGATCTACTAAAAGATGTTAAAAAATGCGCTAATTTATCCGCAGCAGTGGATAAGTTGTTGTAATGTTATTTATCTTCAGGCGCTTTATATTTGAATGTACACTTTTGTAGAAGACTGGTCGTACAGTCATAATTATCGAAGCCATTTTCCTTGGTCCAATCATTTTGTAGATTAGTTTGAGAAGGTGCACAGCTGTCAAAAACAATCATATTGTCCGTTTCTGTATCATAGTGGCAAGCAACATCTTCTTCCGGTAAGCCTTTTTGAGAAGGAAGATAATACACAGCGGTTAAAGGCTGTCCATTAAATTTTTCAGGACATATGATAGAAAAGTGTGTTTTGACTGGTTTGCAAGTATAATCATATTCTTTGGCAAAGCATGTTGAAAACAACATCATCAAAAAAATAGGGAAAGAGCGCAATATTTTTTTCATTTTTATTATCCTAATACTCTATTATTTTTACATTCATTATTATTAACTTATAGAAGATATTATATCAGATTCTTAATTTCTAAGCAAGGCGTAGAGCATGCGCGACAGATGTTACAAATCTTACTTGACAATACTTAAATTAATTAATAGATTGCTTATAGCCTTTAAGCTAAAAACCGCAGTTGATCGACCGATAGTTGATGCCTTCTGTTATGTTGTCATATTGCGACTGAGCTATTGAAAAATTTGGAGATGTTACCCCATGAAAAAACTTGCGCTATTATTGTTATTAACCGGCATATTCTCACAACTCAGTGCTACTGTCTCAGCAAGGGTTCACACAAACACTATTGATTTGTCAGGAAAATATCTATGTAGCATAGAAGTATTTGATATACACAAAAATGAGCAACATTCTAATATGGAATTAACGCTGGATCGGGTATCGACAACAGATACAACACAGATTTATAAAAATAAAGCCACTTTTATTGATGGTACCCATAATGTGCCCATGGAAAATGCTTCTGTTTCTATTTTGAGTCATGGCGTTTTATCGTCGGGTTATAATTTTAAACAACCCGGCACTGATGCGGTCACTTACCAAGGTACCAGAACCTGTCGTGTGCATAAGCTCGCCGATATATGGTTTTTAAATTGTATTTGGGCTAGCCACCGTGCCGGAACCATGGCTTGTGTTCAGGAAAAACCATTGACAATTGGTTAAGGACTATAATATAATAAACGCTGGTTTATGGTTTTCATTTATCTTTAATCGATAGATACGCTTTCCAACAAGTAAGTGAAATAATAAATTAAAATAATTAAAATACCTGAATTTTCTTTATGATAGCAAATATACAAGCCTTGCGTCAGCGTATTGACGAGCAGGGTTGTTTTAAACAAAATAACCTTAGATCATTTTTAAAACTTGTCACAATAATAGCCACCTGTGTTATCGGCTATACTGCTCTGTTAAAATTACCATTCATTTTTGATCTACTGTTAATCTTGCCTTTTTCGATTATCTTGATGATCGTGTTTTTTCTTGGACATGAAGCCGGGCATCAAGCATTGTTTAGCAAACGATCTATCAATAAATGGGCGTTTTTAATTATATTTTCCTTGATCGGTGGCGTGAGCGCCACCTATTGGAAATACAAACATAATGACAAGCATCATCGCGCGCCTAATGTTGTTGGTGAAGATAATGATATTGAATTATGGCCATTAGCGTTATACAAAGATCAAATTAATCATTCCAGCCCGATAACAAAATTTTTTCGCAAACATTGTCAACATTGGGCGTTTTGGTTTTTATTTCCTTTATTGTTTTTCAGCATGCGTTTTGATGGGCTTATTTATCTTTTTAAACAACGTAAATCGCTTAAAAATGCCACCGCTGACATTACGCTGTTTTCACTGCACTATTTACTCTGGCTAGTATTGCCGGCACTCTTTTTCCCAATTGCTAAGGTTATTATCTTATACGTCGCTGTATTGATGATTGCTGGATTTTTTTCATCCATTGTGTTTATTGTCGGCCATACCGGACTGCCTATACTTAAATCTTCAGATAATTACTGGCTTACGGTGCTCACCACCACACAGAATATCAAATTACCGCCTTTGTTATCTTGGTGTTGTACTGGCATGGATTATCAAATTGAACATCATTTTTTTCCTAAACTAAATCACTTCACGATCAAAAAAGTGAGCGCCAGTGTTAAGCAATGGGCGCTTGAAAATAATTTACCTTATCACGAAACCAATTTGTTTCAAGCGATGAAAAATGTCTATTTGACCTTGAAACATCCAAAAACAGTCAGTTAAATTTTAGACTTAAAAAAACACGGTTGTCGGCAAGATGCGATTCCTTCGACCCTTCGACCCTTCGACAGGCTCAGGGCAAGCAGGCCCAGTGTATAAGATGGCTGAGCTTGTCGAAGCCAAGGAATGCGCTCGAAAAGCTTGTTATGCCCTTCGGCCCCGACCCTTCGACCCTTCGACGAGCTCAGGGCAAGCAAGCTCAGGGCAAGCAAGTTCAGGGACCACCCTTCGGCAGGCTCAGGGACCACGAGATCAGGGATTACCGCGGTTTTTAGGATTAAGCAGCAGCAAACCAAAAAAACCAATGAGTAACAGCAACATCATAAATAGACCTAAACCATATACCGGATGCATATGGACAAACGTTAAAGCGACAAGCGGCGCCGCGCCGCTTAGTCCGTTGCCGATACTATAAGAAAAAGCGCATCCGGTTGTTTGCCAATCGCTTTCAAAGACTTCAGCGAATAAAGGTGAGATCGCGCCTTGAATCATGGTCATAAAAATAGTCATGATTAACATGGAGACAAACATCCAAAGTGGGTTTTCAGTGTAAATCAGGTAAACCAAGGGAATAGCAAGTATAAAAAATGACCAGCCTGCCGTATAAAAAACACGTCTCACCCCTATTTTATCAGCGAACTGACCAAAGAATGGATACAAAAGACAAGCAATAAAAAGTACTAAGCTGTTGATCAAAAACGCGGTTTGTTTATGAACACCCAGCTCACTAATTTGATAACTCACCAAATAGGTAAATACCGTGTAATATAATGATGCCGCCATGGTTGTGAGGCAAACAACAGTTACTATCGCTTTATATTGTCTGAGCAATGACATGAATACATTGGCTTTTTGTTTTTCTTGCCTGAAAAACGGATAACGTTCATTGCGATTAAAATAAAGGTATAATAAAAATAAACACCCGCTGAGCGCGAAGGGAACACGCCAGATAAGCTGTGTGCTGTGATCAGAAAAATAACTTGATGATATAAAGCCTACAATGGACGCCAACAAAAAACCTAAGGATGAAATTGAAAAAACAAGTCCAACCGCGAAACCTTTGCTACCGTAATAGTCTTTTACCGAAAGTGAAATAAGTCCGGGAAACTGTCCGCCGACCGACAAGCCTTGAATAATTCGAAGTATCACCAGCAGAATGGGTGCCCAAAAGCCAAGCATATGATAATCCGGCAGCAAGGCGACCATAAATGTTGAGACACCCATGGTAATCACACAAAGATTGATCATGGTTTTAGGATGATAGCGATCGCTAAGCCAGCCAACAAGCAAACCACCTAGTGGGCGTACAATAGAGCCTAAAAAAAATGTCGCGAAGGTTAAAAGAAGGCTGATATAACGGTCATGATGGGGAAAAAAATCTTTGGCAATAAAAACGGCGAAGTAGATATACAAGGAAAAATCGTACCATTCAATGATATTTCCAAATGAAAGTCGAGCGAAACTGGTAATATTTTTCTGCATGACATTAGAAGATACCGGATTACATCAGCGATGCCAAGGATTAAATTAATATTATAAAAATTTAGGGGGAGAGAGACTAAAGTATCCAAAAAAAAGCGGCAGATAATTATCTGCCGCTTTTGTTGGTGTTTTACTATTATTTATGGTCGTGTTGCGCGTCGTATTTATCTTCTTCAGCGCGTGTTTTAAATGCCATCGTTGGTTGTTTCGTATCCCATTTACTGTAGACACTCAAAATCTTTAACGGCTGTGTTGTGCTCGCGTTTTTAATATAGTGAGACGTGTAAGCCGGTACTAAAATCCAGCTGCCGGCAGGGACATCTTGAGCCGCGCCTTCCTTAAAAGAAACTTTCGCGTTACCTGACAGGATATAAATGAATTGATCAAAATCATGGATTTCATCAGGCACATCATTACTTTCTTTATTCGTTTCAGGACTGATTGTCATCATAACCATTTGCGCTTGATCACCTGAATAAAGCGATTCACGCCAATTGTTATTATTATTGTAAAAAGCTGGGTTAGTCGGGCTATTTTTTCCCGTAAGAATGGTCGGTTGCGGTTGATAACCAGGTAATTTGTAGTTTCCCTTAACAACATTTGCTTTGCCGCCGGGATTATTTGCTGACATTTCTTGATCTGAAGTATTGCTGGTCGATTGTGCCGCGAATGCTACAGATAAAATCGATGCCATGGTAAAAATAAATAATAATGATACACGTTTCATAAGCGTTTCCCCATTTTATAATTAAACTAGTCTTGTGACCGTAACATGAAACACTCGCGCGTACAAGCGCGCGAGGTCAAAGTATTGTAACATTACCGTTACTTTATTAAGCCAATGGCTTCAAATAAGATGTATTTATTCCAAATCACCCAGGTTTCGACAATTTTATCATGATCAAAACGATCAATTTCCACGCCTCGCCAAGTCACAGGTTTGCCTGTTGCTGTGGCGCCCATATAGGTGCCGGAGTGTGTCGCGGTAATCTCCCATTGGGTGGTAACAAAATTATCCTCAGCAATCTGATTTATAATTTTTACACTGGCATTAGAAAAGGCATTGTGGAAATTTGCCAAAAGCTGTTTCCACTCTTTGAAATTATAAACAGCGACACCACCTTCCGGTACTGGATCGGGTTCCTGGTGATTTTTATAAGTCTTGGCAAAAATTTCTTCCGCCTTGAGTGTGTTATCACTCGCGAACATACCTATAGCGCGCCGCGACACCGTTTTATTATCTGACATAAAACCTCCCAGGTTAATGTGTTAAAACATACACTAATTTATACAACATTTTTTTATCTCTTGCCAGATGAAAAACTGGTTCCTGAGCCTGCCGAAGGGTCGAAGGGCATCATAAGTTTTTTGAGTGTGAGCTTTGGCTTCGACAAGCTCAGCCATCTTATACACAGCCTGCTTGCCCTGAGCCTGTCGAAGGGTCGAAGGATTGAAAAACAACAATAAACTGGCTGCAAATTTTTGACTTTGTTCCTGGTTCGTCATACTATAATTGGTGAAGTTACACGAACAAACCATCTCGGTCGCAAGCGACCGAATTGTGGAAAAATCATGGGTAAACGCAACAAAAATTCATTCAAGGTCATTAAAGATCCCGTGCATGGATCAATGCAGTTTTCGCATGAGGAAATAGCATGGATTATGCCTTTTATTGACAGTGATAATTTTCAACGTCTACGCCACATCAAACAAGCTGGTCTGTGTGATTGGTTTTTTATCGGCGCGGTACACACACGCTTTAATCATTGTCTCGGTTGTTGTTATGTGGCCAGCCAGATTGCCAAGAAATTAGACTTATCAGACAGAGACAGACAAGCTGTGATGCTTGCCGCGTTATTACACGATATTGGTCATGGTCCTTTGTCACATACCTTTGAACCAATTTTTCATGAGACATGTATCAATCATGAGATGTGGACGCCCTACTTTATTCAAGAATTTAATCAAGCCGATTTCCTGGAAAAATTGAAAAAAGGTTCGTCAACATTGTCGGTGTCATCGGCAACCTTAAAATTGGTTGAGCGTCTTATTATGCATCAAGAAAAAGAAAAGTCATTGCTCGCGGATATTGTCTCCTCGCAACTTGACGCCGATCGTTTGGATTATTTGCTGCGTGACAGTCATTTTTGTGGCGTCGATTATGGTGAGTATGATTTTCCTTGGTTGTTAAACTGTCTGAGTGTTGTGAACTATAAAGGCAAGAATCGACTGGGTATTTTTGAAAACGGTATTGGCGGCGTTGAACATTATCTGTTGGCGCGGCGTTTGATGACGCGTAATGTCTACCAGCATCAGAAAAAACACAGTGCCGAAAATTTATTGGTACATTTTCTTAAATATTTATCACATGGCCTTGAACGCGATCAGCGTTTTGCCGAAATTAAACGCAAAACTTTGGCACAATTCATTATGCGCGTTAACGCCTTTAATGACGCGGTCAAAAAATCAAGCCATAAAACAAAAATCATCAAAGCGTTTTTGCGTGATAATTTCCAACACTATAAACAGCTTTATGATTATGATATTTTTTCAATGATTCGTCATTGCGCCAATCTGGAGGGAGATCACCCGGCCGCCGAAATCGCCAGGCGTTTACAGCAACGTCAGTTGCCGAAAACATTTCGCATAGACGCCAAACATTACACACAAATGAAAAATACCATCGCTGAGCTTAAACAAAAAAATAACAAGATTAAGGATTGGCAAATTCAAATTCTCAATTTACCCAGCAGTTCTTATTCCGGCAATCGTGATCCAATTTTAATCAACAGCAGTAACAACAAGGTTAAAAAACTACACGATCAGTCGCTTATTATCAACGCACTGTCCAATCAATGGGAACATATCAGTTTGGTGGCTATTGATCAGCTTTTGCTTGATCAGCCAGCGATTATTAAACTCAGACGTAAGTTAGAAAAAATCAGCTAAACCAGGAGAACACTATGACAATCAGCGCTGTTATTCTTGCCGCCGGTGAAGGCTCACGGATGCGTTCAACAACAGCAAAAGTATTGCATCGTGTGGGGGGTAAAACATTATTGGCGCATGTTGTTAACACCGTGAAAGCGCTTACGGATAACATTTATGTCGTCTACAGTCCCAAGCGACCAGAAGTGCGTGAGCAACTCGCTGATGCCACTATCTCTTGGGTGGCGCAAGAAAAACAGCTTGGCACTGCTCATGCCGTCGCTCAGGCACTGCCACATATTGATGATAAGCACCGTGTGTTAGTCTTGTACGCCGATGTGCCACTTATCAGTAAAACAACATTACAGCGCTTGTTAGACACGCCGGAAAATAGTATTGCTTGGCTAACCGCCATTGTTGATCAACCTGATGGTTTGGGTCGAATTATCCGTGATAATAATCATCAAGCCATTGCTATTTGTGAAGAAACCGATCTCACACCGGCACAAAAAACGATCAAAGAAATCAACACTGGTATTTCTTTGTTGCCGGCAAAGCAACTCAAAACCTGGATGAATGATATTGGCAATGATAACAAACAAAATGAATACTATATCACCGATATGTTCGCGCTCGCGGTTAAAAATAATGTGGCGATTAAAACCATTGCTACTGAGGATGTCATCGAAATTCAAGGTGTAAATGACAAAGTACAATTAAATGCCATCGAACGCGCTTACCAGTATCGTCAGGCTAAAGCCTTAATGGCCAAAGGAGTCACGTTAATGGATGGCAATCGTTTTGATCTGCGCGGGGAATTACACTGTGGTTGTGATGTCTGTGTTGATGTCAATGTCATCATCGAGGGGAAAGTGACGATTGGTAACAATGTGACCATCGGCGCCAATGTCTATCTGCGTGATGTGACCATTGCTGATAACGTGACGATATCGCATAACACAATTATTGAAGAAGCTGATATCGAACCGAACTGTACTGTTGGCCCTTTTGCGCGTATTCGTCCGGGCAGTAAACTGCAAGCGCGAAGCAAAATCGGCAATTTTGTCGAAATAAAGAAAAGCACTATCGGTGCCGGTAGCAAAGTCAACCATTTATCTTATATTGGTGACACGACCATGGGACAACATGTTAATATCGGTGCCGGCACAATTACCTGTAATTATGACGGTGTTGCCAAACATCAAACCCATATTGACGATAACGTCTCTATCGGCGCTAATAACAGTTTGGTCGCGCCCATAACAATTGGCAAAGCCGCGGTTACCGGTGCCGGTTCAACCATTTGTAAAGCGGCGCCACAAGATCAGTTAACCGTCGCCCGTGCCAGGCAGATCAGTGTTAAAAAACGGCCGCGTACGACAACCAAGCGGCAGGATAAACATTAAATAATCTTATGTGTGGCATTATCGCAATTAACAGCTACCGTGATATCACCAATATGCTGATTGATGGTCTCAAACAGTTGGAGTATCGCGGCTATGATTCATCGGGTATGGCGGTGATCGACGCCCACCAGCAATTAAACTGTTCGCGTCGAGTGGGGAAAATAAGGGCGTTAGAACAATCACTAAAGCAACAGCCCATCAGTGGCACCCTAGGCATTGCCCATACACGATGGGCGACACATGGCAAACCCTGCGAAAAAAACGCGCACCCACATCTATCGGATAACACTTTCGCGATTGTACACAATGGCATTATCGAAAACTATGAGAACCTGAAAAAAGACTTACAACAACAGGGAACCGTTTTTTATTCGGATACGGATAGTGAAGTCATTGTCCATTTGTTTAATCAGTATTGGCGGCAAACCGGTGATGGATTAGACGCGCTGTTAAAGTTACGTCAAACACTACAACAAGGCGCTTACGCGGTGAGTATTATCAACACGCGTGAACCCAATCGCTTGCTGGCCATGCGTGTAGGCAGTCCACTGGTTGTCGGTCTTGGACAAGGTGAGAATGGTGTCGCTTCCGATATTATCGCACTGCTTGATTTTGCCGAAGAACTGATTTATTTAGAAGAAGGTGATATTGCTGATATTCGTTCGGACAAGGTCACCATTTATGATAGTAAAGGCAATATTGTCCAGCGTGAAACACATCCATTGCCACAAAAAAAATCAGTAAATCATCGTGGCCATTTTCGTCACTACATGCTTAAAGAAATTTTTGAACAGCCACAAGTTATTGCTGATCTTATCAACAATGCCATCAGTGAAACAGAAATAAGCGCTAATATTTTTGGCGCTGATGCTGAACGCGTATTAACACAGGTTGAACAGATACAAATCGTCGCTTGTGGTACCAGTTATCACGCTGGACTGGCTGCCCGTTATTGGTTAGAAAGTATTGTCGGCATCCCTTGCCGTGTTGAAGTCGCCAGCGAAATACGTTACCGGCGCGTTGCCATCATGCCCAATACCTTATTTTTAACTATTTCTCAATCCGGTGAAACAGCGGACACACTCGCGGCATTGAAACAGGCAAAACAATCCAAGCAGTATTTATCGTCACTGGCCATCTGTAATGTCGCGCACAGCAGTTTGCGTCGTAACTCGGCCATGTCTTTTTTAACCCAAGCCGGCACTGAAATCAGTGTCGCGTCCACGAAAGCGTTTACAACACAGCTGGTAAGCCTATTGTTGCTAACCGCGGTATTGGCTAAATTACGTGGTATGGATGCCTATAAACAATGCTTATGCCAGCTGAAACAATTGCCTGACTTATTACAAAAAGCGTTAAGCGTCAATGACGATATCGCCAAATTAGCGGAATTTTTTACCCATAAACAACATTGTTTGTTTTTAGGACGAGGCACACAATACCCTATCGCCATGGAAGGCGCGCTAAAACTAAAAGAGATTTCTTATATTCATGCTGAAGCGTACGCAGCTGGTGAACTGAAACACGGTCCATTAGCCTTAATTGATGAAGAAATGCCGGTTATCGCCATCGCTCCGGAAAATGAACTGTTTGATAAACTCAAATCAAATTTGCAAGAAGTACAGACGAGAGGCGGCAAGCTTATTGTTTTTTCATCGGAGCGAACAAAAAATAACTGGCAAGATCGAATCATTAATTTGAGCTTGCCAGCTGTTGCTGATATGATTGCGCCTATTATTTACGCGATTCCGATGCAGCTTTTAGCGTATCATGTCGCCGCGATGAAAGGCACCGATATTGATCAGCCGAGAAATCTAGCCAAATCAGTGACTGTTGAATAAATCGATCATGAAAAAGAAAAAAATGATTAACATTGCTTTGCTTTGTGGCGGGCCCTCACCTGAACGCGGTATTTCACTGAATTCAGCGCGGTCGGTATTGGATCATTTGAGCGCGGATGATATTAGCATTGTACCGATTTACTTTGATTATAAAAAACAGGCGTATCAATTATCGACCGCGCAACTTTATTCTAACACGCCTTCTGATTTTGATTTTAAACTGCAACATACCGCCAAGGCCTTAAATCAAACACAATTGTTGCGCTTGCTTAAACAAGTCGATTTAACTTTTCCAGTCATGCACGGTTGTTTTGGTGAAGATGGCGGTATTCAGCATTTTCTGGAAAAAAACGCCATTCCTTTTGTCGGCTCGAGCGCGCGCACTTGTCGCCAGGTGTTTGATAAATTTACTGCCAATGAAGCCATAGCCAGTCAAGGGTTTTTTACCTTGTCATCGATGGTGTTAACTAAAAAAGATAATCATCGCTTAAAAAAAATTAAATCTTTTTTTAAGCGGCATCAACTCAAACGGGCGATTGTCAAACCGGCATCGGGTGGTTCCAGTATTGGTGTTTTTTCAGTGAGTACGGCTGAGGAAGCTTTGGAAAAAGTTGATTTTTTACTCAATCAAAACATCTATAAACGGGTGGTGATCGAACCGTTTGCCAAAGGGATTGAGTTTACCATTATTATTTTGCATAACCGTTTTCATTTGCCGGTTGCTTTAGTGCCGACTGAAATTGAAGCCGATTACGACAAACATCAGATTTTTGATTTCCGCAAAAAATACCTGCCCAACCGCAGTGTTATTTATCATTGTCCGCCACGCTTTGATGACAATACTATTGAAAAAATTCGCGTACAGGCGGAGCAGTTATTCGCGTTGTTTTCAATGCGTGATTTTGCCCGTTTTGACGGCTGGGTATTGCCGGATGGGCGGATCTGGTTTTCTGATTTTAATCCCATCAGTGGCATGGAACAGAACAGCTTTTTATTCATGCAAGCCGCGCGGGTTGGTATGAGCCACAGTGATGTGTTGCGTCATGTGATCGCCCATGCCTGTAGTCGTTATCATATTCCTTTTAACGCTCGAAAAACCACGCTGAGCAAAAAACGTAAGCCGGTCCATATTTTGTTTGGCGGCAGCAACGCCGAGCGTCAAGTATCATTGATGAGCGGTACCAATGTTTGGTTAAAACTGAGAAATTCACAGCGCTATCAACCGATTCCATTTTTACTTGATGAACACAATCATGTCTGGCAATTGCCTTACCAATTAGCCTTAAATCATACGGTAGAAGAAATTGCCGCCAGCTGTAAGCGCTATCACCATGATGAAAATTGTCTTTACGCGTTTGAAAAAAGCGCGCGTCAGCGTTTAGGTCTTTTTTATGACAGCTGTGATAAAGAATTTTCTTCGCCAAAGAAAATGCGTTTAAATCAATTCATTCAACAATCCCCGTTTGTCTTTATCGCGTTGCATGGCGGCATCGGTGAAAACGGCACACTGCAAGCAAAATTAATGAAAGACAGGGTAAAATTTAACGGTCCCAATGAACAAACCGCGCGCTTATGTATGAATAAATGGCTTAGCGCTAAAGCGGTTACTGCAGCGACTATTCCGGGGGTTTACGCAATTGCCGGCAAACGTTACGCTGTTAAATCCTTGCTCGCGCGTGATGAACAGCAGTTACAGGCATTATGGGAAACATTAAAACGACAACTCAATTGCGATAGCTTTATTATCCCGCCGGAGCGCGACGGCTGTTCCGCTGGCGTCGCGCGCTTGGATCAGTTTTCTGATTTAAAAAAATATTTACATTTCATTCAGCAAAATGTTGAGTTTATTCGAGCCGATGTGTTTAGCTGGAAAAACACCATTATTGAAATGCCAACAATTCAACCTAAGTATTTGTTAATTGAAAAATTTATTACCACTGATACTTTGGCGATTAAACATAACCACATTCAACATCATCAATACAGTGGCTGGTTAGAATTAACTGTCGCGGTTGTTGAACAAAGACAGAAAAATAAGAAAACCATACATGTGTTTCACCCCAGTATTACGGTCAGCAGTGGTGAAATTTTAACGGTTGAAGAAAAATTCCAAGGCGGCAGTGGCGTTAATATTACGCCACCACCAGCGGATATTATCGCGCCAGCACTATTGCGAAAAATCAAACGGCGTATTAAACAGCTTGCTGAGCATATTGGCATCAATGGTTACGTGCGTATTGATATGTTTGTCAACATAAACAATGGCGATATTATGATTATTGAAATCAACGCGCTGCCGGCGCTCACGCCATCAACAGTGTTCTACCATCAAGCCTTGGCGGAAAAAAAACCATTGTCACCGACGCAATTACTAGAACAAATTATTGGCAATAAACATGGTTATTAGTGCTGTTTGGCGTTGCAAGGGTTGGCACCTGACAAGTTCGTCATGCTCGCTTTCCTTATCGTCCTTTCAATAAAAATGTTAAGCAGCCGCGCCTTGCCCTTGACATCGAATTAGGCAGTCTTATAATGGAATTTTTCACCCTAGATCATTTAAAGAGATTACGTTTATGTTAAATGCTATTAAAGTGCCTCTAAAATTAGCAAGTGTCGTAGCTGTGTTTATACTTTCGGGTTGCGCGGCGACACAAACTATGGTCGCGCATCGTCACTTGGAAGTGCAAACCAAGACCAGTCAAAGTATTTTTTTACCGCCAGTAAAACCGGCTGAAAAGACTATTTATGTCGCTGTCAAAAATACCAGCGATCAAACACATCTTATTATTCAGCCACAATTGGAGACCGATCTTAAACAAAAAGGATACACCATAACGCAAGACCCGAATGCCGCGCATTATATTCTGCAAGCTAATGTCTTGCAGGTAGGGCGACTTTCTGAAACCGCCGCCCAGCAAGCGCTGTTGGGTGGATTTGGTTCATCGGTCGCAGGTGCCGCGGTAGGCGCGTATGCCGGCTCGGTGGCTACAGATGGTTCTGGTGGCGGTACACTCGCCGGTGGGCTGATCGGTTCAGTCGTGACCAGCATTGCCGATTCAGCTGTTAAGGATGTCACGTACAGTATGGTTACCGATGTGCAGATCCAGGCACGTTTGCCCAAAGGGGAAACGGCGCAGTCGACAACAACCAGTCAGGTGCAGCAAGGCAGTGCCACGCAAACTAAAACACGTTTAAGTGATACGTCATCTTTTCAGACCTACCGTACCCGTTTGCTCAGTAGTGCTAATAAAGTCAATCTTAAATTTGATGAAGCGGAACCGGTATTGGCTAAGCAAGTCGCGCATAGTATTGCTGGTTTGTTTTAAATAATCGTCGACAGGGTAATGTGGCTGGCCATAATGTTAGCCACAGCCCTTCAATCTTTCGACCCTTCGACAGGCTCAGGACAAGCAGGCTCAGTGTATAAGATGGCTGAGCTTGTCGAAGCCAAGGCACGGAGTCAGAAAGTTTGTGATGCCTTTCACTTCTTTCTTCAGCAGTTTCAGCATACAAGATGGCTGAGCTTGTCGAAGCCAAGACACGGAGCAGAAAGTTTGTGATGCCTTTCACCTCTTTCTTGGGCAGTTTCAGCATACAAGATGGCTGAGCTTGTCGAAGTCAAGGCACGGACTCAGAAAATTTGCGATGCCCTTCGCCCTTCGACCCTTCGGCAGGCTCAGGGACCGGGGGTTCCGCTAAGTGTTTAAAAGATTTTTTCAACAACATATTGTGGTCATTAATAATTAAAGCTACAATAACCGTTTTAATGTCGCACTAAACTTGAGGTGAGCAACAAATGATAAAACGGCGTGTCGTACCTGTGGTATCGATCACCATTGTTGTTGTGCTTGTTTTAGTGACACTGGCTTATTTACACTCACCGAAGTTCCAGCCTGTAAAGACCGTTGTCATCAATGGTGTTGATCATCCGCTTGAAAAGCGCGCGCTGGTGAAATCAATTAAACCTTTGTTTCATAATAAGAATTTCTTTGCGGTCGATATTAGCGCTGTAAAAGCGCGTTTGCAGAATTTTACTTGGATAGCCAACGCGAATGTGCGTCGGCAATGGCCGGATACCATTGTTATCAATTTAGGAATG
Organism: Pseudomonadota bacterium; assembly: GCA_039190005.1. Lineage (GTDB taxonomy): Bacteria > Pseudomonadota > Gammaproteobacteria > UBA12402 > UBA12402 > JBCCYM01. The sequence continues at coordinate 51,853 of JBCCYM010000001.1, forward strand.
ATAAAACCGCAGGCCTTGTGGGGTCGAACCGGTGTTGTCACCCGTTATGGCGAGGTGATTTATCCACTTTCTGCCAATCTTCCCCAAAACTTGCCAGATTTTTCCGGTCCGAATGAGCAAGCGGCATTACGTGTGTTATCGACTTATCGGCAACTTATGACTAAATTGCGGCCATTATCGTTGAAAATTGATAAAATTGGGGTCGATGACAGCGATTCCTGGCAAATTACGCTAAATAATGGGATGAACTTGGCTTTAGGTAAAAAGGATATCTTGACTCGAGCGGATTATTTTGTGAAAGTTTATCCACAGGTTTTTGCTTCGACTAAGCGAAAGGCAAAAAGTGTCGATTTGCGCTACAAAAATGGTATGGCTGTCGCGTGGGAAAAGTAGTTATTGAAAAAAATGGCAATCCATCCGTTGGCCTCAGCACCGCGCTGAACTTGTTGAAGGAAACTAAATAGTACGTATTATGGCAAAACAAACACAAAAACAAGATTTATTAGTTGGTGTGGATATTGGCACCTCAAAAATTGTCGTGATTGTCGGCGAAGTCATTGACGGCAATGTGCATGTGATCGGCATCGGTTCGCATCCCTCCACGGGGCTGAAACGCGGTGTGGTTGTCAATATTGAAACAACAGTGGCGGCGATTCAGAAAGCCTTGGAAGAAGCAGCGCTTATGGCCGGTTGTCAAATTCATTCGGCTTTTGCTGGTATTGCCGGTAGCCATATTCGTAGTTTTAATTCAAATGGTATTGTCGCGATACAGGGTGGTGAGGTTTCTCAGGCCGATGTCAATCATGTGGTTGAAGCCGCCAAAGCGGTTGCCATTCCTGCTGATCAGAAAGTGCTGCATATTTTGCCGCAGGAATTCATTGTTGATGGTGAGCCTGGCATTAAAGATCCTGTCGGCATGTCCGGTGTGCGTTTGGAAGCCAAGGTACATATTATTACTGGCGCGGTCAGTTCAGCGCAGAATATCATTAAATGTGTCCGCCGTTGCAATATTGACGCCAGTGATATTATTCTTGAGCCTTTGGCCTCCAGTTACGCGGTATTAACCGAAGATGAAAAAGAATTGGGTGTGGCGCTGATTGATATCGGTTGCGGTACCACCGATTTAGCCGTTTTTACCAAAAATGCCATTCGCCACAGCGCGGTTATTCCTATTGCCGGTCAACAAGTCACCAATGATATTGCCATTGCCCTGCGCACACCGGCAAAATACGCTGAGAAAATCAAGTTACAGCATGGTTGTGCCTTGTTGGATATGGTCAGCGCCAACGATATTTTTGAAGTCCCCGGTGTTGGTCACCGCAATGGTCAGAAAATAGCGCGGCAGACTTTAGCCGAGGTGTGTGGCCCACGCTATGAAGAACTGTTTGAGTTGGTCAAGAAAGAAATGCGGCGCGCGGGGATTGAAGATTTGATCCCAGCTGGTATTGTATTGACTGGTGGTGGTTCAAAAATTGAGGGTGGTGTTGAGCTGGCAGAGAAAGTGTTTCGCGCGCCGGTACGCGTTGGGGTGCCGGAATCTGTTACCGGTTTGGCTGATGTGGTCAGAAACCCGATTTACGCCACGGGCATCGGTTTATTACGTTACGCGCACGAGCAGTATGTGCAGGGTAATACACCTAAATTACATAAAAATATTGGTTTACGGTCGATTTTCGGTCGTATGAGAGGTTGGTTTAAAATTTTTTAGAGTGAGATAGCTTCGGAGAAAATAACATGTTTGAACTAGTAGACACATATCCACAAAGCGCGGTAATCAAAGTAATTGGTGTTGGTGGCGGTGGTGGTAATGCCATACAACATATGGTGGAACAAACTATTGAAGGGGTAGAGTTTATTTGCGCTAATTCCGACGCGCAAGCCCTGAAAAACTCTATGAGTAAGATCAATTTGCAAATTGGGGGGGAATTAACCAAAGGATTGGGCGCCGGTGCCAATCCTCGTATTGGTCGACAGTCCGCTGAAGAAGATTATGAGCGTATTCGCGAAGTGCTTGATGGTGCCGATATGGTATTTATTACCGCGGGCATGGGCGGTGGCACGGGCACAGGGGCCGCGCCGGTTGTCGCTGAAATTGCCAAGAATTTAGGGATATTGACGGTGGCCGTAGTCACAAGACCTTTTTCTTTTGAAGGGCGCGTGCGGGCTGAATTGGCCGAGAACGGTATTCAGGAATTAGCAAAATATGTCGATTCATTAATTACCATCCCCAATGATAAGCTTTTGACGGTTTTTGGTAAGCAAATTTCACTTTTAGACGCTTTCAAAGCGGCAAATAGCATACTATCCGGCGCGGTTCAGGGGATTGCTGAACTGATTACCCGCCCCGGCCTCATCAATGTTGACTTTGCTGATGTGCGCACTGTCATGTCCGAGATGGGGATGGCGATGATGGGTACCGGTGAAGCGGTTGGCGATGATCGCGCGAAAGTGTCCGCGGAAGCGGCGATTTCAAGTCCGCTTCTGGAAGACATCAATTTAACTGGCGCTCAAGGCGTGTTAGTCAATATTACCGCTGGTTTAAATATGTCGATAGGGGAATTTGAACAAGTGGGCGATGTGATCAAGAGCTTTATTTCTGATGATGCGACGGTGGTTGTCGGTACTGTTATCGATCCGAGTTTGGAAGAAAGTATGCGGGTGACAGTGGTAGTCACTGGTTTGGCGCAAACCATGCAGGGCCAGCATTTTAGTAATACTATTAGCAAGTCAAAGTCCGTGCATGTTGATGGTTCCGTCGATTATGAGGCATTGGAAAAACCCACTATTTTAAGAAAACAGAAGGTCGAGCCGCCGCAACCCGTGGTTGCCGCGGTAGAGGATAATGGGCCGGTTGTGCAGGAACAAGAACTCGAATATTTGGATCTTCCGGCATTTTTACGTAAGAAATAGCCACATAACTTGCACTTCGGTTGATTTTTGCGTATTATGCCACCCAATTGTCTTGATTTAGGTCAAGATAACGATAGAAAGAGGTGTGACTCTGTGTCTTTATGGCATTGCTATATGGGCTGTAGGACGCTTATATGAGAGCGCGCTTGATTTTTCAACGCTGAATCGGTCGAGATACTGTGTTGGCTGTTTTTGCGTGATTGTAGAGACAAAAAATGGTAAAGCAACGAACTTTAAAGAACGTTATTAAGGCGGTAGGCGTAACGGTTCATAGTGGCGAACGCGCGGAAGTAACATTTTGTCCGGCGCCACCCAACACAGGCATTGTTTTTGAGCGGGTTGATTTAGAGCAACCGGTTGAAATTCCCGCCAATCATGAATTCATAAATAACACGGTATTAAATACAACCCTAATCAAGGATGGGGTTAAAATTTCGACGGTTGAACATTTAATGTCGGCTTTGGCGGGTCTGGGAATTGATAATGTGCGTGTGCAGGTCAATACCAGTGAATTGCCCATTATGGATGGCAGTGCCGGGCCTTTTGTATTTTTATTACAGTCTGCCGGTATTGTTGAGCAGAATGTCGCTAAAAAATTTATTCGCATTAAAAAGCCCATCGTTTTCCGCGATGACAACAAATTCATCAAACTGAAACCTCACAATGGTTTTAAAATATCGTTTAGACTCGAATATGACCATCCCGTTTTTCAGAACTCACCACAAATTGCCGAAATTGACTTTTCTAAAACCAGTTATATTAAAGAAGTCAGTCGCGCGCGTACCTTTGGTTTTCTTGCCGATTATGAAAAAATTCGCCTTATGGGGCTCAGTAAAGGCGCAAGTCTTGATAACACCTTGGTTATTGGCGATTATCGGGTATTAAATCAGGATGGCCTGCGTTATGAAGATGAGTTTGTCAGACATAAGATTTTGGACGCGATTGGTGATTTGTATTTGTGCGGCAGTCCCATCATCGGTTCGCTTGAATGTTGCAAATCCGGACACGCGATGAATAATCAGTTAGTACAAAAATTGATTAATACAACAGGTGCCTGGGAATATGTCACCTATGAAGAAAAAGAAAGCGCGCCAGTCTCATTTCTGCATCCGGTGTTAACGCCTGCCAGTTAAGTCTAAATAAGCCTGCTTATCATCTCTGTTGTGAATCAATGAGGGATAAATAAAAGAGTTGGGGTAAAATGAAATCTATTCAAAAACGGCTAATCGCATTTTTTTTCTATAATGTGATTGCTTTGATCGCAATGATTGCCTTTATAAGGCCGGCATCGGCTTTTTCGCTATGGGCGGATTATGGCATCGGTGGTATCAGTGGATTTCAACAAATTCCAAGAGGCGGTCAGCCGGGATCGAGCAGTCCCAATCGACCAACGTTTTCTGAATTGGGAGTGAAAAATCCAGGACTGCTTGAAGCTGGGGCGAGTGGCGGTTTTCTGTTGTTTAGATTGGACGCGATTTATCAACGGCTTTTCTTGAATGGCTCAGCGACTTTGAGTCAATCATTAGTCACGCATGGTATTCCTTTCGAAGCTGGAACACATGTTAAGACCAATTCCTATTACGCTTTAACGCACTTGATCGCTAGTGTAACGGCATTACACGGCCAAAAATTTTCACTTCGACCGGGTGTTGGTTTGGAGCTGATGAATTTTAATTACAAGATCAGTTCGGATACGCAAAGCACTTCCAGGGGGTTTAGCCATTTAGCGCCTGAATTAAAAGTAAACTTTGATTATAACTTATCCGCCTACCTGCAATGGCGTAGCGCCGTACACGTTACCGTGCCGGGTTTGACACGTTTAGATAACTATGAAGCCAATACCGGTATCGCTTATTTCCCGGTGACTAAAAGTTTCCCCGGCATTCAGCCGGCAATTTATATTAAGACCGGTTATCTGTATTTGAATTTCAAAGACAAACAAACCATGCCTAATCATATGCGTATTACTTACGCGCCATTTGTGGCGGGTGGTTTAGCTTTGTATTTTTAGTTTGCTTTTTAGAAATTTGCTCAAATAATTCCAATGGAATACATGCCGAGGCATGGTCTTTATCGCTAAATAGTACCATTTTCGCGCTGCTTTATAATGACCAGCTTTGTATTCATTTCTAAAAAAAGCAAGACAAAGACGGCTTTTATATTCTTTTTTATAAGGCATTAACGTTTCCGGAATAATCTCGGGATCAAACAGTTTATCGGCAATCACAAGGTCATAACCGCCTTTTTCACCTAGTTTATAACGAAAACTATCGTCATGCATCATTCTTTTAACAATAGGGTTATCCAACATAACTGCCGGGTAGCAGGCCAATACTTGCGCCACAAAAACAGTATCCTCTCGTCCAACAATATCCGTGTAATACTGTATTTTGTCAAACACTTCTCGTCGCACAATACTTGTGCCACAGGGAATGGATACCTGCTTGCGTATAAAAGCAATAAAATTAGCCTCTTTATTATCAGAAAGTTTGGGTTGTTGTTTGGTTTTTACCCGACCATCTTGCCATACTGAAAAATGATTTCCGGCAATAAGGTCTTTGTCCGGATAAGTTTCTATGGCTTGACGTAAAACATGTAAAGCTGATGGTGTAAGACAATCGTCAGCGTCAAGCGCGAAAATAAACGCGCCCTTAGCTTTGCTAACAGCAAAATTCCTGGCGGCGGCAGGGCCTTGATTGACCTGTTTATAATAGCTGATGATATCATTATACCGATTAAGGTAATCACGCATGACTTCATCTGTATTATCGGTTGAACCATCATTGACGACAATGATTTCGTAGTCGTCACCTTGTTGTTTTAAAATAGAATCAAGTGTTTTAGGCAGATAATCGGCGTAATTATAGGCGGGGATAACAAAACTGAATGTGATCATAATATTTTAAGGATAACTGTCGCGAATAAATATTAACTGTAGCAAATACCTATTAAGCGCTCAAGCGCCAATACCGCTTTTGCGATGTTGGCTGGCTGTTGCGACAAAATCCGATAAGGCTTTCTTCAATTGAGGATTGCTCACACTTTTTGCCAGCTGTGTCAACGCTGAAATATTTTCCAAAGAGAGAGGCGATAACGCGCGAGATGGTGATGCTATGTCTGCGATGCTGTCCTTGAAAGGTGTCGCTGTGACCATGACATCAATGCCACTAAGTGCTGGATTGATTTGCTGTCGCCATTGCGCCAATAAATCGGAGCTTTGGTAGTGTAGTTTGCTTGCCCATGCCGGACTGTCTACGGCAATCACCAACCGATTGTTTTGCTGTGATACCGGTCGCGTGTGCGCGATTAACTGTTCATTATTGACGATGGATTGCCATTGCTTATTCAGGTGGTCGAGTGTTTTAAGTTGATCCAATAGCGCTGTTAAGGCGCTGTTTTTATGCGGATGTTTAATTTGGTGAAATTTTTTGTAAGGTTTTGTCATATTGCTAAGGATGGCATTGCTATTAACATCAATAATGTGGATAATAGCATAATTGAATAAAAGGTTTAATTATGTTTCAGACAATATTTAAGAAGATTTTTGGCAGTCGTAATCAACGATTGATCAAAAAAATGAAAAAGACGGTCATCAAGATTAATCATCTTGAAGCGGAATTGACAAAACTCGATGATACAGCTTTAAAAGCCAAAACTGATGCATTTCGTCAGCGCTATCAGCAGGGGAGCTCGCTTGATGAGTTATTAATTGAAACGTTTGCCGTTGTACGTGAAGTCAGTAAGCGCACTTTGGGTTTGCGGCATTTTGATGTCCAACTGATTGGTGGTATGGTGCTGCACCAGGGTAAAATTGATGAAATGCGTACCGGTGAAGGTAAAACGCTGATGGCGACACTGGCGGCCTATCTCAACGCCATTGCCGGTGAAGGGGTGCATATTGTTACAGTTAATGATTATTTAGCCCAGCGTGACGCGGAGTGGATGCGTCCTATTTATGAATTTTTAGGTTTGACGGTTGGTGTCAACTTGCCGAATATGAGTGCCGAAGACAAGCGCGAAGCGTATGCCGCTGATATTACCTATGGTACCAATAATGAATTCGGCTTTGATTATTTGCGCGATAATATGGCATTTAGCTTAGCTGATAAAGTACAACGGACATTGAATTTTGCCATAGTCGATGAAGTGGACTCTATTTTAATTGATGAAGCGCGTACACCGTTAATTATTTCCGGTCCCAGCGATGATAGCTCGGATATGTATATTAAAATTAACGGTATCATTCCACAATTGACCAAACGGGAAGAAGAAGATGGCGACGGGGATTATTATCTCGAAGAAAAAAACCGCCAAGCGTTTTTAACGGAATCTGGTCACGCGCGCGTTGAGGAACTGTTACGCAAAATTGGTTTATTAAGTGAGCATGGCAGTTTGTATGATTCGGAACATGTGACCCTGAATCATTATCTCAACGCTTCTTTACGAGCGCATACACTTTACCATCGTGATGTCGAGTATATTGTTAAGGATGGTGAGATTGTGATTGTTGATGAACATACTGGTCGTACAATGCCCGGTCGTCGCTGGTCTGAAGGCTTGCATCAGGCGGTTGAAGCCAAAGAAGGTGTGCCGATTAAGCAGGAAAATCAGACGCTGGCGAGTATTACTTTCCAGAATTATTTCCGTTTATACCAAAAACTCTCAGGCATGACCGGTACTGCCGATACGGAGGCGTTTGAATTTCAGCAAATTTATGGTTTAGAAGTGGTGGTGATTCCCACCAATAAACCGATGATCCGTAAAGATCACCCCGATAAAATTTATTTAACCATGAAAGGCAAATTCGACGCGGTGATCGAGGATATCAAAGCCTGCCGTGAACGCGGTCAACCGGTGCTAGTGGGTACCGCGGCGATTGAGACGTCAGAATATTTATCGGCATTGCTGAAAAAAGAAAAAATCGATCACCAGGTATTGAATGCCAAGTTTCATCAAAAAGAAGCGAAAATTATTGCCGAAGCTGGTCGTCCGGGCGCGATTACCATAGCCACCAATATGGCCGGACGTGGTACCGATATTGTGCTTGGCGGTAATCTGGAATCGGAAATCGCGGCTTTGGGCAAAACACCTGATCCGGCAAAAGTGGAGGCGATCAAAACGGCATGGCAAGCACGGCATCAACAGGTGCTCGATGCCGGTGGTTTGGCGGTGGTTTGTAGTGAACGGCATGAGTCACGGCGGATTGATAATCAATTGCGTGGTCGTTCCGGACGTCAGGGGGATCCGGGCAGTTCGCGTTTTTATCTGTCTCTCGAAGATAATCTGATGCGTATTTTTGCCTCACCACGGGTGGCGGGTTTAATGCAGAAATTGGGTATGAAAGAAAATGAAGCCATTGAACACAGTTGGTTAAACAAAGCCATTGAAAACGCGCAGCGTAAAGTCGAAGGGCATAATTTTGATATTCGTAAACAATTACTTGAATACGATGATATTGCCAATGAGCAACGGCAGGTGATTTATCAGCAACGTAATAATCTCTTGGCTGAAGAGAGTATTGCCGATGATGTGAAAGACACCCGCGCGGAAGTTGTTGGCGGCTTGGTCAATAGTTATATTCCGTCTGGCAGCATTGAAGAACAATGGGATGTGAAAGGCTTGCAAGATAATTTGACCAATGAATTTGGTTTACCAATCAATTTAGTTGAACGTGTCCATGCCGATAAGTCATTAAACCATGAAGACATTGAACAATTGATACGTACTGAACTGGAAACAATTTATGCCGAGAAAGAAACCAAGGTTGGTGAAACGGGCATGCGACAGTTTGAGAAAGCAATCGCCTTACAAACGGTTGACAGTCATTGGCGTGATCATCTCAGTGCCATGGATCATCTGCGTCAAGGTATCCATTTCCGTGGTTACGCGCAAAAAAATCCCAAGCAGGAATATAAGCGTGAAGCGTATCAACTGTTTATAGCGATGCTGGAAGAGATCAAGTATGAAATGATCAAACTGCTCAGTATTGTGCAGATTCAACAGCAACAGGATGTTGATGCCATGGAAAATCAGCGCCGCGCCGCCACACCGTTGAATGTGACTTATGAACACGCTGAATTTGCCGAACAAGCCGCGGTTGCCGAACCAGATGAAGCAAACGCGCCGGAAAAACCACAAACATTTCGTCGTGACATGCCGAAAGTCGGGCGCAACGATCCTTGTCCTTGTGGTTCGGGTAAAAAATATAAGCAGTGTCACGGTAAAGTATAAGTGCTTTTTGTCATTGAGTGGGCGTTTTGAGATGAAAGAAACCGTCTCAGCCTTGCAAGTGGTAATCGGCATTCTTATAAACGCTGAGCGTCAGGTGCTAATCGCGCGACGTCCTGAGCACAAGCCTTTCAGTGGTCTGTGGGAATTTCCCGGTGGTAAAATTGAAACAGGCGAGACAGCATTGCAGGCGCTAAAGCGTGAACTTGATGAAGAGATTGGCATTAGTGTTATCCAAGCGTCACCATTGCTTCAGGTTTCCCATCGTTACGCGAAAAGAGATGTGCTGCTTGATGTTTGGCAAGTCGATCAATACCGTGGTGACGTGACAGGCGCTGAAGGACAGGCTATACAGTGGTGCGCTATTGAAAAGCTGCGTGATTACAATTATCCTGAAGCCAGCGAAACAATTATTGATTATTTGCAATCGAATTGAGTGACTTTATATGGTTAGGGCTTACAAACATATTTTTCTTTTCTAGCTTCATAGTTCAGTAATAATTTTCAGTCCTGAGTTTAATCAATCTAGCAAGCGCTTTGTCTTCTTTCTCAACACATTGCATTGGCTAAAATTTCTGATTTTAAGCTTTCAACGGTTTTTTCACCGCTGACAACCTTATCAAGGTTTCTACAAAATTCCTTATCAGGTTTCATCCCCGCAAAATCACAAATAGCTAATGCTTCCTGTATCCGTTCATGAAGTACTGGATTAAAATTCTTACTAGTAACAGTATGATTTGACATAATAATTTACTTTTAATAACCTAATCAAATTATAGCAAAAAAGCGATTATTAGCTATAGAACATTTAAGGGCCTCTTTATCTATTTTCGCCTGTTTTTTCTGGTATTTAAGCAATAGTTTTTCCGTCCGGAGATTAATAAGTTTGGCAAAATTTACACCTCTATTAAGCTGTTACAGCGAGATGTGAAGCAGTGGCTGGCGCGGTATAATCATTGTCGCGCTCATTCTGGAAAACATTGTTATGGTAAACTCTCTATACAAACTTTTATTGATAGCAAACCGCTTGCCATTGATAAAAACTATGGTAATGTTGTCATAGCGTCCGATAACAATGAATCAACTGATTTAGCCGTTGTCAGATAACTAAACTGTCAGATTGGGTTTTAACTATTATATGAACCTTAGTGTCTATCTACTCATAGGTTTGTTATTGGCCTTGCCACTTGCTTGGCGGTCAAATAAAATTATCATCGCTTTTTTATTCGCCTATTGGTTGCTCATTTTTTTATGGGCGATACAAGTGATTCATCCTTTTTCTTACTCGCCAATCATCTGGTCAGCTCAATTAGGAATTCAATTCGATTATCATATCGACGGACTGGCACGATTGTTCAGCTTACTTATCAGTGGTATTGGCGTGCTTGTTTTTATGTACGCGGTAATTTATACCCAGGGCGACGCGGGTAAACGAACAAAATTATTATATCTCTTGCAGTTATTCGCGATCAGCATGTTAGCGATTGTGCTGACGAATAACACCATTGTCTTGTTTTTAGCCTGGGAACTTACCACCATTACCTCGTTTTTGTTAATTCAATTTGACGTCACCGATCCCAAAGCCAATCAAGCCGCTTTTAACGGTATGTTTATTTCCGTGTTAGGTGGTTTGGCAATGTTGGCGGGTTTTATTCTTTTGCGACAGCAGGTCGGCAGTTGGTCGATTCAGTCGGCATTACACGCTTTACAACAGGGGCCTCATTCCTTGACAGCGATATTTTGTTTATTGGTATTAGGCGCGGTCACTAAATCGGCGCAGTTCCCGTTTTATTTCTGGTTGCCCGGGGCGATGAAAGCGCCAACACCGGTCAGCGCTTATCTGCATTCTGCCACCATGGTCAATGCCGGTATTTATCTGTTAGCGCGTTTTCATCCATTGTTTGGCACGCTGAGTTATTGGTATCCGACTTTAGCTTTTTTTGGCATGAGTACCATGTTGATCGCAGGGGTATTAAGTTTATTTCAGTATGATCTGAAAGCGCTGTTGGCGTATACCACCTTGTTTGCTTTGGGGTCTATGGTTTATTTGCTAGGCAGTGATCAATGGCTGGCGGCGGAAGCGATGGCGATGTTTTTATTATTTCACGGTTTATATAAGGCCGCGGCGTTTATGTGGGTGGGGACAATTGATAAAACTTATGGCAGTCGCGATCTTTTGGCGCTACGAGGATTGGGGCGACGATGGCTGCCGGCTTCACTGGTCGCTATTGTCAGTTTGGCGGCGATGGCGGGTTTGCCGCCTTTCTTTGGTTTTGTCGTTAAAGAAATGTTATATGAAGCGAAGCTGGCATCGGGTTCGGTATCTTATGTGATGATGGCCATCAGTATCTTCAGCAGTATGTTGATTGCCGCCAGCAGTTTTAAATGTTTGTATTATTGGTTTGTGGGACGAACAACGCTTACGAAACAGAAAACCTTAACCTTTGGCTTACTGTGTCCTTTGATTCTGGTGGTATTCATTATCTGCCTGAATAGTTTGGAATCCTATTTAAGGCCATTTATCAGTGCCGCTGCCGACAGTATTATATGGCATCCAGTGAATTTTGAATCGGCTTATTCCGGTTTAAGCGTTGCTTTAAGTTTAACCACAGTGCTGGGTGGTGTGCTGCTATTTTTTGTATTTCACTTTTTTTATAACAAGGCTATTCATTGGCCATCCGTATTAAACCCATTAGTGTTGTTTGAAAAAGGTTTGGCAAAATTTTTATATTTTGGTCGTTGGTTTACTTACATCACGCAACGACAGGCGCTCAGCACACAATTGATGTTGATGTTTGCGGCACTGTTAATCTGGCTGGGTTTCGCTTTGGTGACAAACTGGTCACAGTGGTGGATGCTAAATTGGCAAGCGTCATCATGGGCGCTTAGTGTGTTAAGTTTGTTATTGATTGTATCCGCTATCAGTTTGTTATTGAGTCAGAGGTTTTTAATCAATATGGTCAGTTTAGCGTTATTGGGATTAATCATGAGCGCTATTTTTGTCTTACAAGGCGCGCCGGATGTGGCAATGACACAACTGCTTGTTGAAATCTTAACCGTTATTATTTTGTTGGTCGCCTTGCATAAAGCGCGATTTCCGGTGATGACATTAACCGTCAAACAGCGTGGCGTACACGCGGTGATCGCCACATGTGTTGGCATTGCCGTAACCCTGCTATTATTTGCTGTGGTAAACAAATCTTTCCCGACACATTTAAGCGACTATTTTATCCAAAACAGTTTGCCTTTGGCGTATGGCAGAAATGTGGTCAATGTTATTTTGGTGGATTTTCGTGCCTTTGATACCTTTGGTGAAGCCATTGTCATTCTTGCCACCGCCTTGGCAATTTGGTTGCTGATTGATAAAAGCGCGTCAAACAAAACAAGACAACGGGAGTCATAGTAATGTCTGTCTTGCTGCAAACCGCCACACGTTTTTTGGTGCAAATCATGTTGTTGCTATCCATTTTGTTGGTGTTGCGCGGTCATAACTTTCCCGGCGGTGGTTTTATCGGCGCCTTGGTGGCGACTTCCGCCATTGGCTTGTATACCTTGGCATTTGGATTAAAAGCGACAGGCTTTGATCGTTGGTCGCCACGGATTATTGCTTTGGGCTTGTTATTATTATTGATCAGCATTGCTTGCGCTTTGTTTTCTGGACAAGCCATGTTAACCGGACTGTGGCTGAATGTCGCGTTCTTGGGTAACGCGGTTAAATTGGGCACGCCACTGATTTTTGATTTTGGCATTTATTTTTTAATTGTCGGCAGTTTATCCTGGCTGATTGCTGAATTGGAGGATGAGTCGTCATGATTATTTTGGCTTGCGGCATTTTGATTGGCATCAGTATTTTTTTATTATTAGAACCCAGCATTACCCGGCGCGTGTTTGGTTTGGTGTTGTTAGGCAGCACCATCAACATCATTCTGTTAATTTGTGGCCGTTTGTATTCAATTCATCCGGTATTTATTAATGGCAAAGCCATCAAGATGGCCAATCCATTACCACAGGCCTTGATTTTAACCGCGATTGTGATTGGTTTTGGTCTGCTCGCTTTTTTATGCGCCTTGCTGAAAAAAATATTAACTAAAAACGGATCGTGAGTTTATGAGTGTTTCCGCCTTGTTGCTCAGTTGCGTTTTTCTCTGGTCAATCTTTGCCTTGATTGTCCATATCGCCTTGCCGCAAACCGCTGATAAAATCCGTCGCGCGGCGCAAACCAGTTTAATCTTGGTGTGGTTAGTATTGATTGTGAGTTTGCTGGTGATCAATCGGCAAACCATTGTCATCATGTTAGGCGGGTGGGTCGCGCCGTTTGGTATCGCTTTGGTCACCGATCAATTAAGCCAAGTGATGATGGTGGTGTTTGCCCTGGTGGCAATGTGTGTCAGTTTTTACAGTTATTGGGATCAAGCGATTGTGAATCGGCAAAAAGGATTTTATGCCGGTTTTTGGTTATTGTTGCTCGGTGTCTCCGGCGCGGTTTTTACCGCTGATATTTTTAATCTGTATGTGTGGTTTGAGGTGATATTAGTGAGCGCGTTTATCTTGCTTGCCAGTGGTGATCAATCAAAACCGCACGCGATGATGCACTATGCTTTAATGAATATTACCGGTACCTTATTGATGCTGCTGGCAATCGCTTTGCTTTACGGTGCTTTTGGTAGTTTAAGTTACGCTGAAATCGCCAATCAGTTAATCCAGGTTCAGCATCCATCCATTTTACCCATTTTATGCTTGTTGTTATTCGCTATTGGTTTGAAAGGCGCGGTTTTCCCACTTTATTTTTGGTTACCTAAAGCCTATCCCAAACCGAGTCATTCATCAATGATGTTACTGTCCAGTTTGGTAACTAAAACGGTGATGGTGGTGTTATTGCGTTTAGTTTGGTTGTGGTCGCCACTGCGTGGTCCATTTTTTACCCATAGTCTGGTATTCGTGGCCTTAGCTACGATGTTTTTTGGCGTGTTGGGCGCTGCCAGTCAATTCCGCTTTAAAGATATTCTCGCTTTTCATATCGTCAGCCAGCTCGGTTATATTGTATTAGCGATTGTGTTGCCCTCGGCTTTAGCGATTATTGCCGCGGTTTATTTTATCATTCATAATGTGTTTGTTAAAACCAATCTGTTGATGGTGGCTAGTATTATCGAACAACATCATGGCAGTGATGGTTTTAAAAAACTGGGGCAGATGTTAAAACAGCATAACTACTTAAGTGTGGTTTTCTTTTTAGCGGCCATGTCACTGGCGGGTTTTCCACCATTATCCGGTTTTTGGGGAAAATTATTTATTATTAAATCAGCGTTGGACACCCATTTTTATATCAGCGCCGCTGTCGCCATTATTGTCAGTTTATTTACCTTATATTCGATGATTAAGATTTGGCGTTATGTTTTTTGCGAAAAAGGGCAAACAAGTTGTGGTAAACCATTGATGCTGTCGATCTATGTCATTATCGCTATCGCGCCTTTGCTGTTGCTACCTATTTTAATGGGCTTATGGCCGGATGGTATTCTTACATGCTTAAAACCGATCTCGGTTCAATTACAACATCCTGAACATTATATTCACTTGGTTTTGCGAGGGCGGTCATGAGGCTTTGGTGGAAACTTATTTTTTTAGTGTTGATTTGGTGTGGTTTCAGCAATAACTTTGGGCTTGCCAATATTGGTCTTGGCGTGATTGTGTCATTGGTTTGCGTGTCTATTCTACCAAGCAAACAGCATGATCGCCCTTATAAGTTTAAGCTATTGCCTTTGATTTCTTTATTAGGCATTATTGCTGTGGAACTGATTGAATCAAGTTTGCTGGTGGCCTGGGATGTGATTACGCCTAAACATTTAAGCGAACCGAAATTTATTTTGATTGATTTAGCCTGCCGTAATGATGTTGAACGTACCTTGCTCGCTAATATTGTTTCATTAACGCCAGGGACTTTATCCGTTGATTTGACTGATGATAAATCAAAATTAAAAGTGCATGTCATGTTCGCGCAACAGCAACAGACAGTGATCGCTTTTATCAAACAGAAAATAGAACCGCGAGTGATGAGGATTTTTAATTATGCTGATGATAAATAATATATTACAAGTGTCAGCCATTTTATGTGTATTGATGGCGGTACTGTTAACCTTACTTGCTGTGTGGCGTTTTGCTGATATTTTAGTCAAGTTGGTCGCGCTCGAAGTCCTGGTGAATTTGTTTATTTGTGGTGTGGGTATTTGGGCACTGCATATCCATTTTTCGGCATTGTTAGATATATGCATCGCGTTGTCATTGATTATGTTTCTCAGCACGGTGGCTTATTTGCAGTTTTTAGTTAAAAGGAAACCCGACAATGCTTGATGTATTCGGCAACCTGTTACTTTTTATCGGCGCGCTATTTGCGTTGATTGCCGCTATTGGTTTGTATCGTTTGCCCGGACTCTATTTGAAAATGCACGCTGCCACAAAAGCCGGCACATTAGGCACTGGATTGATTTTGCTGGGTGTCGCCATACAACTTCGCAATTTGCATACCTTAACGGAGGTGATATTATTAGTGTTATTTATCAGTATTACCAATCCGATCAGTGCGCATTTAATTGCTAAAGTGAATTTGGCGATTAAGAAGGCTTAGATTGAATGATGAATAATCATAAACATTAAGCATTTAAAAACAATGACTTTGCCTAAAAAAAATACAACACCAAATTTAACCACCAAGATTTTAATCGGCATGATCGCCGGCGTGATTGTCGGATTATTATTACGACTATTGCCTCAAACCAGTATGTTGCATGTCGTGTTAGTCAATCATATCTTCGACACCATTGGCAGTATTTTTATCAAGCTGATGAAAATGTTAGTTGTACCCTTGGTATTTGTTTCACTGGTTTGCGGGGTGACCACCTTAAATAGCGGTAAAACCTTGGGGCGGATAGGTCTGAAAGCTATTTCACTGTATATTTTTACTACAGCAGTGGCCATTTCAATGGCATTACTTGTTGCGACACTCTTGCACATCGGCAGCGATGTCACCCTGACATCCAGCAGTCATGTTTATGCGATGCACAATGAGCATCCCACACTTAAAACCATGCTCTTGAGTTTGATTCCAGAAAATCCGGTGGCGGCACTGGTGAAAGGCGATATGATACAGATTATTGTCTTTGCCTTATTATTTGGTATCGCTTTATCCATATTAGGGCAAAGCGGGAAAAAATTGGTCGATATTTTTCAGGTCGCCAATGAGGTGTTTATTAAACTCATTCTGCTGATCATGTCGATCGCGCCGTATGCGGTATTTTGTCTAATTGCCAAAGTATTCGCGCAGATCGGTTTTGATCTGATTGTTCAGCTTTTGGTGTATTTCATCACCATTATTGCCGTACTGTGCTTGCAATTGATATTGACATACGGTTTATTGCTGGCAGCTTTTGCCCGCTATAATATCTTTGCCTTTGTCAAAAAAATTCTGCCAGCCATGTTATTCGCCTTCAGTACTTCAAGCAGCAACGCGACGATTCCAGTGACCTTGGAGACTATGGTGGATCGTTTGCGGGTTAAAAATAGTATAGCCGCGTTTACTGTGCCACTGGGCGCGACCATTAATATGGATGGTACCGCGATTATGCAGGGCGTCGCGACGGTGTTTATTGCTAATATTTATCACATTCCACTAAATATTTGGCAATTGATGGCCGTGGTGTTAACCGCGACACTCGCGTCTATCGGCGCTGCTGGTGTGCCTGGCACCGGCATGTTCACACTGATTATGGTATTAAAACAAGCAGGATTGCCAACTGAGGGGATTGCCTTAATTATTGGTGTCGACCGCCTGTTGGATATGACTCGCTCCGCGATTAATGTCAGCGGTGATTGTGTGATCACTTATATTATTGCTAAAAGTGAAAAAGCAATAGCGGCACTGTCAAATACTAAATGACGAACCACAACCACAGGTGGTTTTGGCATTGGGGTTATTGATGATAAACTGCGAGCCCTGTAAATCTTCTTTGTAATCAATGGTGGCGCCAATGAGATAAGCAAAGCTCATCGAATCGATTAATAGCAATACTTCTTGTTTATTTTCGCCATCACCAACGGTTTTTTTAATGACAACATCGTCGGCATTTTGATCTTCATCAAAGGTAAAGCCGTATTGAAAACCGGAACAACCGCCACCGGTGATAAATACCCGTAGTTTTAGCTTGGGATTGTTTTCTTCGTTAATTAATTCAGCTGTTTTGTTGGCAGCCGCTTCAGAAAAAGTGATGGGATCTTTAGCAACGCCGCCTTGTTGTGTACCTTGGTGCATAATGGTTTCTCTGTTTTTGTAATATTGTACTATTTACATGCGGCAAAAACAAGGTAGTGTTCACATTTGAGAAATGCCATTAGGTAGAGAGACTTAAACACTTTAAGGAAAGTGATGCTTGCATTTAACACATGTACGAAACATTTTCCTGAACGCAGAGAGTCCTCTTATTTGGTCCTGCTAACTCTCTGATTGTTCTAATAATGCACCGGTTCCAAAACATGTCCAGATGATTACTATTAATGATAATAAATAGTCAGAAGCCACCTCTGGATCTTCTGCGTCTGAAATAAAAGGTGTATAAGAAGTGAACTGCCCGGTGATCTTCGCCATGGTAAAAAGGAGATCAGATACAGATGGATTAGATTTATTACAGAATGAGATGATGTTTAGCACAATTTGTATCGATTCACGGCAAATATTCCATTGCTGTAAAAAACTCAATGTTGTCTCTAAATCATCCATTGTTGCAAAAATACGTATTGTTTTATTCATAACATCACTCCAATGAAGAAATAACGAATAATCATATAATAGGCTATTTAGATTTAAATTTTCATATGTTTGAATAAATTCAACAGTAACACGAACCCATTTAATCATGATTCTTAAAACTGCCAAAATTTTGTAAGATTTTCTAAATGCCCAAGTTGTATTTTCAATCGTGCGACACCCGTAAATGATCAATTCTATCATAATGTCATCATTGCATGCGCTACCCGATTGAGCCAGTGATGACGTTTTTTTTGAAGATGACAATTGATCATTGGAATAATTTGGTAAAGTACATTGATTTGTACACTTGCCATTTTCAATTAAATAAGCAACACAGTAGAATGTCGCAGCCAAAAAACTCGCTAAATCTATAACTGGAGGACCTTTTGGTAATAAATCGACTTTTCCATTGGTGACCTTTTTGATAAATTCAAATGTTAACACAAGTGGTATAGGCAGTACTGCCAGCAAAGCTGGTAATTCTAACACATTGCTTATAAATGAAGACAATTCATCGGCGGCAATCGTGCCAAATTGACGCACGGCATCAGCACTGTTACTTAATATAATGTCAACACTATTTTGCATACCCTGAAAAACACTAATTAATATATCAGGAAAGTTGGGAATATTAATAATTGTATTAACAAGTGTATTGACAATATTTTCACTCTCTTGAGTAAGTGTATTCGTTATATCATCACTAATATTTGTCATCGCAGTGGTAACAGATGTTGGCACATCAAAAGTAGCATTCAGTCCTTCAGCCACTAGCTTTTCGATCAACGATAAAATTTTATTAACTAGATGAAATAAAAAAGAAACCATATGAGATAAAAAACCATTACCATTAAATAAGTTAACACTCGCCGGTGGCGAAGTGGTTTTTTCAAGGTTGTTAATTAATGATTGTACACTGTTATCAAATTTGCTTTGAATGCTTGTTATACCACTCGCAACTACATCTGCCTCGTTAACTAGACCGTTCTGTATGGCACTTGTAGTGAAATAACTCTTAAAGATAGGTTTCATCTGATTAGCAACCTCGGCAATATCAACAAAAAATTGCGCTAGTTCAATCAACAGTAAAACCTCAACAACAATTAAAATTTCAGGAAACACAATCAGTAAGACAGCCTTTAAACAAAAATCAATGGCATGTTCTAAGAATGGGCATGATTGCAATCCAGGTATTTCCAGACTATCACTTAACATAAAATGTAAGATTTCTGGTGCAACACTGTGTGATATCTTATGAATAAGATCACCCAGACGGTGAAACAAGCCACAGCCAGTGCTCCCTAAGAGTTGGTTGCTCATTTGTGTACTTTGATTACTAGAAAGCATGGTCGTAATCTGTTTTTGGCTGGGATCAAAGCTCCAGGTATAGTTTTCATACGGATTAAAACCATCAGGATATTTTGTTGTCGTTGGCTTAGCTGGTATGAGTGACGCGGCATAATTTAACGGATCAATACTATTACTGGTAGTTGCATTATTAACACCCTGGATATCAAACTGTGTTGGTTGTTCCTGAGTTTTAGTAGCTGCATTTCTAATGAATCGGCTCATCGCTGTATCACCAGCACTTGGATTACTAGTATCATTGGTATTAACATATTTGGAATTATAGTTAAATCCCTGTTGATGAACAGCTGAGGTATTGGTGTAAGTAAATGTGCCACTTGAGTCCTGATAAGTTGAACGTTGTTGAGCACCCAATGATAAAGGAGAGACTGCCCATTGGGTTACTGCGCCATTATTTGTGGTGCTATCATCGTCTGCTGCACTACTGTTAAATTTCTGCAAAAATGCCTGTTCTGCTTTGTTGATTAAGAATTGCTTTACATCGATGATTCTCAAAAACAAACTACAATGTAGTCGACCTCGGGCAGGCACTCTTAACACTAATTTACCGGAGTACTGATTTACTGGTAATAACGCCGATGTGGTGCGATTAATTAAATGATACGAACGCGTGTGATCGCAAAGAATCTTCAATGCAGTGGCTGAGCGTATCTCAATTAATTGGGTGGAACTCAGCTGTACCGGATTGCCATACACATTTGTCGGGGTAATCTCAGTATGGTAAAAACACTCATCCGCCACCACAACATTTGATACGTTAGTCTGCGATGACCAAATCACTGTATTAGTTTTATCCCTGATGGCTAGACCACCATCATCGGATGCTTGGAGATAAAAAAGAGAGTTAGGAGAGGGCGTGAAACTACTATCATCGTCGGATGGTGTCCAAATATCAGTACCATCATCGTCACGGAGTACTAAATTACCATCAGCTTGAAAATATAGCTTTCGTGCAAGCGCATCTGTTGATGAACTACATGTGGAAGTCTTACTATCCCATACATTAGTCCAATCACTACTGCCTACTTTTTTCTGCCATACTAGCTTGCCTAGATTACTAGTATCACTTTCCGATGTTATTATCAATAGTCGATAATAAGTATCATTCTCCCCTGGCACTATAATACTTTTACCATCACTTAATAGCAGTTGTTCTGTGCTATTATCCGGGCTTGAACCACTAAAACACCGCGCATTTTCAAAACCATCCATTTGGATGACAAACTGTTCTTCTTGCCAACTCGACTCCATCATTTTGTTATAACAAATACTTGCACATATTTTATTGGTCTGAGTATTTTTATTAATATAAATGTATTCAGAATCATGCGAAAAGCGATTTAATGCATAAAAAGCTAAATAATCATCACCTAAAGATGAAGCATCATAATAATTACCTTGTGGTTTTGGTTTGCCACCTTCACCTGTTCCTACGCTCCAAGTTGTTTCATTAAGGTTCGTGTCCCAAATAATAAGATTTCCTGATGATTGCAAATAAAATACATTAGTAGATTCACCATCATTACCATTTGACCAAACGGCTTTTCCTGAGCTGTTATACACTACCAAACTTCCATTACTATGAAACATTAGTTTGACACCACCTTTGTTTGCAATATTAGCAGACCAAATTACTGTCCCATAATTAGAAGATTCACCAGTATGGTTATATAACACCAGATTCTCATCACTTTCCTGTAAAATCAACAGGTAGGAATTGCCATTAGTAGTGTTTTTGGTCAAGA
This sequence comes from Pseudomonadota bacterium, assembly GCA_039190005.1. Lineage (GTDB taxonomy): Bacteria > Pseudomonadota > Gammaproteobacteria > UBA12402 > UBA12402 > JBCCYM01. Next base: position 72,898 of record JBCCYM010000001.1, read on the forward strand.
TACTTTGACCAGAGGTTAGCACTGTACTATTAGGCTTAAACTCTAGCGAACCATCGCCAGGTGCCTGATAAGAAAATGCCGGTACAGCAATACCATAACCTGACAATGTCGTTGTTATTGGTGTGCCGTATTTACTCTCATTAGAATTTTGAATTTGTTGACGCAATACACACAAATTTCCTTTGGAGTCTGAACAGTAAAAACGAAATAATCGCTGTATGCCAGTATTAGAAAAATAACGCCCATATTTACTGCAACCACCATATAAGGTACTTTTTTTAAGTGGATTATCTTCATTTACCTCAACAGGAAAAGCAAAATCTTGTTTAGCAATATACCATCCGCCATCAATCTTACCTTGTGAATTAGTATTGGTAAGAATAGCTAATATACCACTGTGTAAAACAGTCATTAATGCAACTTTACCTGCGTCACTACTAATTTGATATACTTTCACTAAATCAGCAATCGCATTATTAATTTGAACATAGTTCGTAATATTACTGCTGTTAATATGTAAAGTTTGCTTTCCATTTAAATAGTAAGCGACGCCTTGTGATGACGTTTTTTTTGAGACAGTATTACTAGAAATAGTCAACTTACCTGAGCGCTTGCTGTTGTTACAAATAACAGCTAAATCCAGTGCCACACTTTGAAAAGGCTGCGAGCTAGTGAGATCAAATCCACTTATATTTAATAAATTAATACCCGAAGTGTAGGTCGCCGTATCAGTGGCATAAATAACTTCAATGGGTACAATATGAACACTACCTTGTAAGTCGGTATAAATTAAAAAATGCGGAGCAAGAGGGGTATTACCATTTTGGGTCTTAACAGAACAATTTATAAGGAACAATCCTTGCCCATTGATATCGTAATAGGTTCTTACATCGATTTTTAAGTTAGGTTGATTAGATATTTGTTGAGCAAATATATCATAAAGGGGTAAAATTTTCCAATCGCCTATGGTGGATTGCTTCTCAGCTGATAAAGAATCCTGTAATTCCAGTGATACCTCGGCACTACAGGTCTTCACTAATAGGTAATACTGCTTCGATGATGCGCCAGCAACAAAAACTGACCAAGCACCATAGATGGATAATCCAGTGTCATTATTACTATCAGACTGAACTTGATTGGTTTGCGAATGAGTAATGGCTTCTATACAGGGGACATTCGTGTCTTGGAAAGTCAGGCCATATTTAAACGTATAACCATTACTCGCATTAATCAATAACTCTTGGAAACCTTGCGTTACTGAATCACCTTTCTCTGCTCGAGAAGTTTGTTGTTGGTGACGAAAATAAGTCAAACCATTTAAATCCGACTGATCATTCGGATTCAACTGCATAAAATGAGAAAACTGGATAAATTCAATCGGACCATAGTGATAGCCAATATCAGCAAAAGTATTTTCCAAAGGTGTACTATCCTCCTCATCAACACCAATCAACTGACTTTGTATCTTAGGTAGTGGTTGAAATCCTTCTAACACCGCGTGCAAATTTTGGTAATTGCCACTCGTTTCTACTGGGCCAGTAATCGCCGGCACAGCATTGTGAGTGACATCACGAAACAGTTCACCATTAAGTGTTAAGCCACCAGGCGTTTGCAAGCTAGCCATGCTTTGAGCGGTCAAACCCACCTCTTTAGGATCCACATGCAACGCTTTATCCACCTGTCCCCAAGCAGTGGGGATTAATCCGCTTTTTACCAAACCGGCAAACAGACCAACTTTGGCGGAGCCTTTTAAAAACTGACGTCGAGAGACTAATAAATCGAAGGCTTTTAATTCTTTTTCGCGAATGTTGTCATCTTCGATGACATGTTTGAGCCGTTGGGATAATTTTTCACGCACCTGTTTGAATGAACGGATTTTTTTCTTTTTTTGTTGGTAAGCGTTCGATTTTGATTTTTTATCAGATACCATGAGTCCCCCTTTATAAGATTAAACCTCATCACCTACTTCATTGATGATGTTTTTTGGTTTCTCTGCCAATAATCTTGCCAGTAATAAACCGATCTCGAATAAGAGATACATTGGCAATGCCACTAAGGTTTGGCAAACCACTTCGGGTGGGGCGACAAACATGGCGACAATAAAACAGCCGACAAACATATAACGTCGTTTCTCAGCCAATTGTTTGCGGCTGACAATGCCCAGGCTGACAATTAATAAGACGATCACCGGCATTTCAAATACCAAACCTACCGCGACAGACAGCGTTAACAGGAAATTGACGTAGTGATGAATGTCAGTCATGAATTCAACACCCGGCGGTGTTTTGGCAATAAAGAAATGAAATGTCATGGGGCATAAGACAAAGTAGGTGACGGTCATGCCTAAATAAAATAAAACGGTACTAAAAAAAGCGACCACGCCAAATAGAATGCGCTCGCGACGATAAAGTGCCGGGGCGATAAATCCCCACACCTGAAAAATCATAAAAGGCAGGCAAATTAACAGTGATAACACAAAAATGAGTTTGAGCGGTGCGGTGAAAGGCGACATGATGGTTGTCGCAATCATGTGGCTGCCTTTGGGCATTACTTTTAATAAAGGCAATGCCATGTAGTGGTAGATCGTTGAAGCGAAAGGGTAGAAGCCGATAAACGCAATCGCTAAGAACAGCAGTATCCAGATAACCCGCCGTCGAATTTCGGCAAGATGGTCAGTAAGCGCTAATGTGTTAGCATGGGCTGACATTGTGTCATAATCACTTATAAATTACTTATGAGTAACTTTTGCGAGCTCGCCATGTAAACCTAGATCTCTTTCAAGACCTTGGCGCACATCGGTCATGAACGCTTTAGTTCGATTGACATATAACATGATTTGACGTAATACGCCAGGTAGTTTGTTAGGTCCCAGTACTAATAAAGCCAATAAACATACCATTAAAATTTCGCCACTACTAAACATTTAATTTGCCCTCGTAAAAATGTTGAATGTCTTACTGTTGATTATATCCATTTTTATTGTTTGTCTTCCTTTTTTTCGTCTGTTTTTTCAGACATTGTGTCTGTGTTTGTATCGTCTTCTTTTTTATTTAAAGCTTGTTTGAAGCCACGGATAGAGTGACCAAGATCGGTGCCAATGCTGCGTACTTTTTTAGTGCCAAATAATAGCAGTAGTATGACCATCACAATGATGAGTTGCCAAATGCTTATACCTTCCAAAATTCACCTCGCTAATGTTGCTCGTTTTTAAACTTGAGGCAACTATAGCATTCTAATATGACAATCTGGTGACAAAACGTGAATTAATTTGAGGAATTTTAGCCAGAAGTTGAGTGAAAGTGTTAACTTATTGATTTATAATGAATTATTTTTTGGGAGGAGGGATTAGAATTTAATAATGGCAGCTAGGACAAGTACAGCGGCAATTAACATGCTACCAAATCGGATAGTAAGTCTATAACTAAGTCTTTCCTCTAGCTGTTTTAAATCCTGCTTAGTAGCTAATTTATCTTCAATTATTTCTCTCAAAGCCTCAGCCTGAGCTTCAGCTTGTTGCTCGGTGAAACCAGCTTCTCTTAGTTTTTTCGCGTGTTTTAATGTATCAAATGTAATGTCACTCATAGCCAACATTATATCTGAAGTTGACATTATTGGCAAATGTTATGTTATAGGAAGTTACACCCAATCTTTTACTAGCAAAAATGTTTTATAAAGCGCTTCTTCTTCACTGCCGGTTTCCGGCTGCCAATTATAACGCCAGGTCACTTGCGGTGGTAATGATGATAGAATAGATTCAATACGACCGCCATGTTGCAAGCCGAATAAGGTGCCGCGGTCATAGACCAGATTAAACTCGGCGTAACGTCCGCGACGGTAACACTGGAAATCTTTATGTTGTTGCTGGTAATCATGAGTTTTTCGCTGTTCAACAATCGGTGTGTACGCGGGTAAAAAACTATCACCGATGGCTTGCATGAATTCAAAACAGCGTTCAAATGGCCAATCGTTCAGATCATCAAAGAATAAACCACCAATGCCGCGCGGTTCTTGGCGGTGTTTGATATAAAAATAATCATCACACCATTTTTTAAAACGGGAATACACATCGGTGCCGAATGGCTCACAGGCATTTTTCGCGGTTTGATGCCAGTGGCGACAATCGTCAATAAAACCATAATAAGGCGTTAAATCGTAGCCGCCGCCAAACCACCAGGTCGGCGTGTCATCTCCGACAGCATCGGTACAAAAAAACCGCACATTCATATGCGTGGTGGGGACAAAAGGATTAACTGGGTGCATGATCAAAGAAATGCCCAGCACTTGAAACGATTTGCCCGCCAGCTCCGGGCGTTTTGCCGTGGCTGATTTTGGCAGATTTTTGCCATGAATATGCGAAAAATTCACTGCGCCTTTTTCAAAGACGGCGCCGTTTTCAATCACCCAGGTGCAACTGGTGTTGCCGTGTTGATCGTTATAATTATCCTGTACAAAGTCTTTTTTACCATCCAGACGGCTTAAGGTCGACGCGATGTTTTGCTGGAGTTGCGTAAGATAAGTGTTTATTTGATTAATTTTATGATTATTCATCAAGACTTACACTGTATTTGCAATCGGGTTGGGGGCAGATTTTTTTGCTGCCTTTGGTTTTGGTGACTTTCTTGGTTAATATCGGCCATTCGCATTTAGGACAGGGTTCATCCAGCGGTTCATCCCACAGGGCGTATTTGCAGTCAGGATATTTGGAGCAGGAATAAAATATTTTTCCCCGTCGCGATTTACGCTGTAAGATGGTGCCTTTATGACACTGCGGGCAGGTCACGCCGGTATCTTTGGGTTTTTCCAAAGGTTCAATATGTTTACACGCGGGATAGCCCGAACAGCCGATAAATTTGCCATAACGACCGTGTTTGATCTGTAAGGGTTTGCCGCATTCAGGGCATTGTCGATCTAATTGCTCGCTGTCATCGCTGTCGTTTTTGTCGCCGTCGATGTTGCGGGTGTAGTCGCAATCAGGGTAAGCGGTACAGCCAATGAACCGACCGGCACGCCCTAAGCGCTCCGCCAGTTGACTGCCGCATTTAGGACATTTTTCATCAATTTTTTCCTGGGTGACATCGCTGCGTTTGACATTTTGCATGGTATCGTCGACTTTATCTTTAAATGGTTGCCAGAATTTTTCCAGTAACGGTATCCATTTTTCTTCACCGCGAGAGACAGCGTCTAGCGAATCTTCGAGGTTGGCGGTAAAGGAATAATCGACATAGCGGGTAAAATAAAGCATTAAAAATTTATTGACCACGCGTCCGACATCGGTTGGCGCGAAACGCTTTTGCGTCAAGGTGACATAGTCACGCGCTTTGAGCGTGGCGATAATGCTGGCATAGGTGGAAGGGCGTCCAATACCGTATTCTTCCAGTGTTTTAATCAAGCTTGCTTCGGTATAACGCGGCGGTGGTTCAGTGAAATGTTGTTGGGCGATGATGTCTTCAAGATCGACGAGCTCGCCTTTTTCTAATGGCGGTAATTGCATAGCGTCATCATCAGTTTGATCGGTTTTCTGATCGTCTTTGCCTTCAAGATAGACTAACATAAAGCCGGGCGACGCGATGGTCGAGCCATTAGAGCGGAAACGGTTGCCCTCGCCACAGCTGAAATCAATGGCGACGGTGTCAATGAGCGCGTGAATCATTTGACAGGCGACGGTACGTTTCCAAATCAATGTGTATAATTTTTTTTGGTCAGCTTCTAGCTTCATCTGACTGGGTATGTTGGTAAATACGGTCGGACGGATGGCTTCGTGTGCTTCTTGCGCGTTTTTGGTTTTGGTTTTGAACACACGGGCTTGTTTGGGCAAGTTTTCTTTGCCATATTCTTTGACAATAAAATCGCGTAAGCTGGTAACCGCTTCGTTGGATAAATAGGTTGAATCGGTACGCATATAGGTAATACAGCCGGCTTCATAAAGCTGTTGCGCGGCGCGCATGGTGCGCTGGGCGGTAAAACCGAGTTTTCTCGCGGCTTCCTGTTGCATGGTTGAGGTGATAAATGGCGCGGTAGAATGCCGTTTGCGCTGTTTCTTTTCAACATGGCTGACTTCAAGTTTGCCATCGACTTGCTCAAGCAGGTCTTTTTTGACCGCGTGCGCGTCTTTTTCATTGGTGATTGAGAACTGCTCAAGTTTTTTGCGTTGATATTCCACAAGCCGAGCGGAAAACGCTTTGCCTTTGGCTTTGAGCGCGGCGTTGATGCGCCAGTATTCTTGTTTTTTGAATTGCTCAATTTCAATTTCGCGTTCAACGATTAAGCGCAGTGCCGGACTTTGTACCCGACCGGCGGATAATCCCGGGCGCACTTTGCGCCAAAGCAGTGGCGAGAGATTGAAGCCAACCAGGTAATCCAAAGCGCGTCTGGCCTGTTGGGCGTGGATTAAATCCATTTCCAGATCACGTGGGTGCTCAACGGCGGCTTGAATTGCCGATTTGGTGATTTCATGAAACACAACACGTAAGGTTTTTTTCTTTGCCAATTTTTTTCGCGCGCTTAAAATTTCATAAATATGCCAGGAAATGGCTTCACCTTCACGGTCAGGATCGGTTGCCAGTAACAACTTATCGGCGGATTTTAACGCTTTTTCAATTTGTGCCACATGTTTGGCGTTGCGTTCAACCAGTTGGTAGGTCATGGCAAAGTTGTTATCCGGGTCAACGGCGCCTTCTTTGGGAATAAGATCACGCACATGGCCGTAAGACGCCAAGACTTGATAGTCTTTGCCTAAATATTTTTTAATAGTATTCGCTTTTGCCGGTGATTCGACAATGACCAGATTTTTACTCATGTAATTTTATTGATTATTATGGATGATTAATGTCCTATAACATTTTCGTTAAAAACCAGTTCACTAATAAGCACCAGTTTTTTCTGTGATGTCGGTTTGTTGATCAGTGCCATCATGGTCATCCATTTTATTTCAGTGACACCAATTGTGACGATATCGTCTTGAGCGAGGGCTTGGTCTAACACAATTTCACGTGTTCGCGCGTCGATAACGCCAAGACTTTCAAGGTGAAATAAATAATCAATCGCTTTTTCATTGATTCGCTGTTTTTCCGCCGGCGATAAAATCCGCATCGAGGTTTTTTTAGGGGCTTTAATTCTGTTGCGACTGCGCTGTAGAAACTTCAAATCCGCTAGCCAGTTGACGGTAAAATCAACTTCACTCGGATGAAAACCGGCTGCCAGCATATTATCCGCCATCAGATCGGTGTCGATGACATTTGTACTGCCGCCGATGTAGTGTTCATTATAGTTGTGGATAAGATAGGCTAATATATCTATTAATGGTTGTTTCATATTATGTGGACCTATTTTGAATAAAAACCTGCAAATACTGTCGCTAATCTAAACGCTTTTCTTTTTCCCGCCATTCCCGCGCAAGCGGGAATCCAGGGGATCGCACTGATAAATGCAGTAGTGCTGGATTCCCGCTTGCGCGGGAATGACAATAGTTGTAATGAATACTCTATTGTTGTTGTATCATACTTGTCAATAGTTTTGTCGTATCTATAGCAAATCACACAAAACGCTTGACAAGCGCTTACGGTTCTATTAGGCTTCATCATTCAGTAAATTCAGGGTAGTAAGAAGTGAAAAGAACATATCAACCAAGTAATACGAAAAGAAAGCGTACTCACGGTTTTCGCGAACGTATGGCGAGCAAATCGGGGCGTGATGTCTTAAAAAGACGCCGTGCCAAGGGGCGTCATCGTTTAACCGTTTCAGATGAATAAATTTTGTTGTGGATCAATGCTTTCCGCGTTATCGTCGGCTCAATAAATCGGCGGATTATCAGAACATATTCGATGGCGCGAAAAAACGAGTCGATCACCATTTCATTTTGCTTTTTAAAAAAAATACGATCGATTTTGCCCGTCTTGGTTTGATTATAGGTAAAAAGCAGGTAAGAAAAGCCACGCGACGAAATACAATAAAGCGTGTCATTCGGGAAAGTTTTCGTTATCATCAGGCCTTGCTATCCGGCTATGATGTTATTTTTTTGGCAAGAAAAGATTTATCCAGCTTATCAAAACAGCAATTACGTGAAAAATTAGATAACTATTGGAAAAAAAGTGCGAATTATCAAAGCTATCATTAAAATAATGATGATTATGATGATCAAAGGCTATCGGCTTTTGATCAGTCCGCTTTTAGGACCACGGTGCCGTTTTTATCCCAGCTGCTCCAGCTATACCGAGCAAGCGATACAACAGCATGGCATTTTCTCCGGGCTTTATTTCGGTTGTCGTCGTTTAATCCGCTGTCATCCTTTCCATCCCGGTGGTTTTGATCCGGTACCCGCATCGACTAAAAAAGAGAACGCGCATGGATTATAAAAAAATTGTACTGTATGCCTTGTTTATTGTGGTCGCCTTGACGCTATGGACCAAATGGCAACAAGAATATCTCCGACACGGTTCAAGCACGACAACTTCGACCTCGACACAACAAGTTGATCATACCAACAAGACAGCTAAAACAGCGACGACAACATCGGCACCAAGCGGCGCGAGCAACACAAGCGCATCCGAATCTGGATCTGTGGCATCGGTAACGAATACCCCGACTAAAGATCGATTGATTCATATTAAAACCGATGTATTGGATATGACCATCGACAGTTTAGGCGGACGCATTGTCGAAGCCGATTTACCCAAATATCCGGTAGCCTTACACTCTGATCAAGCGTTCAAATTACTGAGTTATGACGCCGCGAGCCATTATTCAGCCACAGCCGCGTTAATTGGTTTTACCGATCACGCGATTCAATACCACACCGCCAATCAAAGTTACACCTTGGCGAAAGGGCAAAAACATCTCAATGTGGTGTTGCAGGGTACCAGCGCGAATGGTTTGCAAATCAGTAAAGTATTCACGTTTACGCCCGGGTCTTATCTTGTGCATGTCAGTTATCATATTAGAAACGCCAGCACTAAAGCGCAACAGGGGCGCTTATCCTTACAAATTTCCCGCACGGATGTGAAACCATCGCGAGATGGCACGTTTAGAATGCACGCGTTTTATGGTTTTGCCATTTCAACACCGGCGAATCATTATCAAACTTTTAAGTTTTCTAATTTAGCCTCGTCAAATGTCAACCTCAGCGCTAAAGACGGTTGGTTAGCCATGACACAGCATTATTTTCTCGGCGCCTGGATACCGGCATCCGGCGTGACCTATGATTATTTCAGTCGTGTGAACCAAAACGGCATTTACACCTTGGGTGCTAATAGCCCGACAACAACCATCGCGCCGGGGAAAACCGTAAATCTTAATAGTGAGTTCTATATCGGCCCGAAAATCGCTGAAATTCTTTCTTCGGTGGCGCCAAATTTGAGCAAAACCATTGACTATGGCTGGTTGTGGCCCATCTCATTGTTGATTTTTTGGTTGATGAAGCATATTTTTGCCATTATCGGCAATTGGGGCTGGTCTATTGTCATCGTCACTGCCATCATCAAACTCATATTCTGGCCATTGTCGGCTAAAAGCTATCGGTCGATGGCAGGGATGCGATCCTTGCAACCCAAGATTAACGCGCTCAAAGAAAGAGTTGGGGATGACAAGCAGCAGATGGGACGTGAGATGATGGCGCTGTACAAAAGCGAAAAAATCAATCCCTTAGGCGGTTGCTTACCCATTTTGGTACAGATTCCATTTTTCATCGCCCTGTATTGGGTATTGATTGCCACGATTCAACTGCGCCAAGCGCCGTTCATGTTCTGGATACATGATTTATCGGCAAAAGACCCGTATTATGTGTTACCGGTGCTCATGGGTTTAAGTATGTTTTTACAACAAAAACTGAGTCCGCCACCACCAGACCCGACACAGGCAAAAGTCATGATGCTGTTACCAGTATTTATCACTTATATTTTTATTCATTTCCCGGCGGGTCTGATTTTATACATGTTAGTGAATAACCTGATTTCTATTGGTCAGCAATGGTGGATTACGCGGCATTACTCTAAAGGGAAATACAACCATAAGAAAAAAGCCAGCCAGTGGTCTGCCAAAAAGAAAGCGGATCGTAAAAAACGCTAATTAAAATGGGTTTGTTACAAGCTGTAAAGTTGGCATTGCCGCATCTCTCTCCGTCATTCCCGCGCAGGCGGGAATCCAGAGAAAAAATCTCAGGCACTAGTACATTAATCCCTAATTGTACCTTAGGTAAACTATTGACTTTTGCTAGTAATATTAAGCTGTTCCTGGATTCCCGCCTGCGCGGGAATGACGGAGAAGAAAACGGGAATGACAGGAACAATTTTTAACCATGCCTGTTTCCAAAACCGATACCATTGCCGCTTTAGCAACCGCGCCCGGGCGTAGTGGGGTGGCCATTGTGAGAATATCCGGTGATAAAGCGGAAACGATTGCGCAAGCGATTACCAAAACCACATTAAAACCACGTTATGCGCACCATCTGTGTTTTTATGATCATGACGACACCGCTATTGATGAGGGTTTAGCGCTTTTTTTTCCGCGACCACATTCATTTACCGGCGAAAATGTCCTGGAACTGCATTGTCACGGTGGTCCCATAGTGGTCGATCGTTTATTAAAACGAGCCATCGCCTTAGGCGCTCGATCCGCGCGGCCGGGTGAATTTTCCCAACGCGCGTTTATCAATGATAAGCTTGATTTGAGTCAGGCGGAAGCCATTGCTGACCTGATCAATGCTACCAGCGAACAGGCGGCAAGGTCGGCTATTAAATCATTACAGGGCGAATTTTCTCGGCGGATAAACTTATTGGTCGAACAGCTCATTCATCTGCGACTTTATGTCGAGGCGGCCATTGATTTTCCTGAAGAAGAAATTGATTTTCTCAAAGATGAACACATTACCACACGCTTGCAAGGCATTATTGATAGCTTACATTCAGTTAAAGCGTCAGCGACACAAGGTCGTTTATTACAAGAAGGCATGACCGCGGTGATCGTCGGCGCGCCCAATGCCGGCAAATCCAGTTTATTAAACTGTCTCAGTGAAAATGAAACGGCCATTGTCAGTGACATTGCCGGTACCACACGTGATGTGTTGCGGGAATACATTCATATTGATGGCATGCCATTACATATTGTCGACACGGCCGGATTGCGCGAAAGTGACAATCTTGTCGAGCGGGAAGGGATAAAACGCGCTAAGCAAGCCATGGAAAAAGCGGATGTGATTTTGCTGGTTATCGACATTAGCGACAATCAATCCATTGATATAAGTCAGTTACCAGAAAATAAAGCGGTAATGATTATCAGAAATAAAATCGATCTGCTGAATGAGAAGCCAAAAATAGTTATTGATAAGGCTGAACAGCAAGTGGAGATTTATCTATCCGCCACACAACAACAAGGTATTGATTTATTAAAACAGCATCTAAAAGAAATGATGGGTTTTCATGATGGTGAGGGTGTGTTTATCGCCCGCAGGCGGCATCTTGACGCGCTACAACGGGCTGAAAACAGTTTATTGACGGGACAACAACAATTACAACAGCATCAAGCTGGTGAACTATTAGCTGAAGATTTACGCCAAGCGCAACAAGCTTTAAATGAAATCACCGGCGAGTTTAGCAGTGATGATTTATTGGGCAAAATCTTTGCTGATTTTTGTATTGGTAAATAATTCAGAGAGCTACCTCCCAATCTACATTATCAATAAACACATTAATATCCTTATAAGTTTTTCCGATTTCAAAGCTGTGTTTTTCTTGATCCAAAGTGGCCACTTTAAATGTAACGGTATTGTGAGCCATTTGAGGTTTTCCCAGTATTAAACCTTCTGGTAGCACACTGCCAGACATCGATGTTAATTCCGCATGGGTGACAACAGCATTGGGATCACCGCCACTGTCTTTTGCGAACAATTTTTGCCAGTTTGTTACAATATTGTGTGTTTTCACAGTCTTATAATCACGATCAGGTCGGTCGGTAAAGGCAACCATATCTTCTGATACCTGATTGAGGATTAAATACATGCCATCATCGCGTTGTTCAATTTTGCCTTGATGGGCATGTAAGACCAATAACCAGCTTTTTTGCTGCTCAATATTTTGGCTATGGACGCTTGGCGTTGAAGCGGATACGGTGGGATTATTGGCGGCAAGTAATGTTGAGCCGGTAAAAGCAAACAGTAATAGCAGCGCCGAACCCCCAACTAATTTGATCATTTTTGTTTTCATAACAGTCGCCTTATTGGTTTGTTTATACACTAATTATAGCCTACATTTTTAGCTTGTTTAAAACTGATCAGATTGCCAATGGATACTGCCATCCTCGCCATAGAATTTTTCCGTAATAGTTTGATTATCCAGATGCAGCATCGCGAAACCATTTTGAACACGACTGCCATCCATACTGTCTTGATCCGCTGGCGACTTTTCAAACCATAATACCTGATCTGCCTCATCAAGCAAACGGGCATGACCGAATGGAATCACACCATGTCCAACGACACGGGGTTTAATGCCATCTTGTTCAGCATAGGCAGCACCCATGTGTATGTGTCCCCAATACCAGTATTTGTGTTGCTTATTTGCCGATAATGCTGTTATCACTTGATTGTATAATGGTGATTGTGGTACTTTGCCGGTAATATCGAGACCATTATGATGGCTGAGTAAAATCATCGCTTTATTTTTTGCCGCCTGAGTTTGCAGAAAATCAATCTGTTTTTGGTTGAGATTACCATGCAAATACATGGTGTCCCAATCGGCAAAAAATGATGTATCAAGACCGATAATCACCCAGTTGCTATTTTCTAAGGCAAAAAAGCTGCAACCCTGTTGCATTGCAAACAGTTGATTTCGCAGAACAGTATTAAAATAAGGTAAACAATGGTATTGGTCGTGATTACCATTAAGCGTGAAATTAGCTTTGTTGCTTTTGGGCCAATATTCTAATAGATTGGTTTGGACTTCCCCCGTGCTACCTGAATAGTAAGTATCACCAAGATGAATTGCGTAATCGGCTTGTTGCGCGCTAATTTGCTTGGAGACGCGCGAAGCCACAGTATTATCAAACCACATCCCACCAGCCCAGTCACCGAAAATAGCCAGTTTCGCTTCATCTGCAATGGGGATGACAGGCGGGTTATCAGGAAAAGATAAGGCTATCTTGCGGTTTTCAAGCCAAGCGATAAATGCTTCTATCCAGCGAGGATCAAGGTTGTCATATTTTCTGAAATTTACAATTTCACCATTTTCCAATACGACCGGCCATTTATCAGAGAGTTGCTTAAATTTTTCAAGATCTTCTTCAAGCGTGCCGTTATAAAGCGAAGATGCTAAAGAAAAGTCGGATAATTCAGATGGCAGTTTTTGTGATGTTAACGCGGTATTAAAGGCTTCGCTTTGATGAGCAAGTGCTGATAATACCTTAGCATGACTGTCTTGATCGAGTTGGCTTATTTTGTCAATGAGAATTTTGTTGAGGTGATCGAATAACATGTTTTTTGCTCCTTTTAAGTTACTATTTGAATCCATGTTATGCTTTATTTTGCCGAAAGTAAAATATTGATTGTGGGATGCTGAACAATAATATAAATGTTATTTAATTCTGCTTCTCCTTCAGTTACTTCTTTCTATGGAGCAATTCACTTCTAAATATAAAATCAGTAGATTGCTTAATTTAGTCCTATACTTAAATAACAATTAAATAGTTAAGAAAAGAAAGAGGCGTGTATGCGTAGGATCACAAAAAAATTAATTATTGTGGTAGGTACTTTGTTTGCAATTGCTAATGCTTCTAATGTGTTGGCAGAATATTATCCCTATACTACATATTTTGCTGTCGCTTGTGTTGCTGACTATGAAACAGTAGACACCTATGACGATAAAAATAATTATATAGCTGCTGCAGCTGCTTGTGAAGGTGGTGCTTCTACAGAAAGTCAAGACCAAGCAAATCAAAATGCCATTAATAATGCAAACGCAAGTTGTGATACACTAATGGCTAAAAATAGTACAGGATATTTATCGGGTTGTGACCTTTCTCTGGATAGCTACGTGCATATTACAATTGACGCTTACAATAATGATACATGTGTAGGTGCAGGTGCAGCTGTAGAAGATAATACAGGCACTACAGTAGTAGCTAAAGGGAACTTCGATGATGTTGATTCAACTATTGGTGATTCCATCAATGAATATAAACAACATCAATATGTCGAAATTATTTGTCCTCATACTACTAATGCTAATACTACCCCTATTTATTTTGCTATCGCTTGTGTTGCTGAATATACAAGTGAGGGTAAGGATGGGATGGGTGTTGCAGCGGTTTGTGAAGGTGGTGCTTCTACAGAAAGTCAAGACCAAGCAAATCAGAATGCACTTAATAATGCAAATGCGAGTTGTGATAAGCTAATTTCTCAAGGTACTGGTGGAGAGACACAGAGTTGTGGCCTGAATTCGAAGAACTATACCTATATTACTGCTGATGCTTACAATAATAATATATGTGTAGGTGCAGGCGCAGCTTTCGAAGAAGAAGGCAATAAAGGTGCCGCAGTCGTGGCCAAAGGAAGCTTATCTGATATTAGTTCAACTATTAATAATGGCCTTGGTGGTATAAATACACTCCATCAAGATGTGGAAGTTATTTGTCCCCACAATAATACGGCAACAACAACTTATAACATGTCAAAAAATTTAAGTAAGTCATATACATTCTCGCATGATGTCAAAGGCAAAGATATAGTCTCGCTTAATGTCTATCCGACAATGCAAAACACCTCGCTTTATATATCAGCAGGCGATGCGGCAACTAAAGATGTTGATGTTGTTGTAAGTAGTGTGATGACTGCTTATGTAGATACTGATAAAAGCACTTGTTTAGCCAATATGCGTAAAGAGAAGAATGGTGATCTTATCGGCCATCCTGATAAATTACCTTGTACACTTGAACTAAAACCAAAAAATATTACTTCGAGTGATGTGGGTTATATTACGGTTAATCCATCAGTAAAGGGTAATGCGACACACTGGAATACAGAAAGTCGAATATTGCCGGTGAATTTGTACAGTAATTATAACGATTATTTATTGTATCACGCTAATGAATCTGAATCGAAATAAAGATTGATACACGGGTAGGTTTTTTTGGATGCCGACATCAGTATAAAAGGACAACTCCTGATGTCGGGGTTTCTTTACTTGCTTATTGATGTGTTGACTTACAAAACCTATCCAGTATGAGATGTTGGCTTTCTATAGCAATGCAGGATCGCTTCCAAATACGCTTTTCTTGCATTTTGACCCATGGCGACCCCCCCTTTTTTTTTTATTTTTCTTCTTCGGTTACTTTTTTTATGAGGAAATTCGTGTCGCGTATTTAATTAAAAAAACATCGAATAATTGTAGGGATTGTTGCAATTTGGCAAATTCGTCGTTTCCGCGGAGGCGGGAATCCAGTTATTTCAAGCAGTTATACTGCTTGAAATCATAAAATAATTCAGATTGCAACAGTCTCTTGTACTATAATTAGATCGAATTATTAAGTTTAAGAGGCGTCGTTATGAACAAGAAATTATTTTTAGTGTCAACAACTTTTGTTACGCTTATGCTGAGTTCTGGTGCATATGCACAAGATAGTTTGTTTCTTCCTAAAGATGGGTTTAGTGATTTGCAAAGTGTTAAAGCAACCGTCGATTTGAGCCCAGATATTATGCACCCGGGCAAGGTGGGACGTTTGACAGTTAAACTACCTACCAATGCTAGCGAAGACAGAACTTTTACATTTACAACTGATTCTAATTTACATTTTTTCCCTCATAATTCTTGTACAATTTCTACTGGTGATAAAACGTGTAGCGTATTTGTATCTGCGGGGTTTAAGAATATTGTTGGCGAGCATACGATTAAAGTTACCACAGCTGAAGGTTCAATCACAAACCCTGAGCTTAAACTTACTGTTAATGCAAATGTGGCTACGAAACTTTATTTAGGTAGCATTGACCAGAACACTTCACCTATCTTGGAGTGTAATATATCAGATAACGGTCCACAACTTAGTTCATGTAACGCATTGGACCTCAGTTCTATAGTAGGAAATAATAATCAAACGGCACTAACAGGTGGAGCTCTTCTTACTGCTTCGAACGAAACGACGTATCTTTATCTTTCTGGAGTAAGTGGGGAAAATGGGCGTCAAATGGTGAGATGCCAAATCACAGCACATGGTGTAACTGCTGATACATGTAAAATATTAAACATAACGGATGTGGATAAGCCTATGCACATAGCGTTTAATACATTTACAACAAGTAGTAGTTCAACTACATATGCCTATATTTCTAATGATAGCAAATACATATACCAATGTACTGTAGATGAACAAGGTGAAATAAATAACTGTACGATCCAAGCTGATGGTGAATTTGTAAATGCAGCTGGCCTTGATACAAAAACACTTGCCGGTACTACATATATTTATGTAGGTAATGGTAGTAATAGTGTCAATTATATTACTAGATGTACTTTAAACAGTGGAACTGGCGAATTGAGTGATTGTACTCATCTTGATGGCGGCGGTAAAATTTTTATAAGTCCTGGACATCTTACAGTAAATCATATTTCTGAAAACCTTTACGTTGCAAATGTTGATGAGCAAAACGCAGGAAATAATAATATAGTAGCTTGTAGTCTCAATAATAATGGAGAGCTAACTGATTGTACAGTTGTAAGCGGTTTAGCTGTTGTTTATCCGGGTAATATCGTGCCAACTAATGTTAATATCGACGGAAATGATTCTGTATTTTTGTACGTGGGTAATCAGTCATCTCAAAAATCATCAGCGGACATGGGAACTATTAGAGGTTGTCAGTTGTTGAGTGATAAATTACTATCTTGTAATAGTTATGGTGATACTGTAGATATAAAAATTAGCGATCTTGACAGTAGTTTTACAGGTGGCGTTGATGGTATAATAGCGTATTAATTCTTTTTTCTAATATATACCGACATCAGGATAAAAGGACAACTCCTGGTGTCGGAATTTTTTTATTTGCTTATCAATACTGCCGACTCATTTCTTCCACAGAAAAAACACGCTTGATTTTCGACGCTTGACCGGCTGAGCCGAAAGCTTCAAAGCGGGCTTTGCAGATTTCTTTCATCGCTTCTTTGGCGGCACCAAGGTATTTGCGTGGATCGAATTCTTTTGGATGCTCAGCAAAGTAACGACGCGTCGCGCCTGTCGCGGCTAAACGCAGATCCGTATCAATATTCACTTTACGCACACCGTGTTTAATGCCTTCTTGGATTTCTTCAACCGGTACACCATAGGTTTCACCAATGGCGCCACCATATTGATCGACTATTTTTAACCAATCTTGTGGCACCGAAGAAGAGCCGTGCATGACTAAATGGGTATTGGGAATTTTTGCATGTATGGCTTTGATGCGATCAATTGCCAGAATGTCACCAGTAGGTGGACGGGTAAATTTATAGGCGCCGTGACTGGTGCCGATGGCAATGGCTAAGGCGTCCACTTGCGTTTGTTCAACAAAATCATGCGCTTGTTGCGGATCAGTCAATAATTGTTCACGATCAAGCTCACCCTCAGCGCCTGAGCCGTCTTCTTTGCCCGCTTTCATTGTTTCCAAAGAACCTAAACAGCCTAACTCACCTTCTACCGATACGCCACAAGCATGGGCCATACGCACCGCGAGCGCGGTGGTTTCAGCATTGTATTCATAACTTGCCGGTGTTTTAGCGTCTTCATGTAAGGAGCCATCCATCATCACCGATGTAAACCCTAATTGTATCGAGCGCTGACAAATTGCTGGCGAAGCGCCGTGATCTTGATGCATACAGATGGGAATATGTGGCCATTCCGTGCTGGCGGCGACAATTAAATGTTTGATAAACGCTGAGCCGGCATATTTTCGCGCGCCGGCTGACGCTTGAATAATTACCGGGCTATCCACTTCATCGGCCGCTTCCATAATGGCGCGTACTTGTTCTAAATTATTCGCGTTAAACGCGGGCATACCAAAATGTTGCTCGGCGGCATGATCTAACAATTGTCTTAATGTAATTAAAGCCATTTCAATTCCTCACTTAGTTATGATTGATTTTCATCTTGACCAACACGATAAATTTTAACCAAATTCGTTGTGCCAGCCCCTTGATCGCCTTTGGTAATTAACACTAAATCACCATGGTGTAAAATATCGCGATCCGTCAGTATTCGGACCGCTTCTTTGTTGATGTGATCGCGAGATACCGCGTTCATATCAAAATAAAATGGATACACGCCGCGATAAAGACAAACGCGCCGCGCGGTTTCTTCATGATGCGTTAGGGCGAAAATCGGTGTGCCACTGCGGATGCGTGACATCCACAACGGCGTTGAGCCGGTTTCAGTCAAGGAGACAATGGCTTTAATATCGAGATGGTTGGCAATATAGACAGCCGACATGGCAATGGCTTCATCAATGCGGTTGAAATGCGCGTCCATCCGGTGGGTTGATATTTTTGTTTCCGGCTGTTTTTCTGTGCCTAAACAGATGTCCGACATCGCTTTTACCACTAAAGCCGGGTGTTTGCCAGTCGCTGTTTCCGCGGAGAGCATGACCGCGTCGGTCGCGTCAAGCACGGCATTGGCGACATCAAACACTTCAGCCCGTGTTGGAATAGTGTTTTCTATCATGGTTTCCATCATTTGCGTGGCCGTAATCACGGGTTTATTCAGCAAGCGTGCCTGGTGAATAATCCGCTTTTGTACCGCCGGTAATTCAGTGTCGCCAATTTCAACCCCTAAATCACCGCGCGCTACCATGACCGCGTCGGATACCTCAATAATTTCATCAATAACCGGCACGGCTTCCGCGCGTTCAATTTTGGCAATGACACCGGCTTTACCGCCAGCTTCTTTGATCAGCTGTTTAGCGTATGTCATATCTTCAGCGCTGCGCGGAAAGGAAATAGCAATGTAATCAACATGTAAGGCAACCGCGGTTTTTAAATCTGTTTTATCTTTTTCAGTCAGCGCTTCGGCGGTTAAACCACCACCTTGGCGGTTGATGCCTTTATGGTCGGAAAGTTTGCCGCCGACAATGACAGTGCAGATAATTTCACTGTCTTTAACTGCTGTTACTTTAAACACAAGACGACCATCATCCAGCAACAAGGTGTCACCAGTACGAACATCATCAATGAGTTTTTTATAGGTAATGCCCACCCGTTGTTGATCGCCGGCATGATCATCGAGCTTGGCGTCGAGAATAAATTCCGCGCCTACTTCGAGATGAATGGTGCCATCTTTAAACGCGGCGATACGGATTTTGGGACCTTGTAGATCAGCAAAAACAGCCACATGGCGATTCAGTTTCTTGGCAATTTCTCTAACAGCTTCAATGCGTTTTTGATGATCTTCAGCCGTGCCATGCGAGAAATTGGCGCGAAATACATTGGCACCAGCGGCAATGGTTTTCTCAAGTACGCCAGGGTCATCCAAAGATGGTCCCATGGTCACCACAATTTTGGTGCGGCGCCAGGTATTGGTTGTCATATTGGTATTTGCCATTTCAGTCATGGTGTTCTGCCTCTTAGTTTGCTTGTTTTTGTTGCAATGCTTCGATGGCTGGTAATGTTTCACCTTGTAGACAAGCTAAAAACGCGCCACCACCGGTTGAAATATAAGATACTTTATCAGCGATATTATATTTTTCAATGGCCGCTAGTGTATCACCGCCACCGGCGATTGAAAAGGCTTTGCTTTCGGCAATGGCCGCGGCAATGGCTTTGGTGCCGCCGCCGAATTGATCGATTTCAAAAACACCTACCGGTCCATTCCATAAAATAGTACCAGCGTTTTTAATGATTTTGGCAAATTCTTTTCGTGTTTTCTCACCGATGTCTAATATTTTTTCATCATCGGCAATATTGCTGATAGGTTGATCGTAAGCTTCAGCATTGGCTGAGCAGTCTCTGGCGACGATCACGTCACTCGGCAGTGGAATAGATTTGCCGGTTTGTTTTGCCAGGGCGACCAGGCGCTCCGCTTCGTCAATAAAATCTTCTTCACAAAGTGAGCCACCAACATGATGACCTTCAGCTAAGATAAACGTATTGGCAATACCACCGCCGACAATCAGGGTATCCACTTTTTCAATTAATGCATTCAGCACTTTTAATTTTGTCGATACTTTTGAGCCAGCAACAATTGCGACGACAGGTTTTTTAGGTGATTTAAGCGCTTTATCAATCGCGGTGATTTCCCGTTCTAAAAGTGGACCGGCACAAGCTTGAGGCGCGAATTGAGCGACACCATAAGTGGATGCTTCTTTACGATGCGCTGTCGCGAAAGCGTCCATCACATAAACATCACAAAGCGCGGCCATTTTTTTGGCGAGCGCTTCATCATTTGCTTTTTCGCCGACATTAAAACGCACATTTTCGCACAGCACCACATCACCCTCATCAACGGTGACACCATCAAGCCAATTTTCAATTAAGGGAACGTCTTTACCCAGTAATTCAGACAGCCGTTTGGCCACCGGCGCCAGCGAAAAATCCTCATTATAATCGCCTTCCTGTGGTCGCCCCAAATGTGACATAATCATGACCTTGGCTTTGGCTGACAGTAATGTCTTAATGGTTGGTAGTGCTGCTTGAATACGGGTATCACTGGTGATTACCCCTTTTTTCATGGGTACATTCAAGTCCTCGCGTATCAGCACGCGTTTTCCTTTAAGATTCAGTTCATTCATTGTCATAATCTTCATAAGTTAACCCCCTAAATATAGTCATTTTCGATCAGTATTGTTACGATAACTCGGTTGATATTGGAGTGCAAGAAAAAACCACACCACCAGCATCATAATGCCACTGATCGCCAGCGGCATCACAATATCATAACTGGCAACAATACTGCCGATAATCGAAATTGGAATACTGGCAAAAGCATATATCGAGGCTAAAATGCCAAATACATGCCCTTCATTAGCGGGTGTTGTCTCGTTGGCAACTACAGCATTAAAACAGGGCATAAAAATAATAATAGCTAGCATATAGACAAGTCGGAATAGATACACTTGCCACTCGGTTCTTGATAAGCCCAGTAATAATAAAAATATTGCCGCGACTATCAAACTTGGTTTAATGAGGCGTTCCGCGCGTATTGAACTGACTAATGGAAAAACCACAGTAATTTGCAATACCGCGTACATAATCCCTACAACAACGTATAAATGACCAATTTGTACTTCAGAAAAATTGACACTCCCTCTTAGGAAAGCGTTAAAAAACTGTATATAAAAAGCAAAACCAATGGAGAAGAGTGCCCACATTAAAAATAAAAAACGCACCTCAGCCATATAAAAAGCCTGTATGATATTATTAATACCTATCATCCAAGTCAGTTTATTTTCTTGACGCGTCTGATTCATATTGCGTTGAAAGCGATAGGTTTGTAACTGCGTTTCAGAAACTGTCTCGCGGAAAAGCGCCATCAATAGTATGACAATAATAAGATTGACAATGGATAAAATATAAAAAGGGGTGCTATATGAAAACCAGCCCACCAGTTTGGCATCGATGAGATGAGAACCGAGCATGGGGCCGATAATTGAACCAGCACCAATGCCGATTTCCAATAAATTAAAGTGAACGGTTCTCGATTTATTTTGACTAATATCGGCAAAACTAGCTTGCGCAATCGATAGATTGGCGGCAAATAAACCGGTGATCAAGCGGCTGATAAATAGCAGGGCTAAAGAGCCAGCGTTAATCGCGACACCGCTCAAAAAAATGCCGCAAAATGTGCCGGAAGTGGTAATAATTAAGCCTTTGCGTCGTCCCCACTGATCAGAAAATTTACCGAGAACAGGTGCGGCAAGAAATTGTCCGGCATAGGTTATAGCAAACAACAAACCTAGTATAATAAAACGTTCGTGGCGGTTATAGATGCTGATAAAACTGTGCTTTGAGTCGACAAACAAAAACAGAATAGAGGTATAAACCACACCTATCGCTGAGTAATCGAGCGTTACAACGGCTACTAACAGTAATTTGTTAACAAAATAATTTTTTGCTTGCGCCGGTGATTTCACTTCGCTGTGCCTGTGTAATCAATGCTGGTAAAGGTAAACACGCATCACGGTCGACAATAACTTATACACTAATTAGCTTGCCGACATCATTGCCAAACCAACATCAATCATGCGATTAGAAAAACCCCACTCATTATCATACCAAGACGATACTTTAACCATGTTATCAATTACCCGTGTTAATTGACTGTCAACGGTTGAGGACATCGGCACATGATTAAAATCTATGGATACTAAGGCTTCATCAGTAAATCCTAATACCCCTTTTAATTCATCATCAGCCGCGGCTTTTAAAATGCTGTTAACTTCTTCTACTGAAGTAGGACGAGCCGCTTCAAACGTTAAATCGACAAATGACACATTGGCGGTTGGTACGCGCACGGCAAAGCCATCTAAACGACCATTGAGCTCTGGTAAAACCAAACCGACCGCGGCGGCGGCACCGGTTTTGGTTGGAATCATTGAGAGGCCAGCGGCACGCGCGCGACGAATATCTTTGTGAGGCGCGTCTTGGGTATTTTGATCATTGGTGTAAGCGTGAATTGTTGTCATCAGGCCTTTAACAATACCAAGTTTGTCCTGTAAAGGTTTTGCCAATGGCGCTAAACAGTTTGTCGTACAGGAAGCGTTGGAGACAATATTATCTGAGGCTTTGAGAATGTGATGATTAACACCATATACCACCGTGGCATCAACATTTTTACCCGGCGCGGAAATAAGCACTTTTTTAGCGCCGGCATCCAAGTGTGCTGCCGCGTTGTGACCATCGGTGAAATGTCCGGTGCATTCATAAACCACATCAACGCCCATTTCTTGCCAAGGTAGATTTTTAGGATCACGTTCGCAGAGTACTCGAATCAAATCACCATTGATCAATAAACCATCATTTGTTGTTTCAACCTCGCCATGAAAGCGTCCATGAATTGAATCATATTGGAACAAATGCGCCAGTGTTTGCACATCAGTCATATCATTAACAGCAACAATTTCCATTTCTGAATGTCGATTGTATTCATATAAGGCTCTCAACACATTACGACCAATGCGACCAAAACCGTTAATTGCTACTTTAATTGTCATTTGATTTTCTCCTGTTGTTTTAAATTTTACACTATTATAATCATGATACCATAAATAAATCAATGTTATAAATAAAAGAACAAGATTTGCTTTAATATTTCACTCGCAAGCTTCAACAAAGAGGAAAATGTATGTCTGGTTTGATGAATAACTGGGGAATCATCCTGAGTTATATAGCACTTTCCTAAGCTGTTGATACATTAATGACATCATAATTATTGTCCTTCGCGTGTTCCTGAGCTTGTCGAAAGGTATTACTGTTTCTTCACATAATGACGCAAAATACGATACATCAATTGTGGAAATAATGCCTGCAAGCAGGACACCCATTTTAATTTTGCTGGAATAAAAAGATTTTGCCGTGAACTACCTAAGGCGGCAACAATTTTCTTGGCCACAGTGGCGGCATCCGATGTTGCTGGGCTGGGTTTAACAACAGCTGTTTTTTTATGGCTGCTGCCTAATGAGTTTTTTCGCAAATGAGTGCCGCTCATCCAGCCCGGGAAAACCTGTAGCACGTTGATTTCTGGGACATCCAATCGCAAGGTATTGAAAAATCCCGTAGCCGCGTGTTTGCTGGCAACATAAGCGCTATGATTCGGTACGGCAATAAGCCCCTGAATTGAAGAGATTAATACGACCTGACCTTGAGATTTTTTTAGATACGCAAGCGCGTTGAGTGTGCAGTGGACTGGCGCGAAATAGTTGATTTGCATCAGTTCGTTAATCATTTGTTCATCAATGGTTTCGACATTCTGCCACATGCTCACGCCAGCATTGTTGATAAGCATGTCAATTTTACCGAATTGTTCAACGGCTGTGTTAATGAGCGTCGCGCAATGTTGGGATTGTTTCAAGTCACCAACATGGACGTGGATTTTTGATAAGCTGCTATGGCACTGCTCAACAGTTTGTCGCAGGCGTTCGGCATCACGACCATGGAGCAGTAATTTAACCGGATAACGGCTGAGTTTAATGGCTAATTCACGCCCTAAACCACTGGAAGCGCCAGTAATAATGATGACTTTGTCGTTTAAATGTTTATTCATACCGATTGTGTTTCAAGATAGTACCCTGAGCCTGTTGAAGGGCGGTTCCTGAGATCGTCGAAGGGTGGTTCCTGAGCCTGTCGAAGGACGGTCCCTGAGTTTATCGAAGGGTAGTCCCTGAGCTTGTCGAAGGGTTTATTATTTATCATAATTATTATTATAATTTAGTATAGTTATCATGCTGCGAGCGAATGTATTTGCCCGGATTCATGATATTATTGGGATCAAGTTTTTGTTTTAAGGTATCAACGATATCAACACCGGTATTGCCGATGTCATCGGCAATCCACGGTGCATGCTCATAACCAACAGCATGATGATGTGATAAGGTCGCACCACCGTCAATGAAAGACTGTTCAGCTGCTTGTTTGACCTGCCAGTATTGTTCGATAACTTTGTCTTGATGTTTAGGTAAAAAACCAAAGGTAAAATATAAACTGGCACCGCTGTGATAACTGTGACTCAGATGACAACCAACCCAAGGTTCGCAGTCCAATTTTTGAATCGCTTGACGGATATTATCCATGGTTTGATGATAAAGCGGTAAAACATTATTCCATACGGTTGCGGTTTCGCTGACATCGACGACGATGCCGTAATCCATTAAATGGTCGCGCGTGTAAGGAAAGTCGTATTTGCTTTTAGCAAAAGAACGTCCCGGCGAGGCACCGAGCGCTATGGCGTGATGCTGTTTAAATAGCTTTGCGACCTTGTTATATTGTCGAGCAAAGGTTTTTTTATCCTGGGCTTCACAGCCGATGAGCATTAAACAGCATGTGTCGAGATCTATTTTTTTTATTTTTTTCAAATACCATTTTGTCACGCGCGACAGTAAACGCTGCGTAAATTTGCCACGTTTTTTAAACACAAACGAAAGTTGTGTTTTTTTAGCGTCGCTAAGACGCATCATGGTGGGTTTAACGCCTTTTTTTATCACGTGATTAACGGCTTCTACGCCGGAAGTGAAATCATGAAACAGAAAGCCGTAGTAAGCTTTATATTTCGGCAGAGGGTGTACCATCATGGTAATCTCAGTGATAATACCCAATACGCCTTCTGAACCGATACACAGTTGTTTAATATCAATGCCATTTGATGCTTTTGGAACTTCACGGGTGATAATTTCGCCACTGGGGGTAATCATAGTGAGCGCGAACACCATGTCTTCAATTTTGCCGTAATGATCAGAGAGCATCCCGGCAGAGCGGGTAGCTACCCAGCCACCGAGACTGGAATATTCAAATGAATCAGGGAAGTGTCCCAGTGTGACATGTTCAGCGTTTAGTTTTTTTTCTAAGGCCGGACCGAGAATGCCGGCGCCGATTTTGGCCGTCATATTGTCGTGATTGACGATGACTTCATCAATCGCGCGCAAACTGACCACCACAATCATCCGCTGTTCTGATGCCAGTGATTCAACACCGCCAACAATATTGGTGCCGCCACCGAATGGAATAATGACCACATTGTGTTGATGTGCTAAGCGGAGTATGTTGCTGACATCTTGATTGGAATAAGGATAAACAACGCAGTCCGGCGCGCGTTTGATATCGCTGTTACGGATGCGCCAGAGATCGCGAAAACTTTTACCATACGTATGTGCTAAACGTGTCTGGTCATCGCTTTTAATCTGTTCCGCTTGCAGTGTTTCGGTCAAACTGTTGATAAAAGCGGCATTTTCTTTGGCTTTAGGCAAGATAATGGTTTCTTTATTAACAACCCTGATTTTTTCCGGCAATTCCTTTAGTTTAATTTCTTTCATCAGGTACGGCCATAATGCCGGCCGGCTGTCAATATCAAATTCGATATTGGCATCACCCCAGCCCCACCATTTCATGGATTTAATTGTTTTCATGGTCGTTCTCTTTTAAATCAATCACCAGTTGTTGCAGTTGCCGTGATAATTCAGTAATTTGCTTTGAACTGTTATGCTTGTCAAGTGTAATCGTCAGTGGTTGACCGAACTTGACAGTAATGGGTGTTGGTCTGGGCCAGAGCTTACCCTTAGGAAGGCTGTCAAATGTGCCGTTGATATAAGCGGGCACAATTGGAATATTTAACTTATGGGCTAACCAAATCGAACCACGTTTAAATGATCCGACTTTGCCGGTTTTTGTGCGCGTGCCTTCCGGGTACATAATAAATGTCGTTGGGTGTTTAGCGGATATTTTTTTGCATTGTTTCATCACATTTTTCATTTCTGATAACTTGGCTTCGCGACTGACACGTACAAGACACATCAGTGACTGTAGCAGCAATGATTTAAACCAATGGTTAAAAAAATAATCCTGGGCGGCCAACATGGCAAAACGATGCAAGGAGAGCCCACTGGCTATCACCAGTGCCGCGGTATCGGCATGACTTGAGTGGTTACTGCAGATTAAAAAACTGCCTTCAGGCAGGTGGTGCTTGCCATAAGCTTTAAGCGGGCAATAAAAGCGAAAAAAAAAGCGACAAAAATACCAAAACAGGTGCCGGGTTATTCGGTACATTATTTACGCCCATATTGCTTATGTGCTTCAGTAAATTCGTTGCTAGCTACAGCGGCACCAAGTGAAATTTCCAAAGCTAAGACACAGCCAGCAAGAATTTGGCAGAATTTTTTAGTCGAATGTTCACCGGTACAGCCGAGCATGTCCAGATGATGACGCTGTTGTTTAAGACGTGTGGCGCCGCCAACTGTCCCGACAGTTAGAGAGGGCAAGGTGGCGGTGACAACTAAGTCATCGCCGGTAATTTCATAGCGTATAATACTGTTTGAGTTTTCTGTCGCGCAAGCGGCGTCTTGTCCGGTAGCGAGATAGATCGCGGTTAGCGCGTTGGCAGTATGCATATTAGAACCACTAACACCCGCCAGCAGCGACGCGTCTTGTTTAACATAATAAGCGGAGGTTATTTCCTGTTTGCTAACATGCATAACTCGTTTGAGTATTTTCTCGTTGATGCAGGCGCGCGCGATGGCTTTATGCCCGCGTCCTAAAGTGATATTACGCCAGGCGCTATTTTTATCACCACTGAAATTGCTTTCAACATAATGACGGATAGGTTTGGGAATATCCGTTCGCGCGAGTATGGTTTTTTGCAATGCTTGTGTGGCGATGGTAATCATATTTTGACCAGCGGCATCGCCGGTGGTATACACGCAATCAATGATGACATTATCATGGATAATATGGGCGTCAGCGCTTATTAGTTTACCAAATCGGGTGGTTTTCTCCGCGGCTTCTTTCAATAAAAGGAAATGATCTTTAACCCAAGCGGCAAAACAACGCGCGTCTTTTAACGTGGCAAATTGGAACACTGGCGCGCGCGCGATTTGCTGTCCGCAATAAATCGTTTCAATGCCGCCAGACAGGGCAGTGGTATACATGCCGCGTGTCATGGATAACACCAAGGTACCCTCGAGCGTCGCTAAAGGGACGGCAAAATTACCATGGATATGATCACCGTTGTTAATAAGCAATGGTGAGGCTATTGAAATAGGAATATTTATCCCGGAAACAATGTTTTCAGCCAGTCCTTGGTAATCTTCTAGTTCTTGCGCTAAAGGGCTGTACTGATAATCAATTCCATGGCTTTCTTTAAGCCATTGAATACGTTTTTCTAATGATTTTTTGCAATAACCTCGTGGTGGAGTTTTCTTTTTAATCATATAGTTAGTTATATAAATTCAATAATTGATGGCTGCTATCATACTGCAAAATGAGCTTAATATCCAGATATAAACAATAAGTTTCATCCTGCGGCGGGATCAGAGGTCGCCGGATATAACCTTAACGGCGAGAATAATGTTTCATCGCGAAATCGAGATCAAATACGGCATTGACTAAACCGACATGTGAATAACTTTGTACAAAATTGCCATATTGACCAAGATCATCGAATTCAACATCTTCACTGAGTAATCCCAAATGATTGGCTGAGCTTAATAGTTTTTCAAATGTTTGCAATGCTTTATTGATTCTGCCTATTTTTGCCAAGGCTGAGATATACCAAAAATTACAAATGATAAAGGCAATATGTTGTTCACCAAAGTCATCACGGTAGCTGTAGCGCATCAATAATTCGTGTTCGCCGCGGATGAGGTGTTTTTCGATCAAGCTAATCTGTTTTTCAATAATGCGTCTTTCTGTGATATAGCCCATATTGATTAATTCGAGCGTTGTCGCGTCAATCTTATCCTGAAGGGCGTTGCCCATATAGCAATCCAGTTCCGGTGAATAACATAACTCAATACAATTGGCGCATTTATGTATGATGGCTTTCGCCTTGGTGATCATTTTTCTGTGCTTGAGATGCTGGCCAATTTTTAAAGCGGTCACCGCGCCTAACCAGTGAAACAATGCCGAATAGACATGCATGTCTTGAGAGTGACGTAATTCCCAAATGCCAGCGTCAGCTTGACCGACATGTTTTTCGATACAGTCTAATAGATAATCAATTAATTCCACATCATCGAGGCGTTTTTCCGGGCTAATACGCTGATCAAGATAAAGTGGCGCGATGCTTAAGATAATTTGTCCGTAGGCGTCATGTTGTTTTTGTGTATAAGCGGCATTGCCGATACGCACGGGTTTTTCATTATTATAACCGGCAAGCGGCAATATTTTTTCTTCCAGTTTTTCTTCGCCATAAATGCTGTATAGCGGTTGTATGCCGGAACGGCGGTGAGTAATGGTGTTTCTAATGAAGTTGGCGTATTTTGACAGTTCTTCAAAGTGGCCTATTTTTCTGGCAACCTCAAGGGTGTAATAACTGTCTCTGACCCAAAAATAACGGTAATCCCAATTTCTTCCAGCACCAGGTGTTTCCGGCAGACTGGTTGATCCGGCGGCGATAATCGCGCCGGTTTCTTCGTATTGATGCAATTTTAACGCCAGACAGGAACGTATGGCTTCTTTCTGATAAATATCGGGCAACGCGCAGGTTGCTACCCAATACCACCAATACTGCTTGGTTTTGCGTAGTTCATCTTCTATCGAGTTAAATTCAGCGTTTCCCCAACTCAAGGCGATAAAATGATTATCACGCAGGGTAAAGGTATTATTTTTTTCGCTAATACAATTAAGCGGAATGTCGGTTTTAAGATAAAGTTTATCGTTTTTTATCTTAAAAAATAAACCCTCATCTGATTTTTCCAAAACAAGTGCTGATTCGCCATAATCATATTTAGGATCAAGATCGATTTTGACCTTGGGATTGCCGCTGATCACCTCAATTTTGCGAATGAGTAGCAGCGGATTGTAATAGCGATAATCAATTTTAAATCTTGGCGTGAAATCGATAATTCTGTATTTGCCATCACGAGTGGTGATTTCGGTACATAAAATATTAGTATTTTCAATATAGTATTGCGCGTTGTGAATAATCGGCTCCACAGGCAAAATCGTAAAGACACCGCCTTTATCACGGTCAAGTAAACCGCCGAACACAAAACTACTATCAAACCTTGGCCAACAAAGCCAGGCGATATTGGTATTTCGCTCGATATAAGCAATGCAAGCACCATTGCCTATAATCCCCATTTTATAACTATGACGTGGTAACATAATCTGTTAAACTGTAATTATACCCAGATGAAATGGTACATCATAAAACAACAAAAGGCTAAGAGCAATTATGTCGAGACAATATATTATTGTGAGTAATCGGTTACCATTGGCATGGAATGACCGTAAACAAGCATTTGACAAAAGCGCGGGTGGGTTGGTCTCCGCGATTGCCGGTATTCCGCAGCACAATTTGCATTGGCTTGGTTATATGCCCTGTCAAGCAAAGCAACGCTTGACCAGTAAAGAAATGCCAGATACCCATTTTCACCCCGTTAATATGCCTGAAGCTGTTTATCAGGATTTCTATAATGGCTATTGCAATCGCGTCTTATGGCCGTTATTTCATTACGAAATGGATAAGTGTTCATATCAAGAGCAATATTGGCAGGCTTACTGTCAAGCTAATAAGTATTTCTGTGATAGTCTGTTAAAAGTCGCGCGCCCCGGCGATGTGATTTGGATACATGACTATCAATTAATGCTCTTACCGCATTTATTGCGTAAAAAAATTAAAAAATGTCTGATCGGTTTTTTTCTCCATATTCCGTTCCCATCCTCGGAGATTTTTCAGCAATTGCCGAACCGCCGAGCGATTTTGTCAAGTTTGCTCGCCGCCGATTTAATTGGTTTCCATGATTATAATTATTTACGCCATTTCAGTACCGGCATTACCCGTTTGTTGGAAATTGATAATCAAGGTTTGCATATCGACCACGATAATTTCCGTACGGAGTTGGGGGTTTTCCCGGCAAGTGTCGATTCCACTAAAATTATTAACCGCGCTAAAAGAGCCAAAATAGAAAAAAATAAACGGTTTACTTTTTTAGGTGTCGATCGCCTTGATTACATTAAGGGTATTGATCTTAAGCTTGATACCTTTGATAAATTATTGGCCGATCATCCTGCCTTACATAACAAGATTGAATTATGCCAAATCGCGGTGCCTTCACGGACGGATATTCCTGAATACCAAGCCTTAAAACATCTTGTTGATGAAAAAGTAGGGCAGATCAATGGGAAATATGGCACGGTAGCTTGGTCGCCTATCCGCTATCTTACCAAAAATATTGATAGGAATGAATTGGTTAAGTTATACAAAAACGCCGATGCCATGTTGGTTACCAGTCGTCGGGATGGTTTTAATCTGGTGGCGTTGGAATACATACTCAGTCAAAACAAAGATAATCCAGGCGTATTATTGTTAAGTGAATTTGCCGGCGCTTTTTCACAATTAACTCAGTGCTTGCGATTAAATCCTTGGCATTTGGATGATACCGTAGAAAAAATGCTACAAGCAATGAAAATGCCACTTACAGAAAGAAAGCATCGCTGGCAGACGATGTTTCAATACGCTAAAAAATATACAGCAAAGCAGTGGTCAAACACATTTCTTAACAAGCTCATCAACAGTCAAGAGCAAAATCGTTTACATTTAACAACCGTAAAGCCAAATAAACAGAGTGTGACGCGATTGTTAAGACAACATGGTTGGAAGAAAAAAAGTAATTTAACACTTTTTATTGATTATGATGGGACATTAAATCCAATTGTTGATGACCCTAAAATGGCTATTTTGTCTAACGCCACGATTCAAATATTAACAAAACTTATTGAGAAAAATATTACTATTATTGTGATTAGCGGTCGTCCCAGAGCGTTTCTGCAAAGTCAACTTAAACCACTCAATATCCCGTTAATTGCTGAACACGGCGCCTTTGTGTTTAACCCGGAAAAAAGAAAATGGCAGGATCAGATAAAAAGCACTAAAGATTGGTACAAAAGAGCTAAAGCCATTATGGACAAATACACTGAACTGGTACCAAACTCATTCATTGAACCGAAAACGTATTCAATTGTTTGGCATTATCGTCGCTCGCCTTCCTATTTTGGCAACTTCCAAGCCTATAAATTATTGGAAGAATTAAAACTGAATTTTAATAAATCGCCAGTGTCTGTTAGTCGCGGTCATAAGGTGATTGAAGTCAAACATGTCAATGCCAATAAGGGTATCTGTGTTGACAATATGATAAAAAAATTACATTCAAGTGAAAATTTTTATATTGCTATAGGTGATGATGTCACTGATGAAGATATGTTTGAAAGCATAAAAGGATATGGTCTTGCCATTAAAGTTGGCAAAGGCAATACAGCTGCTCAAGCCAGGTTTATCACCCAGAAAGATGTGTTGACGTTTTTAAAAACTTTAGCCAATATTTAGCTAATTGAAATACAGTGCTTTCGCGTAAAATGATGGGGAAAAATTAATCATGAATACTGTCATACTCACACTGGATTTTATTAATGATATATGCGATCCAAATGGCAAAATCGCCCGTGCCGCTGAGCGTATTAAGTCGCATCAAATCATTGAACAGGCTAATCAAGTCTTGGCTTGGGGCAGGCAACAATCCCATTTAATCGCCCATGTTAAAGTCGGTTTTCGTCCAGATTACGCGGAATGCCCGGCGCAATCACCGGTATTCAGCGCGGCTAAGAAAAATGGCGCTTTAAAACTGGGCAGTTGGGGCACTGAATTTTGTCGGGAACTTGTTATCAAAGAAAATGAACCGGTAATTATCAAACATCGCGTAAGCGCGTTCTATGCTACCGACCTTGAAACCTTATTACGCAGCAACCGTATTGAACATATCATTTTGTTAGGCGTGTCGACTAATAATGCGGTCGAACTCACCGCCCGTGAAGCGCATGACCGTGATTATCAAGTGACAATCGTTGCCGATGCTTGTGAGACGAATAGTGACTCGGCCCATCAAGCCAGTCTAAATTTTCTCCAGCGTATTGCCAATGTGGTGACCACGGAGCAGTTGATTATTCACAGATAACTTGAATATAGAGCCGACCATCCGCGCCTTTAGTGAGTCCATGTATTTCTGTCTCAAAACCGGGTAAATGATTGCCTATAGTTTCAAGCATCAAGAGAAAATCGAGAATAACGTTACAATCCGCAGTGATTTTCTCGCCAGGCATAATAATTGGGATACCTGGTGGATAAGGTAAAACCATCACCGCGGAAGTTTTACCCAATAAATCGTCAATACATAGTTTGCTGGTTTGTTTTTTTACCAGTTTCTGATAAGCCCGATGTGGATTGATGACGAATTCAGGCAGGGTATCAAACGCATGATACATGACTTGAGGCAGCTTATGTTGTGTCATGAGTTGATGTAACGAAGCCGCGACATCTTGTATTTTTTTCTCGGCATAAAATTCTGGATGCGCTTTATAAATACTGGGTAACACGTCACTAATCGGTAAATTTTGATCATACATCTGTTTGAACTTATTTAATACCGCGATTAATCGCATTGATTTTGCTTGAGTGATGCCAATGCTGAATAAAAAAAGCATGGAATACGGCCCTGTTTTTTCAACGATAATACCGTGATCTTCCAAAAAAGCGCTGACAATTGTCGCCGGAATACCGTGATCTTCCATTTGTTCATCTTTTATGCCTGGAAGTAAAACAGTGACCTTAACCGGATCAAGATAAAGATGATCATCATCTAATTCATTAAACCCATGCCAATTATCTTCTGCTTGCAATGGCCAGGTCGCTTTGATGTCAATATCATCCGGTTGCCATACATCATAAAACCAGTTCGGTGATGTTTTTTTCAAGCGAATTAACTCTTTTCTAAAATCTATCGCGCAGTCAATGACATCGTTGATTAAGTGATACCCCACTTTGCCGCGCAGCATGGCGGCTGAAATTTCAGTGCTGGCGACGAGGGGATAAAATGGTGACGTTGAGGTGTGCATCATAAACGCTTCGTTCAGGCGTTCTTCATCATATTCCCCTTTGATATGTATCATTGACGCCTGACTAAACGCGGCTAACAATTTATGCGTTGACTGCGTTTCAAAGATGGTTTGTCCACTGTTGGGTGAGGAATACATCCCATATTTCCCTTTATATATCGGGTGAAAATTAGTGTAAGGCACCCACGCGCTATCAAAATGTAATGTGTTTACGGTAATATTATTTTTGATGGTATGCACATTATAAAAAATACCGTCGTAAGTAGAATTAGTGATCACCGCGTAACTTGGCCAAGATTTAGCGACCGGATGACGATCGAGTTTGTGTTGTATGCTTTCGCGACTAAACTCTGATTTTGGAATGCCCCCTATTATACCTTGCGCGTTTCTGTTTGGTTTGAGATAAATGGGATTGACATCAACCATCATCATCAAATGAGCAATGGATTTATGACAGTTTCTATCGACTAAAATCGTATCGCCGTCAGCTACCGCGTACATCCCGACAATTTTATTTGAGGTTGATGTGCCGTTAGTGACAATTAAAGATCTGTCGGCATTAAAGGTGTTGGCAATAAAGTTTTCTGCTTCTTTATAAGGACCTGAATGTTCTAGGAGGCTGCCCATTTCTGCCATGGATATGGAGATGTCAGATTTGAAAAGATTGTCGCCATAAAAATCATAAAACAGGGTGCCTGCCGGCGTGCGTTGGAAGCCATGCCCACCTTGATGTCCGGGCGTGCAAAATGAGTAATTATTTTTTTCGGCATAGTCAATCAGCTGGCGTGTAAATGGTGGCAGGATTTTTTGCTGATAGTGGTGAATAACATGCGCGATACGATCGACATTGCTGCGGATTGACGCGGTATCAAATTGTAAAAAATCTAAATTCAGTTGAAAATTAGATAAATTTAATTCCACATCCTGGCGGGTATTGCCGACAGCAAATACAGGTAGATGCGGATTAAAATTAGCTACTTCTGCAAAAGAATCAAGATCATATTGCTCCCAATCAAGAATAATACCAGTTATCCTTGAGTTGGCTTTGGCGGCGACAATGGCGGCATGTAAATTTTCACTGGGTAAAATTGCAAAACCAAGCTGTTCAAGCTGTTGTTCAAGATGATTAAAATACGTTAATTTTTCGTTTGTGATAGCGTCACTGTAAATAAATAAAATACTATGCATCATTTTTCCTCAGTATTAATTTTCCAATGATGTGTGTTTTGATAAATATTTTTTTCAAAGTCACTTCGATCTTTTCTGACGTAGAATATTAAACAGCCTAATGAAATAAATGTCACGGCTAATAACGCGTAATGTTGCGCGCCGACATAGGCGGCAAAACAAAAAACAACAGCAATAATTGCTGTTATTAACATGGTCAAATGTTTTACCGGATGTTCAACCACATCAATAAGATTTAAGGCGGAATAAAAATAAGGCAGAATTGTCATGAGTACCGCGACGGTGATAATCTCACCAAACAGTTTAGATGTTGAGCCAGAACTAAACATAAAAGCAATCATCAACATTGACATAGCGATAGAGCTTAATACGATGCCGGCTACAGGGATATTGTTTTTATTCACCCGAGCAAACACTTTAGGTAAGGTGCCGTCATGAGCCGCTTTGACACCTGCCTGAGCGACCAGCATCATCCAAGAACTTAACGATGCTAAGCAAGCAACAGCGACAATAATTGAAACGACGGGTGCTGCCCATGTGCCAAACATCATTTGGCTGACAATTGAGAAAGGCGCGCCTGAATGTGCGACAGAGGTATGTGATAGCATACCAGATATAGCGCTGCAGGATAAAAAATAAACCAACGCTGTAATGCTGACGCCGATCATTGTCGCCTTGGGAATGGTTTTTTTGGGATTATCGACTAAATCCGCATCAACACTAGCACTTTCAATGCCAATAAAACTCCAGATACATAACAATATCCCACTGAAAATAGCATGTAGAGGCGATGTGTGCGAGACATTCCAGTTGGCAATAAAAATGGCCGGTTTAAAAAAGAACCAGCCGACAATACCGGTTAACGTGATGGGTATTAATAGCAGAAACACACTGATGGTAACTAAACGACCGACCCATTTTGCCCCGAGTAAATTGATGCCGGTAAATAACCAGATAAAAATAATGGTCACAATACCCGCGGGAATGGGTTGATTCAGTTCAGGAAAAAAAATTGATAGATAGGCTACACCAGTAATGGCAATGGCAAGATTGCCTATCCAATTGGCATTAAAATATAGGACACCCGTTTGAAATCCTAAGATAGGTGATACTTCACCGGCATAAGCAACAGGACCGCCACCTTGTGGATCGGTTGATGAAAGCTTGGCAAACACAAACGCCAAGGCAATAGCGCCTATACTGGTAATAATCCAACTTATAAATGTGATGGAGCCGAGCGCCGATAAATTTGCTGGAAGTAGTGCAATGCCTGAACCCATCATATTTGCTGTGACAACCGATGAGCATGCCACTAAGCCCATTTTTTTATTATTTTTTGCTATCAATGGTTTTTACCAACATTTATATTGCCATACCTCGAAGAGTTATTCTCGCAAATGTAAGACTAATTGGTAATGTTAACACTTTCAAGCGAAAATTATGCTATCTTCAATTGGGGTTAAATAATATATTCGCTATAGAGAATTAGTATGTTATAATCACTTTATTAGAAAACTAAAGTTAAAAAATGTCGAAAGCCACACCCATTTCTAATCGAGATTTAGCTGTTAGCATATCGCTCATGCTCTGTTCGGCGCTGTCCTTGTCGCTGGTTACATTTTTCGCCAAGCAGCTGACAACATTTACCGAATTGAGTATTCTGATTTTTATCCGCTCGTTTATTCCTTTTCTTATCCTAGTCTGGGTGAGTGTGATATTATTTGATCGCAAAATCAATGTCAGCAATGCGCGAGTACATCTTTTGCGTGCGGTCTTTACCGTATCCTCGCAATATTGCCTATTTTATTACCTTACCCACGGTTCATTATTGCTGGGCACCTTGCTCTTTTCCACCTCTGGACTTTTTCTGCCGTTTATCAGCTATATCTGTTTTCGCAAAGCGATCAAAACAAAAACATTGATAGCCGTTATCATCAGTTTCATTGGCGTGGCGTTTATTTTAAATCCAAAAGGAAATATTAATTTATTGATGTTAATTGGTTTATTGGCGGGATTTCTCAATGGCTGTTCTCAAGCAACCATGCACTATTGTTCCAAGCGCAGTGATACCTTTAGCATGACGATCATCATGTATGGTTTATCCAGTTTGTACGCGTTTATTATTTTAATCTTGCTGGGGAAATTCAGTCATTTAGTCAGTGAGCTTTCAGGCAATACAGCGACAATAGAGTTTTGGTTGATTGCCATCCTGTTCAGTCTTTTCACCATCACCAATCAATCTTTGCGGGTCAA
Organism: Pseudomonadota bacterium; assembly: GCA_039190005.1. Classification (GTDB taxonomy): domain Bacteria; phylum Pseudomonadota; class Gammaproteobacteria; order UBA12402; family UBA12402; genus JBCCYM01. The sequence continues at coordinate 109,866 of JBCCYM010000001.1, forward strand.
AGCGTATCGGTATGTCAACAACCCGACAACATTAACGCCATTTTTTTATACCGCTATCCTGTTTTCAGGGGTGCTGGATTGGTTGGTTTATCATAGGGTGCCATTATGGAATACCTATACGGGTATGATATTCATATTTATCGGCGGCGTGATTATTGCCTGGCGTGGTAATGGTAAAAAAACAAAGTGTCATCCAAACAGGATATAGCACATTTCGTCTAAGTTTAGCGTTTTTGTGAGAGACAAGATAATGTTACTGGTGTTACAATACGCTTTATGATAGATATAAACTTTTCCGCGATTAAAGCCTCCTCAAAAAACTGGCGTGATCAAAAGCCTTTTCCGCATTTTATTGTTGATAATTTTTTCCCGCTCGAATTGGCTAAACTATTGGAAAGTGAATTTCCAGATTATACAGATGATATATGGCATACCTATGGCAATGCCATTGAAATGAAAAAAGCATGCAACAATTGGAATGCTTTTCCTAGTTATACGTATAGGGTATTTCAGTATTTAAATTCATTAGAAGTGGTGTCATTTCTTTCACAAACATTATTTAATGGTCAGGTTTTATATGCCGATAATGGTTTGAATGGTGGTGGCTGGCATATTCATGGTAAGGGCGGTAAATTAAACACGCATTTAGATTATTCGATTCATCCTAAGTTAAAGAAACAAAGAAAATTAAATATCATTATCTATATGAATTCATCTTGGAAACCACAATGGGGTGGAAGCTTAGGTCTTTGGAGTCATGAAAGCGCCGAAACGCCGGGTAAGTTAGTGAAAGAAATTGAGCCAGTATTTAACCGAGCCGTTATATTTGATACCACATGTAATAGTTGGCATGGCTTGCCCAATCCCTTAACTTGTCCTCAAAGGCAATATCGAAAAAGTTTAGCCATCTATTATTTAACCGACCCACCTGAAGATGTCGATGAGCGCGGTAAAGCATTATTTGCGCCCGCGGAATCACAGAAAGATGATCAAGCGGTACTGGAATTGATTCGCGAACGGTCAAATGTTAAAACCGCCAAAGATGTTTATAGAAAAAAGTAATTAACGTTTATTATGAGCTACTTTGGGCTTGCTGATTTTGTGCCCCATGAGCCTGCGGTCCCTGAGCTTGTCGAAGGGGCGAAAGGACAAGGGATCAAAGAGCGTGTTGCCTAATCATAAATTAAACCGCGTTGACAATCGCCACAAAATCATCCGCGTTTAAAGACGCGCCACCGATTAACCCACCATCAATATCTGGCATGGCGAAAATAGCCGCGGCATTGGCTGGTTTGACACTGCCCCCATAAATAATACGAATCATTTCGCCAAGGTGATTATCTTTGTTGCGCAGGTGTTGTCGCAGACATTGATGCATCGCTTGCGCTTGTTCCGCGCTTGCTGTTTGACCGGTGCCAATCGCCCAAACCGGCTCATAAGCAATAACAAGGTGTTGCAGATCATCCATGTTAATTTGATCTAAAACGGCATCAAGTTGAGCAAGTACGGTGGATTCGGCGTCATCGGATTGACGTTGCGCCAGTGTTTCACCCACACAAAGCACCGGCTTTAAGTCATGTTTTAATGCCAACACACATTTTTCGGCGACCACTTGATCCGTTTCGCCATAAAGTTGGCGCCGTTCCGAATGCCCCACTAGGACATGAGCGCAGCCGATGTCTTTTAACATGCTTGCCGCGATCTCGCCGGTATACGCACCTTGTTCATGCTGACAAAAATTCTGCGCGCCAAGGGCGATTGTGTTATTGCCCAGTAGTTTTTTTATAGCTGGTAAATAAACAAAACTTGGAAATACCACGACCTCTGTTTTCGATTTTGCGTCCAGTGTTGTGTTGATGTTTCGTGTCAAGTCTGACAGCGTTGCCAGATCACCGTTCATTTTCCAGTTACCACCGATAAAAGGTATTCTTGTTGTCATTTTTTTCTCCAGTATATTTCTCCGACTGCATTTCGATTAAGCGACTTTTTGCGCGTTGAAAATCAAACAGCAATTCCCCTTGGGTATAAATTTTTACTATCGGCGCTTGCGCCGAGATAATTAATTTCGCGCCGGCGTTATAAGCCACATCGACTAGACTGATAAACAAGCTAATCACATTGTTTTCGCGATCGGTGATGACCGGCACGTCGCTAATCACAATCGTATCATATTGGCGGACTAACTCAAGATAATCGTACTGACTGCGTGGTACTTGGCATATCACCTTAAAATCAAACCAGATGGCGTTATCACTGCGTTTTATAACAGCAATTTCACGACCCAATAATTCAATTTTTCCCTGTTCATGAACAATGCCATGAGAAAAATGATCGAACTGTCGCGCTAAACACCGGCGATTGTTTTCGTTTAACGGATAAAAATACACATCCGCCGGTGTCAGGTGTTGTAGACGGTAATCAATATGATTATCCACCTGTAAAACCCGCACATTTTGTTTTAATATCGCGATTGCCGGTAAGAAAAGATCGCGTTGCAAACCGTTTTTATATAAATCATCCGGTTCAATATTGGAAGTTGCCACAAGACAAATACCTTGCTTGAACAGCGCCTTTAACAGATTGCCTAATAACATAGCGTCAACAATATTTGAGACAAAAAACTCATCAAAACAGATAACGTCATTTTTTTTAGCCAGATCTTTAGCGACTTTGTTTAGTGGATTTTTTTCGCCGACAAGTGATTTTAGTCGCGAATGAATTTCACGCATAAATTCATGAAAATGCCTACGCATTTTTCTTTTCGGTATGGCCTTATAAAATGTATCAAGCAAATAGGTTTTGCCAGAACCTACTGGGCCATACATGTATAATCCTGGAATAGCGCGCTTAGTTTTTCTAAAACGTTGAAAAATTTTGCTTGTCTTGTTAGAAGAAGACAATTGTTCGAAAATAAGCTGCAATATTTGTATGGTTTGTTCCTGTTGTGGATCAGCAATAATTTTACCGTGTTTTAAATCATTAAGATAATTGCTTAGCGGTGAATTATTCATTATGAAACTCATATTGCGGTCCTTGATCTAGTCAGAAGATGGTTGAAGAATCGAGGATGGACGCGCTGATGTCGCCAATAATTTGACGTAAATCCAAAAGCTTTTTATGAAAAAAATGACTGCTACCGGTTACGGTAATGAATTCCGCTGGCGATTGCAGTTGCTGACACCAATGGTAGGCTGCTTGATAATCGGCAACTTCGTCCTGATCGCCATGAATAATATGTAAGGGATAATCAAAGCGATCAAATTGTTTAAACGATAAATGATTCACCGCCGGCGCGACCATAAACAGTTGTTGCAGTTTATCCGGATGCTGTTGCGCGGCACGACCGACAACATAACAACCGAATGAAAAACCAGCTAGCCATAATGAATGTACACTGTGATGCTGATGCAACCAGGTAATCACTGCCAGCAAATCTTCACTTTCACCCTCGCCTTTACCATAACGGCCACTGCTTTTGCCAACACCGCGATAATTAAAGCGCAGGCTTGAGCAGGATAGTTCGGCAAACGCGCGTGATAGCATATATACCACTTTGTTATGCATAGTGCCTTGATGCAAGGGATGCGGATGACAAATGACAACCATCGGTAATGCCGGATCGCCCTGATGTAAAATGGCTTCCAGTTGACCTTGTGGTCCCGGCAATAGCAGATTGGTTTCTTTGGTCATTTACTAGGTATTGAAAAATGTTTAAAGCGCAATCCCAGCAACCATAAGGCCGCGCAGTAGAGGATAATTGCCCCGAATAATAATAACAACAAATGGGTAAAACGCCAGTGCCAAGTTTGGATCAACCAGTTGCTAACTGATCCGCGAACGAGGTATAAAAAAATTGCCAGTAATACATTGGCAACTAAAAGACGTGATAGATAGATTTTCCAACCTGCCGTGGCTTGATAAAGATCATGACGTTTTAAATTCCACCACAACAAAGCGCTGTTAAGTAAGGCTGACAGTGAGGTGGCCAAGGCGATGCCGGCATGACGTAATGGTATAATCAAGACGATATTAAAAATAATATTACTGACCATGGCAATTACCGCGATTTTCACCGGTGTTTTAATATTTTTATGCGCGTAAAAACCGGAGGCTAATACTTTAATCATCATCATGCCCTGTAAGCCAAAGGCAAACGCCATCAAGCTTTCGCCACTCATGATCACATCATGGGCATTGAATTGTTTATAATGGAATAACGTCGCTAATATCTGATTCGCCAGAAAAAACAAACCCAGTACCGATGGCAGACCGATGAGCAACAATAATCTTAAGGCCCAATCCAATGTCTGACTGTAGACTTTTTTATCGTCAACAGCCGCGTGTTGTGACAGCTTGGGTAAAATTACTGTCGCGATGGCGACACCGAAGATACCGAGCGGAAACATCATCAAACGTTCGGAGTAATACAGCCAGGAGACACTGCCTGTGGCTAAAAAGGAAGCGAATAACATATCAACTAATAAATTTATCTGCGCCACTGACACGCCAACTATGGCGGGTCCCATTAATGTGAGCACACGGCGCACGCCGGGATTTTTAAAATTAATACGTGGTCTTATCAGCAACTTGCGTCTGGCTAAAAAAGGCAGTAAGAATAAACATTGTAAGATGCCGGCAATCAGCACACCCCAAGCCAAGGCGACAATATGTGTTGCCAGTTTTGGCGCTAAAAATAAAGCGCAGCTGATGAGTGAGAGATTAAGTAGTACCGGTGTAAATGCTGGTACACCAAAACTGCCGTAAGTATTGAGCAATGCTGAAGACAAGGCTACCAGTGAAATCAGTAATATATACGGAAACGTAATCCGTAACATGGCGTTTGCCAGTAGATAACGGTTACTGCTGTGGGTAAAGCCGGGCGCGAAAATGTGAATCAAAACAGGGGCGATTAAAATACCTAAAATGACAATCATTAATAAGATCAACGCTAGTGAACCACTGGTATCGGCAATAAATTGACGCAACTTCTGTTCTGAATGTTGTTGTCGATAGTCGACCAATACCGGAATAAATGCCTGTGAAAAAGCGCCCTCAGCAAATAAACGGCGCATAAAATTAGGAATACGAAAAGCTACCAGAAAGGCGTCGAGACCAGCGCTGGCGCCAAATAATTGAGCCAGTATCATGTCACGCGCAAAGCCCAATACGCGTGACAGTAAGGTATTCGAGGAGAATAAAAATACTGATTTTACAAGCTTTTTTGACATGATCGCTATGTTTTTACTGGTGAAAGGGTGACTTATAGCAAGTTATGCCTTTTTATTCAAGCTGTAATAAATAAAAACCTTTACGCATTTCTTGCTGTCAAGGCAAAATAGAAATTTCCGGTAAAGGGCAAAGTAGAGATTTCCGGTATGTTGATTGAAAAAGCTGTTCATGAAATAGAAGTAGAGAGTAGTTGAGCGTGCTTATTTTTGTTTTTGGATAGGAGTTGATTACGCC
>JBCCYM010000002.1:0-77255 GCA_039190005.1 Pseudomonadota bacterium
ACTTTTTCCTTTGCTTACGCACATACTTCTGAAAAAGTATTATTTTCTTGGAGTGGCGTAGTGAATTTTGCTAAATCAGCACCCAATTTTTATGGCAAACTCTATATCGGTATTGCTCCAGTAAAATTATGCTCACCATATGGTGATGACCTTTGTCAGCAAACCGCCTTATTATCTGGTCCTTTTAATGCTGGAACGTATGAGATGACGGATATGGCTTTTCTATTAAAAAATGAAAATTTCAATAATCAAGTTGCTTTCCAAAAAATTAAAACTCAATTAGTGGGAAATGGAAATAGTATGAATGATATTATTGATTTTTCTGCGGATGTGATGCCAATTTCTTCATTTATAATTGATGGTAAAAACGTGGCACATTTTAAGACTGAATTATCGAATTTTTCTGGTTACTTCGGCAATTCACTTATTTTGCAAACCATGATTTACAGTGATAAAAATTATATTAGCATCACTATTCATTCAAAAAATAAGAGTATAAAAGATATACTAAAAGAAGGTGGTGAAGACATTCCATATACTGCCACGGCGTATGTTGATCAGCATTAAATAAATTTAAAATTATGAAAAGTGGGGAGAAATTATGATAAAAAAATATTTTTGTTTGTATTTATTGATTGCGATGTCTTTGGGAATAAGTGCAACGTTTGCAAATCACTTGGCTCAAGCCCAAGATTATGTATATGAGTCGACGGACGGTCAGGTGATTCTTACTGTCACTCAAGGTGCCAAAATGGCTTATATATCAAAGGTAAAAATTTCTTCTCTAAGAAATGATTGCACCATTGTTTTAAAACCTGGACGCAAAGAAGGACGTCTGAGATATCCAAGTGTAAATTTTGCCATATTTGGTTGGGATACTGCATCGGGTGGTGTCATATCAGGTTCTATTGCTAACTCAGCTGTACCAGGTGATGGTGTGAGTGAAATTTCTTGGGAGGATTTGTCTCAGGATTCATGTGCTGTTTTACCTAGGATGGATTTGCAGTTGAAACCAAAAAAATCAACTAATAATTGATTTTACTATCAAACCAGTAGTACGCTACTTGTATTTGTCATAAAAGTAGTAATGGTGTGAAACTGGAAGAAAAGAATACAGGTGTTTTGTATATTGTCGCAACACCCATCGGTAATTTGAGTGATATCAGCGAGCGAGCGATTATAACACTTAAAGACGTTGATTTGATTGTGGCTGAGGATACACGTCATAGCAAGCCAATGCTTGATAAACTTGGCGTTAGTGCCGCGTTGCTGTCTTATCATCGGTTTAATGAGGCGGCTCGATGTGATGAACTTATCAAGCGATTGCTTAACGGCCAATCAATCGCGCTTATTTCCGATGCCGGTACGCCATTAATCAGTGATCCAGGTTATCGTCTGGTTCGGGCGGCACATCATCATCATATTGCCGTCTCCCCGATTCCTGGCGCTTGCGCGGCTGTGGCGGCTTTGAGTGTTTGCGGCTTTGATAGCGAACATTTTTATTTTGCCGGCTTTTTGGCGGCAAAATCAGTGGCGCGTTGTCAACAGTTACAACAGCTTAAATCAATACCGGCTATGTTGATTTTTTATGAAAGTCCACATCGTATTTTGGCGACGTTACAAGACATGGCAAAAATATTGGGTAGTCATCGTCAGGCGCTTATCGCGCGAGAAATCACTAAACGCTATGAAGATATTCAGCGTGATCGTTTGACGGGATTAATCACATGGTTGCAACAGGATGACAATCATCAGCGTGGAGAATTTGTAATCATCATTGACGCGCCAGAGTTCAGTCAGCAGCAGCGTAAAGTATCAGAAAAGTCTCAACAAACATTAGAAATATTACTAGAGGAACTTCCGCTTAAACAAGCGGTTGAGCTTGCCGCCAAACTATCTGACGCTAAAAAGAACGACTTATATCAGCTGGCACTTGAGATGAAAAATAAATCTTATCCTTAGCATTGGTTTTGTTAGATTATACATGTTATAATTCTCTCAATTATAAAAGAAACAATAGGAAGAATAAATATGAACGAAAAAATTATTTCTTGTCTTATTGCCTTATCTGTCATGGCAAGTTTTTCCAACAGTCAAGCCGCATCTAATTCTTCGCAGTCGGGAAATTATATTGTTGTGAATTCCGCGCAACAATTAATCGACCATATAGATAGAAGGTTTAGTGACTGCCAACCTGGTATTCATATTGTGTTTGATGATGCCATCACATTAACCGCTAATGACCTTGCTTCCTATCCTATTGAGCTTTGTCCGAACCTTACTTTGAGTGGCAAAGGCGAGTATAGTCAACTTACTTTTGATGACTCTGGGTTGCCGCAGGGAATGACGCTATTTGAGGTTGATCAAAATGATGTCATTGAGAATATGACAATTAATGTCCCGTCTGATTATAATGTGATTGCCATTGGTAATGCGCCTAATGACGCGAGTGAAACCTTAGGTTATTTAAAAGTGGAGAATGTTACCAGTAATAATGGCTTATTAAAATTCCTTATCAATAATGGTGGCAATACGGGTACTTTTGAAGGGGAATTTGTCGATAATACCATTAATCTTGGTATGCAGGTTACTGCACTTGATATGGTTGCGGGTATTGAGGTAACAACTGATAATCATCAAACGGCTTATATTGACAGTATTTCGAATAATAAAATTAGTACTAATGGAGAAGATGAGCCAGGGATTTTTATTCGTGCGTTAGATGGTGGCAAAATTATCTTTTCTAAGAAAGATAAACAGGCTGGAGCGATTGATTTTAATACTATTACATCTTCATCATTTGGTATATATAATTTTACTTCTGGAGGCATTATTGAATATGGTGGTGGGATGAATAATAATTTGATTAACAGCGGTGGTGCTGAGGCCGCCGGTATTGAAAACTACGCGGAAAACAATGGTAGTCAAATTATTATTAAAGATGGTATGTCATCAAATCGTATTATTTCATTAGGTGGTATTTATAGCCCTGGTATTATAAATAGAGCGGGAGAGTATGATAATGGCAGAGATTCTGTAAAAAGCAGTGATTTATCTAATACTGCACTAAGACCTAAGATAATAATTAGTGGTAATTTTACTAATAATCAAGTTGAAACTGCTGAATTTACTGATCCAGCTGATACAGAAAATAGCAATTTCTTAAATCAGGCATTTAGTGGTGGTATGATTGATTTAAGTAGAGCGCATATTTTTGACAATACAGCTACAGAAGAAATAAGCTATTATTATGATACTTCAGGACAATTAGTGCCTGATACAGATGGTAATCCTGAATTCTCAAATGAAGCTGGTAGTAATAGTGTGATAAAAATTGGCTATGGTAGTGCTAAAAAAAATGATCATTATTTGAGGAAGCACAATAACTTTGTTCCACCTGAAAATGCAATTTCTAATTTTGTTCCAGTAGTTTCTTCTGGTGAGGGTAGCATAAAGTAGAATTATCCTACTCATTTCATTTACTCAAACTTTTAACAAAAATCCACTGACCGTCTACCAATGCTTTCAGACTTGGGTTTTTATTGATGATTGTATCAATTTTATCCGCTTCAGCGTCAACTAAGACAAAAAGTCTTTGCGGTTGATGGACGCGTTGATCTTGATAAAAAAGACTTTGATGCGGTAAGCCATATTTTAAATCACTTTGATTGCCTTCCATCACGCCCATATTAGACAGCACATTATGGAGCGCTTTGTTGCCAGCACTATAGTGTTCAGGACTGACGGATGAAAAGTAATACTGGCTGTTAATCCAGTGCGCGACAACAACCGGTCCTAAAAAAATAGATGCTAACAAACTGCCGTCAGGATCTTTTTCACTGATATAAGAATGAAGAAAAACACGCCGTTCTAAATTTAAGTCTTGAGTCAATTGACGTTTTCCAATAATAAACGCGGCGTTATTGGCTAAACCCCATTCAGGCACAAGTTCGGCCCAGTGTGAAGATCGGCGAATGGTATTTGCGTCGCCTGGTAGGGTGGCTAAGCGTTCTTTTTGTAAACAGCTGCCGGCTTTTATGGCATCTTGCTTAATGACCTTGAGATGTGTTATCTGTTTTTGGCTAAATGTTTTTGTGTCGGTATACCAGTGGATTTTGTCAGTAGTGGTATTATGGCAGGCGGCTATAAACAAGGTGTTTCGCGGGATGTGAATGTTTTGATTTGCCAATGCCGCGCGAACGTTTGCATTGTTTAATAATTGACAAGCAATAACGGCATTACTCATGCCACTGTTGCCGCCACAGGCGCCGCAATCTAAGGCGGCTTGATAAGGATTGTTGTCACTGCTGGCGGTGTGACCGCAAATCATGACAAACTCAGCAAAATTATCAGTCAATCCAATGCCTTTAAGTAAATTTTTTGCCAGCATGGTCATGGTATCTGTGTCAGCGTTTTTTAATTCAAATTCGGGGGTGTTATCATCCGTGGATGGATTGTTTTTCTCTGAGGCGAAACATATCTGCTTCATCCAGTGTAGCAAATTATTCCCATAGTTTTTGAGTGTTAGGGTTAAGGTAAACCAAAGTCCGGCGATTTCATAAAGCGCGAAAGGCGCGAGCATGGATTTTTTGCTCAGATGAATTGATGTTGATAAACCGGTGGCTGTTTTTTTACAAAGCGACTGAGGTGCTTCTAACATTTCTACCAATAAGGAGGGTTCAATTAATGCCGGACATTGGCAGGTTTTTTTCTCTTGCGTTTGGTCATGGAGTTGATAAGCCATGCCAAAAAAGCCGGCGAAGCCAAAGGTTTCATAGGGGCCGACGCGTTCTAAATGTCGTCGAAAACCTTCGCTGCGCACATCAATGCAAAATACCCATTGCGCTTTTGGTGAATAGTCAAGTTGTTCGCTGCTATTGGTGTTTTCTTTTTCCCGCGACAGCGCGTATTTTTGTCGCGATAGTGATTGGTATAAAGGCGTTTGATAACTTAATTCATAAGCGCGATGCCAAAGCCAGTTAAACTCATTCAATGACAATACGGTTTGTTTGACCCAGTCTTTCATAGCGCGCGTTTTATCGCAATTTTTTTCCTCGCTGATGCCATCGACATATTGTAACCAGTTGTCTTGTATGGTTTGATCGTCGTCAGTCCGATCGTTTTCTTCATAGACAGGTTCAAATGTTGTCAGCAATTTTTGCTTGTCTTGGCGCCAAAATACTTCATAAGCCAGCCACATGGCAATAATTTCGCTAGGTTCCGCGTGTTTGTTCACATAGGGATTATTTGGATAGCGCTGCTGCCATTTGATATAACCCAACCAACCTTTCAGTTGCCAGGCAATTTCAAAAAGATATTGTTGCACGGCATTTTCAGGTACAGCTAATTGTGCCAGTAAGGTGATAATGATGGTTTCAATTTGATCGCCAACCAGATAGTCTTCCAAGAAAGATTGCCATTTAACATTTTTATGCGCTAACAGTGTGTGCCAGAAATGATAAAACGGATATTTCTTTTTTTGATTTTGCGCTAAATCCGCCATCCATTTTTTTTGAAAATCAGTCGGGTTAAAATAGGCGGACAAGTAATTTAGACACTCACTTTGTATGGTATCGATGGCACTGTCGTAACCGTAATCGCGAATCTGATAGGAAAATAAAATTTTTTGTTTGGCTGTATTGGCAATGTCTTTATCGTCAATGTCATCCGCCAAGCGTTGTTGATAATCATTGTCTATCATAAAACCATGTAATACGTCTTGAAATAAATCGCTCTCACAAGTATCTGCCGAATTTTTACAACGTTCCTTAAAACAGCGCAAATAAAACTCGTTAATGCTTTGCTGTATGGCCATATCGGTGATATTACCTTGCTGATAGTAGTGCCAATACTCCGATAGTGGCAGGGTGGTTTGGATATTGGCAAGTTCTTGTAATGTTTTAGCGCGCTCTTCGAGTGGCTGATCGGTGAGATCCCAAAGTGGATTCGTCGCGATAAATTGTTGTAATGGCCAGACCACCGGCAGGTAGTTTAATGCTTGTTGGATGGCGGAGGAAACTAAATTTTCAGTGATTGTTGACATGTATTAAGCGCCTGTAATTGTCGATATAATCCGCGTGAGCGGTGCCGGATGGATGCCATTAAAAAGATTTAAGCCGATAATCAACACGCACACGCCATGTAGCCAGGGACTCACGATCGTCCTGTTTTGCTTAATCGTGGCTGGGTTGAAAAAGTGAATCTGTAAAGCGTGTAGCACGGCCAAAGCTAATAATACCATGCCGGTGCCAAAAATTGCCGCCCAAATAACATGAAGTTGTATCAGACTATACAGTAAATAAAGTTCGCTGACAAAACTCGCGGTTCCTGGAATACCGATAAGTAACATAAGAAAAGTACCCATATAAAAGTGAGACCAAGGTAATCGATTTTGCCGCAGAGCGATGCTTGTGTGGGCTTGGTAGCGTTTTAAAAGTAATAGTAAAAATCCAAGCATAATCAGCAAGCTGTTAACACACTGAAAACTGCCAATGACACTGATGTCGCGGTTGCCGGTCATGAAAGCGATTGTTGTTATGAGTAATGCCGATAAGAGTAGTGTCATTGCTAATTGCGGTAAGGTGTGCACGCGGTTAGCGATGAGTAATATGAGCAGCAATAAAATTAGATTAACACTTAAAAGTGTTAGGCTTCGCGGAAAAATATCATGACGCATTGCCAGCAGAATGGCAATAACACTGATAATTAAATAGATAAATAGAAGCAGTAAAATGCTTCGTCGCCAACCGACATGTAATCGCTGGAATACCCGCAATAATCTATCGCCCCAAAGGCGAATCGGGTTGATTAAATACTGGCGATAGTTTTTTTCAACATTGCCTTTGTAAAAGCCGAACAGGTAGAGCTTGTAGATTAAGTTTCTTTTGAGATGAGATGGCGGTAATAGTTTAAAGAGAAAACCTAGTAAGATAATAATCAAAAGACTGGCGCCAACTATCCAACCTAACAGAGGTAAACGGTGTTCGGCAATACTGTGACTGAGCAGGATATTAAAATGCTTCAGTACAATTAAGTAAATTAAGAAAATGGCGATGATTGTAAGTGTAAGCAGACATTTTACGCTAAGCTTTCTTGCCTGAAGTAATCCAGTTTTTATTAATTGGACTAAGCTGATGGCAATAAATAACCACAATAAAGGATTTAAATAAACGCCATGATTATTAAATGAGAAATAATAAACTCCTATTCCAGTTAAGAGTATTGTCAGTAATATACTGATGATCCACGCGGCATAGTGATAGGTTTGTTTTTGCTGGTGGTTTGTTATTTGATTAGCTTGTTTGAGTGTGCTTCCTGATGATAAAAACAAACTTGCTTTGAAAAAACCATGGACGATCAAATGAAAAACCGCCGAGGCGAAACAGCCTAAACCACATTGCATGAGCATGTAACCCATTTGTCCCATCGTTGAATAGGCTAACTGTTTTTTGACATCGGATTGGTTGCGCATAAAGAAATTGCCAAGCAGCGCGGTGCTTAAACCGACTACAAAAATAAAAAACAACAAATAGGTAAAATGATCATATAAAGGACTTAATCGCGCCAACAAGAACCCGCCGGCATTGATAACACCGGCGTGCATTAAAGCTGATACCGGTGTGGGCGCTTCCATGGTGTCAATTAACCAGATATGAAACGGAAATTGCGCTGATTTCGTCATAATAGCGATAAAGACTAATATCAGAATAACAGGATTAAAGTTCGCGCCCTGGGCGAACAATAGCGTAAATTCTGTATTCCCATACTGATAGAGCGTGATGACAACAGCCAGCAAAAAGCAAATGTCGCCAACACGATTGATCATGAATTTTTTTTTGGCGGCTTTGTTTGCCCTAACATCATAATGGTAATGGTTGAGTAGTAGATACAAGCTTAAACCAATGAATTGCCAAGCAATAAAAGCCGTGAATAAACTGCCACTCATCGTCAATAGCAGCACCGAAAACGTGAGTAAGGATAATTGCCCCATAAATCGTTTTTGATTTAAATCTGAGCGTAAATATCTTGCCGCGTAACTATGGATGACCAGGCTGATAAAACTGACTAAACACATCATCACCCAAGTGAGGGCGTTGTAGTATAAACTGATGGTTAAATGGTGATGGGCGACAACTGCTATCTGCCAATGAAAAGAAGAGGGCATGGCCATAAGCGCGGGTGACGTCAGGGCGATTAAAAAGACAAACAGTGTGCTGATTTGTGAGATAATGCTTGTTTCTTGCCGATGAAAGCAATATTCGTAAGAAAAGCTTATTGCTGAGATGATGCACAACAATAAAATTATGACCATTATCATTTTGTCGCCTGACTAGTTTTATAGTTCATTCATAATTTATCGGACTGTTGAAATCTGAATTATTTTACTATTTCAAGCAGCGCCATTATTAAAATAATTGGGCTTGAAATAACTGGATTCTACCCTGAGCCTGTCAAAGGGTGGTCCCTGAGCCCGTCGAAGGGGCGCGGGAACGACGGGCTTGTCAGATTTCAACAAAATTGACAGTATTTTTACACAAGTGTATTATTTGTAAAAATTTATATTTTTATCATTAAACATCATTTTAAAATGATATGAGAATAACATTACACCAACTAAAAGTTTTTCATGTTGTCGCTGAATTGGGCAGTGTGACCGGCGCCGCGCATGAATTACACATGACACAACCGGCGGTCTCCAATATTATCCGTCAATTAGAGGATTATTATCATTGTCCACTCACGGAAGTTGTGGGGCGGAAATTGTCACTTACACCGTTTGGTACAACAGTGGCGGAGAGTTATCAGCAATTAGTCAGTGTGTTAGATACGACTAAAACGCGCGTTGAGCTTTTGAAAGGTGGTTTATCCGGCGCTTTATGTCTTGCGGTGGTGTCAACGGCGCGCTATTTTATTCCCAGGTTGCTTGGCATGTTTAAAAACAAATATCCTGATGTGCATATCAAGTTAACGGTTTGTAATCGCCATGACATTATTGCCAGGCTAAAAGGCAATGTCGATGATTTTGTGATAATGAGTCATCCGCCCACCACCATAGCGGTAGATTGCGCCGATTTTTATGATGATGAGCTGGTTGTGACCGCGCCTATTAATCATCCGCTCAAACAAGCCAAACTGCCACTGCCGCTAGCCAAGCTCAAGCATGAAAGCTGGATTTTTCGTGAGGAGGGGTCAGGCACACGTTATGCCACTGAAAATATATTTAAGAAATATCAATTTTCTCCGATCGTCGAGATGGAAATTGGTGACAATGAGGCGATCAAGCAGGCGATTATGGCTAATATGGGGATTTCAGTCCTGTCAAAGCATAGTATTAAAGTTGAACTTAAACACCGCTTGATTGATCAACTCGATGTCAACGCTTTTCCGGCTAAACATACCTGGTATCTGGTCAAAAACAGAGGTAAATCGCTTCCTCCCATTGCGGAATCATTTTTTACCTTTGTTAACAAGCATAAACCGGAATTTAAAAACGTGTACTAATGGGGTTAACCGCGGTTTTTAGTTTAATCCGGCAATGTCGATGAATGATGATTAATAATCAGCCACTGACCGTTTTGATTTTTTTGGTAGACAAAAGTAAATCGTGCTGGAATCACTTGATCGGCGTCATCTTCATCTTTGTAGTTGAAATTGTAAAGACCATTGGCAATGGCAATATCACCGATGACTTTGATGTGTAGTTCAGAGGTGATGGCTGTCAAGCCATCAATGGAAGTGAGGCGGCGGAAATATTTTTCCAGATTATTTTCACAATGTTTGTCATTGTAATGGATTTTACCGCTAAGTGTTGGTAATACAATGGCATCGGCATCGTAGAGCGCGACGACTGAATCGGGATTACCTTTGGCTGTGGAGACAGCTAATAGCCATTTTTCATAAGCTTGTTTGATTTGCTGTTGTGTCGGTGTTAGATTTTCAGTACTCATTGCTGTTAATGATTTAATAAATATTGTTAAACTACAAACTCAATGATATAAGCAGTAAAAAATAAAGTCAAAAAATTTATTCGCCCAGTTTATTGTTATCAAGGATGTTTTTAAGTAAATTTTTAACCAGGCGGTCATCAAGACTGTGGATGTAATACTGTAAGCGTAATCTATCTTTTTGCCGGTCACTACAATCCCCATTTTGTTGCAGATGCTGTCGTTTGCGCCCAAGTATACTGTACAGGCTGATTGCCGCGGAAACAGATAAATTAAGACTTTCACTGACACCATACATGGGAATATGATAACAGACATCACATTGCTGTCGCGCCTGTGCCGATAAACCACGTTTTTCATTGCCGAATAGCAGGCAGATGGGGCGATCAACGGGCAATGCTTCCAGACTGATTTCGCCGTCAATACAAGCGCCGGCGATGATGATATTGTCGCGGTTCATCTCATAATCATGCGGTGATGGCTTATCGCGCAGATAATCAAAAAACTGCTGGCTGGTTTGATGATGGTAGGTATTCACCCAGTAAAAAGCGCCCTGTGTTGTGCCTTTGGCGTGTAAGCTTTTATCTTCGGGACTGATAGCGTGAATGGACATCGCGCCCAATGCTTCACAGCTTCTAACAATGGCGGCGGCATTGTGAGGGTCAGAGGGCGATTCAACCGCCACATGGACTGAGCTCATGCGATAGGGTAAGATCGATTCAATGCGTTGTCGGCGCGCTTCAGTTAAATATTCGCCAAACACGTTAATCGCTTGATTAACCGCGTTGTTCTGGATAAGTTTTTCAATAATAGCCCTTGACATGCGCTTGTCAAAAATGATTTTTCCAGTCGCGCAACACAGCAAAAACTTCAATGTCGTTAGATAATTTTTTACCAGCGTGTTGTTCAGCGGCTTGTCTGACACTTTCAACATCACAACGTAAAAAAGGATTAAACATTTTTTCAGCGGCGATGGTGCTGGGAATCGTGGCTTGGTTTGCCGCCCGTAATGCCTGGCATTCGCTGATGCGCGCGTCAATCGCCTTATTGTCAGGTTCAACGGCTTTGGCGAATTTCAGATTGGCCAGGGTGTATTCATGCGCGCAATAGATTTTGGTGGCGGCACGCAGTGGTTTTAATTTATTTAAAGAATCGCCGAATTGTTGTGCGGTGCCTTCAAACATGCGACCACAGCCGGCGGAAAATAATGTGTCACCAATAAATAAACAATCATCATTGTAATAAGCAATGTGACCTTTGGTGTGTCCTGGAACATCGAGAATGTTTAAACTTAGCTTTAACAGCGGTAGCTCAATCTGATCATCTTGCTGGAGTGGATGCGTCAAACAGGGAATATTTTCTTTGCTGGGACCATACACTGTCAGGTCATCATAATCTTGACACAATTGGGCAACGCCACCGACATGGTCAGCGTGATGATGGGTAATTAATATTGTTTTAAGATTCAGATGATGTGTTTTGACAAAGTCGCGTACCGGTGCGGCGTCTCCGGGATCAACCACGGCACAGTCATTGCTGTCACTATTAATAATCGCCCAGATGTAATTTGACTCAAACGCGGGAATTTCTTTTATTTTTAACATAAACTGATCTTAATTTGTTGAGTTAAGTAAAAAGTTCAGCAAAAATAATAGCATGAATAGCACAAAACACAATCAATTGGCAGCTTGGTTACAAAGCGCGACAGGTCAAAATCTGACGCGGCTTGAAAAAGAACAATTAACCCAGCTTTTTGCCCATAGTTACAGTGAAACTGTTGTCTTGCTCGGCAGTGTGGCGCAACAACACTTATTACCAAGCCTGCCGGCAAAAAACAGTTTTATTGCCGATGTGGATTTCGCGACCGCGACACTTGAGCGCAGTGCTTACCCAATTTTTACCGCCGATCCAAGACAGCTGCCGATTATGCCGGAAAGTGTTGATACTGTGTTAGTGCCACATACCTTGGAGCAATATCAACATCTGCCGCAAATGCTGCGCCAGATTTATCAGATGATGAAGCCACAGGCTTACTTTATCATAATGGGTGTTGATCCAGTGAATCTTTGGGGTATCTGGCGTAATTTATCCGTTGAAATGAGGCGTGTATTGCCGAAAGTGTACAGTTTGAGCGCGATGTGCCGTTATCTTCGCTATGCCGGTTTTGCGGTGATGGAAAAACATCATATGCCCTTAAGGTATGCGCATACTGAAAACAAGCGCGCGCTGTGGCGATTTATGCCGCGGCAATTGTCGATTTCTTGTCGTAATTATGTTATAGTGGCGCGTAGAAATGAACAGATAGTGACACCGCGAAAGCTCGGCTGGAAGAAAGTAACACATCTGGCTGAGAATGGTTTTGCCAAACCGGCCATAAAAAAATCACATGAATAGTCATCAAAATAGCAAACGTATTGCCATCTACACTGATGGCGCTTGTCGAGGAAACCCTGGTCCTGGCGGATGGGGGGCGATAATCTGCGACCCACAACAAGAGACCTGTCTTAATGGTGGTGAGTCCAATACCACCAATAATCGCATGGAGCTCATGGCCGCGATTAAGGCATTATCCGCCTTGGCAGTTTCTTCTCAGATCGATTTGACCACCGATTCTCAATACTTGCGCTTAGGTATTACCGAGTGGTTAAAAAATTGGAAAAAAAATGGTTGGAAAACGTCAGCAAAAAAACCGGTTAAAAATAAAGATTTATGGGAAATGCTCGATCATGAAATAAAGCGGCATGATATTGATTGGCATTGGGTAAAAGGGCATAGTGGTCATCCTGGTAATGAAAAAGCGGATACTCTGGCAAACCAAGCGATTGATGACATGCTTAAAACGGGCGTATTGTGATGCGACAAATTGTGCTTGATACGGAAACCACCGGTTTAGAAATTGATGATGGTCATCGTGTCATTGAAATTGGCTGTATTGAATTGAATAACCGTCGTATTACCGGTGAACATTTTCACCGCTATATCAATCCTGAAAGAGAAGTCGAAGAGGGCGCGTTAAACGTACATGGTATCAGCAATGATTTTTTAGCGGATAAGCCTAAATTTGCCGATATTGCTGATGAATTTATTGCGTTCATCCGCGGCGCGGAATTGATTATACATAACGCGCCGTTTGATGTTGGGTTTTTACAACATGAATTGCGTTTAATGCAGGCGCGGTCGTATAAAATAAAGGATTATTGTAAGGTTGTTGATACTTTGGCAATGGCTAGACGCTTGCATCCCGGACAACGCAATAGTTTGGATGCCTTATGTCGCCGTTACGAAGTTGATAATAAACACCGTGAGTGGCATGGCGCCTTGCTGGACGCGGAATTATTAGCACAGGTTTATTTGCTGATGACTGGTGGGCAAACCAGTTTTGTTTTAGACGCGGATACGCCATCAGCGCAACAATTATCCGATACGGGGGGCTCAAAACCAGCGATGGTGTATCAGGAAACACCGATAATGTATGCCAATAGTGATGAGTTGGACGCGCATGAGCAGTTTATTAACATGATGAAAAGGTAAAAATCAATAATGAAAAAGATTAAACTTAATTATCGTAACGATTACAAAATACCCAATCATGTCGTTGAGACGGTTGATTTGCGCTTTGAACTTGGTGAAGAAAAAACCACAGTGACTGCCACCATGACAGTTAAAGCCAATGTCAAGGCCGAGCAAACAGCGGATTTGCTTTTGTATGGCAAAGATCAAACCTTATGTCATGTTAAGCTTGATAAAACACAGCTCAGTGATAAAGACTATAAAAAAACCGACGAGGGATTAACGCTTTTTAATGTGCCAAAGCGTTGTACGGTTGAAATCTGTTCCGAGATTAAGCCTCAGGAAAATACTTCACTTATGGGACTTTATAAAAGCAAGGGTATGTTTTGCACCCAATGTGAGTCTGAAGGTTTTCGTAAAATAACATATTATCCAGATCGTCCTGATGTGTTGGCGGTATTTACCGTTACTATCATTGCCGACAAAAAATCTTATCCGGTCTTGCTTGCCAATGGTAATTTAGTTGACACCGGTGATTTGCAAGATGGCAAGCATTTTGCCAAATGGCATGATCCGTTTAAAAAACCTTGTTATTTATTTGCGTTAGTTGCTGGCGATTTATCGCATATTGACGATCATTTTATTACCCGGTCGGGTCGAAAAGTGCATTTAGCGATATACACGCATCAACATAACATTGATAAATGTCATTTTGCCATGACATCACTGAAAAAAGCGATGAAATGGGATGAAGAACATTATGGGCGTGAATATGATCTTGACCAATTTATGATTGTCGCCGTTGATGATTTTAATTTCGGTGCCATGGAGAATAAAGGTTTAAATATTTTTAACACACAGTATATTTTAGCCGATCCTAAAACCGCGACCGATCAGGATTATGCCAATATTGACACAGTTGTCGCTCATGAATATTTTCATAATTGGAGTGGTAATCGGGTAACCTTGCGTGATTGGTTTCAACTTACGTTGAAAGAGGGATTAACCGTGTTTCGTGATCACAGTTTTTCTGAAAGCATAGGCTCGGCGGCGGTAACCCGTATCCAGCAGGTGAATAAATTACGTAACTTTCAGTTTGCTGAAGACCACGGCCCCTTGGCGCACCCCATTCGACCAGACGCCTATATTGAAGTCAGTAATTTTTATACAGCGACAGTCTATGAAAAAGGTTCAGAAGTCATTCGGATGCTGAAAACTATTTTAGGTGATGAATTATATCGTCGTGGTACTGATCTTTATTTTGACCGTTATGATGGTCAAGCGGTTACCTGTGAAAATTTTGTGCAGTGTATGGAAGAAGTGGGGGATGTTGATTTATCAAAATTCAGATACTGGTATGAGCAAGCGGGCACACCGGTGTTGCGTATTCGGTCAAAATATGATCGGAAAAATAAAAGCTTTTATGTGGTGATTAAACAAAGCTGTCCGAACACGCCGGGACAGCAACATAAAAAGCCCTTTTATATTCCGTTAAAAATGATGTTGTTGGATAAACATGGCAAGCAAATGCCATTGAAGCTGGAAGATAAGCCACAGCGGTTGAAAAATAATGTGTTAATTTTGGAAGAAGAACTATCAGAGTTCACCTTTGTTGATTTAAAAGAAAAACCATTGGCGTCATTTTTATGCGGGTTTTCCGCGCCGGTGAAACTGCATTATCGTTACACGGAACATCAGCTGGCTTTTTTGATGACCCATGACTATGATCGTTTTTGTCAATGGGAGGCGGGAGAGCGCTATACGGTCAATGAAATTATTCGCACCATGAAACAGCTGCAAGCGGATGAGACCCCGACTAATTATCAGATATTGATCAACGCGGTACGCTCTATTTTTGATGAAGAATACAGTGACAAACAGTTTACCGCTGAAATGTTATTGTTACCGACACTGGCTTATGTGATGCAGCATCTTAAAAAAGTAGATATTGAGCATTTATGTAAAGCCAGAGAAATCGTCATGAAACGAATCGCCTCTGAATTAGAAGATAGCATGGAAAAATATTATCAGGCGAATCAAAGCGGCGACGCTTACAATTACAGTAAAGACGATGTTGGTCGCCGCCATCTGAAAAATGTGTGTTTAGCTTATCTGAGCGAATCTCAGCATCCACAGCGTTTTGATATGGCATTGCAGCAATTTGAAACAGCGGATAATATGACCGATCAACTTGCCGCTTTCGCGATATTAGTGAATAAGGACACGCCGTATCGTCAACAAGTGATTGAGCAATTTTATCAACAATGGCGGCATGAACCATTGGTGATTGATAAATGGTTTGCGATTCAGGCCTTAGCTGATGTGCCGGATTATTATGATCAGTTAGCGCAATTGCTCAAGCACAAGGATTTTAATATTAAAAATCCCAATCGCGCGCGCGCGGTACTTGCTTCATTCACTAGAAATCTTAAACATTTCCATGATAGTTCCGGACGTGGTTATCAGCTTATCAGTCAATATATCATTAAATTGGATGCTATCAATCCGATGGTTGCTTCGCGTTTGGCGACAAGTCTTACCAATTGGCGACAGTTTGATAAAGCGCGACAAAAGCTGATGAAACAAGTGTTGAAGGGAGTAGTAGCGGTTGATCGTCTCAGTAAAGATACGTATGAAATTGTCAGTAAAAGTTTAGCAAAAGGGGTGTAATCATGACAACAAGTAGTAAAAAAAATAAAACAACTAAAACAAAGATGCGAAACGAATATGATAGCATGGGACGGATGCAAGTGCCCGCGGATAACTATTACGGTGCCCAGACAGCGCGTTCTTTAGTACATTTTAATATTGGCCAGGATGTGATGCCCAAGCAGTTGATTACGGCCTTTGCCATTTTGAAAAAATCGGCGGCAAAAACCAACACTGAGTTGGGTTTACTGCCTAAAAATAAAGCCAGACTGATTATTCGTGCCGCCGATGACATTATTGCCGGCAAACTCGATCATCACTTTCCTTTGCGGGTTTGGCAAACTGGCAGTGGCACACAGACCAATATGAATGTGAATGAAGTGATTGCCAATCGCGCGATTGAATTAGCCGGTGGTGACATGGGTAGTAAGAAACCGATACATCCGAATGACCATGTCAATATGTCGCAATCGTCTAATGATACGTTCCCAACCGCCATGCACATTGCCGCGGCGGTAGCCATAAAAGAACATTTGTTACCGGCGATAAGTGAATTGCGCCATGCCTTGGCAGATAAAGTCAAAGCATTTAAGCAGCTGGTGAAAATAGGGCGTACCCATTTGCAGGACGCGGTGCCGTTAACCTTGGGTCAAGAATTTTCCGCTTACGTCGCGCAGCTTGAAGCAGATGTTAAACATATTAAATCCGCCTTGCCATCGCTCTATGAGCTGGCCGCGGGTGGCACGGCTGTCGGAACAGGCATTAATAGCCATCCGCAGTTTGCCAAAAAAGTAGCGCGATATATCGCCATGGAAACCGGTTTGCCCTTTGTGACCGCTAAAAACAAATTTGCCGCGCTGGCCGCGCATGACGCTTTTGTCTATACCAGTGGTACTTTAAAAACACTGGCGGCTTCCTTGATGAAAATCGCCAATGATCTACGTTGGCTAGCTTCAGGACCGCGTTGTGGTTTAGGCGAATTACACTTGCCGGAAAATGAACCGGGTTCTTCCATTATGCCAGGCAAAATTAATCCTACCCAATGTGAAGCCATGACCATGGTTTGTGTTCAAGTCATGGGGAATGATGCCGCCATTGGTTTTGCCGGCAGTCAAGGTAATTTTGAATTGAATGTGTTTAAGCCGTTAATGATGCATAATCTCATGCACTCTATTACCATTCTCGGTGATGCCTGCCATAGCTTTAGCAAGTATTGTGTTATCGGATTAACTGCCAATAAAGAAAAGATTGATTATTTTCTTCATCACTCACTGATGTTGGTAACCGCTTTAAGTCCGCATATTGGTTATGATCGCGCTGCGGAGATGGCGCATTATGCCTTGCATCATGATTTAAACCTAAAAGAAGCCGGTGTTAAACTTGGCTTATTAACTGAACAACAATTTGATAAATGGGTGCGACCAGAAAAAATGACCAAGCCCACAGCCAAGAAAAAGCGTTAAGCGTTTTAACCATGTCTGTATCTAGCCATCCGTATTGTAAACCTGAAGCGTATCCTTGGGTAATGCCTTGTCTGGTTGTGCCGGATATATCGCGATCCATTGCTTTTTATCAGCAGGCTTTTGGATTTGAATTTAAAGATAAATCCATCGATGCTAAAAGTGGTGATTGTTATTGCGCCGAACTTACTTATCGTGATCATATTATTTTTCTGACATTAGAAGACTTTGATGACCGAGAACAGCAAGCGCCGGTAAGCAATCACGTCTTATCTTCGATGTGGCTTTATTTGTATTGTGACGATGTTGATGCGTTATACGCTCAAGCCTTAGCCGCCGGTGCCAGTAGTCATCGATCACCGCGGCATATGTCATGGGGTGAACGAATGTGTACCCTTATCGGAATCAATGGCTACCGTTGGAGTTTTGCTACCGTAAATTCATAACATTAAACCTAAAAACCATGCTAGATATTAAACAATTAAAACACGATCCTGAGACAATACGTCATAAGCTTAAAAAAAGAGGCTTTGATTTTGATATTGAAAAATTTCAAACCCTAGAGGGAAACCATAAAAAATATCAGCTTGCTGTTGAAACCTTGCAAGCGAAGCGCAATCGTCAAGCCAAAATGATTGGGCAAGCCAAAGCTCGAGGTGAAAATGTGGCTGAGTTAATTCAATCGGTTGATAAGTTGGGCGATGAATTGCATCAGGCGCAGCAAAAATTTAACCAAGCCGATGAAGAACTTAAGCAATATTTATTACAATTACCCAATTTGTTACATGAGAGTGTGCCAGACGGTAAAGATGAAAATGATAATGTTGAACTACGTCATTGGGGAGAGCCAAAAAAATTTACTTTCCCGATAAAAGACCATGTCGATTTAGGTGAAGCAAAGCAATGGATGGATTTTAAAACCGCCACTAAACTGGCGGGTTCACGTTTTGTTGTCTTATATGGACCATTGGCGCGACTACAACGGGCCTTGATTCAGTTTATGCTTGATTTACACACCCAAGCGCATGGTTATCAGGAAATTTATGTGCCTTCCATTACCAACAAAACATCGTTATACGGCACCGGTCAGTTACCTAAATTTTCTGAGGATTTATTTCACCTTGAAAATAAACACGATTACGCGCTGATTTCAACGTCTGAAATACAATTGGCCAATACCGTCCGCGATGACATTATTGATGTTGATAGTTTGCCGATAAAATATGTCTGTCATTCCGCCTGTTTTCGCAGTGAAGCCGGTTCTTATGGTCGTGACACCCGTGGCATGATCAGACAACATCAGTTTGAAAAAGTTGAGATGGTGCAAATTGTCAAGCCGGAAGCGTCATACCAGGCTTTAGAAGCACTTATTCGCCATGCTGAGACGGTGTTGCAAAAACTTGAACTGCCGTATCGTGTGGTCAGCCTTTGTTCCGGTGATACCGGTTTTTCAGCCGCTAAAACCTATGATCTGGAAGTGTGGCTGCCCAGTCAGAATTGTTATCGTGAAATTTCCTCTTGTAGTAATTGTGAGGATTTTCAGGCACGGCGTATGAAAGCGCGTTACCGTCAACAAGGACAAAAGCCAGTGCTTGTGCACACACTGAATGGCTCCGGACTGGCTGTCGGCCGAACCTTGGTCGCTGTTTTGGAGAATTATCAGGATGAGCGGGGCGATATTCATATTCCCGAAGCATTGCAAGCCTATATGGGCGGGAAAACCATCTTATAGTCTTAATATAACTATTTGGTTATTAATATATTTTGTATTTTTCTACAAAAAGTACTTGACTTTTTTGTTTCATATTGTATCATTAGTCTTGTCTTCGCTGTGAGGCATAGGGTCAACTCCCTCCATCTATAACCCTCCCCCTGTGTCTCGCAGCCCCTTTAATGACCAGGGGCTTGTCAAGGCGTAAAAAATAATCTTTCCTCGAGATAATTGTTTCTTTAATTACTTTTTTTATGTGGTAATTCGCCCTTTGACCCCTCGACCCTTCGACAGGCTCAGGGCAAGCAGGCTCAGGGACCACCCTTCGACAGGCTCAGGGACCATTGTGGTTTTTAGGATTATTATTTATCTACCAATTTCTACAAAATTGGTAGATAAATCTGACTATTCATACTAAACTGGCAATAATCTACTAATTTTTGCTAAATTGGTAGTTAATGAGCTAAATGACATGAAAATTCCTTTACGACCACCGACAGTTGCTGAATTGACACAGAAATTATCCTATTCTCAACAGCAAACAGATATTCTAAAAAAAATAAGCTTATATACGTCAATTGGACAGCGAAAAGAATATTTACACTGGGATAAACTAAGACATCTAGAACCGCCAAAAGCGTGGTCAACAGAGGAGCTATGGTTAGCTATTAAGCTCGCGCGTTCAAATGCTTATAAGCCTTTACCTTTCACGGATAAGCGTCATCAGTCTTTTCAATTTACCACGCCTGATAGTGTAGTCCATAAATTGTATACCATTGATCGTTATCTTGGAAGAGCCGCGCGAGATACCGCTTCGGTGTTGAATACGGGTTGGCGACAGACTTACTTGATCAGCTCAATTATTGAAGAAGCGATTAATTCCAGCCAGCTTGAAGGCGCTGTGACTACACGAAAAGTAGCTAAAGCGATGCTGCGTGCTCAGCGCAAGCCAAGTAATCCCAGTGAACAAATGATTGTGAATAACTATAGAGCGATGCAGTTTGTTCAAGAAATAAAACATGAAAATCTGAGCGCGGAAATTATTTTTGAATTACATCGAATATTAACCGAAAAAACATTAGCGCGAACACAATGTGGCGTTTTAAGAACGGATAACGATAACATACATGTCTGGGATGATCGGGATCACACGATTTTGCATACACCGCCTAATGCCAGTGAATTAAAACTGCGATTACGAAAAATCTGTAACTTCGCCAACACTTCTGAAGATGAATACTTTATCCATCCAGTAAGCAAGGCAATTATTCTGCATTTTATGTTAGCCTATGATCATCCTTTTATCGATGGCAATGGTCGCACAGCAAGAGCATTATTTTACTGGTATTTGCTTAAAAACGATTACCACTTAGTGGAATTTATCTCTATTTCTAGAATCATAAAGAACGCGCCGGCGCAATACGCTAAAGCGTTTCTTTATACTGAAACCGATGATAATGATATGACATATTTCATCATTCATCAGCTTGAAACAATTGTAAAAGCCTTGCAGCGTTTGAATGACTATCTGCGAAAGCAAACATGGGAAATAAAAGAAACAGAGCGTTTGGTCTATTCAGTAGAAAATTTGCGACACCAATTAAACTATAGACAGATCGCTTTAATCAAACACGCGTTAACGCATCCAAATGATCACTACTCAATTACCGCGCATCGTGTATCACATGATGTGACCTATGACACAGCCAGAAACGATTTATTAAAATTGGCTAAACTCAAATTATTTGTCCAAGAAAAAAAGGGTAAAGCGTTTATGTTTTTAGCCGCGTCTGATTTGCAACAGCGGCTGGAAAATCGCGGTGGATAACAAACTGGCGGAGAGAGAGGGATTCGAACCCCCGGAGCCCGCGAAGGCTCAACGGTTTTCAAGACCGCCGCTTTCAACCACTCAGCCATCTCTCCAATGCTCAACAAGTTTAGTGTAATTTTTGCTTGAAGTCTATAGTTTTTATATGCCCAACGCGCGTCAAAATGTGAATTTATCCGCCAATTTTGTCACCACCCTTTGACCCTTCGACCCTTCGACAGGCTCAGGGCAAGCAGGTTCAGGGACCGCGGGTTAATGAACTTCAGATTCAGGGACCACTTTTTGGATTTCCTATTGCCTTCTGACTCTCCCGCAAGCGGGAGAGATTTCTTACTTTAAACCTTAAAACTGGACTTTTAATCATATCCTAGATTCACTGCTGGTTTGCAACAGTGAGGTAAGTTCTTTATACTCTATAAAAACTGATTCAAGCGAAAGTGTGTTAAGCCATTACTTAGCGTTTATTTTGTTTGGAAGGCATTATATTATATTATTTTTATTTGCTATGAACGAAAACATTGATACTGCTGTTATAGACGAAAACGCTGTGATTATTTATGAGCAGCCGCTGGATGAATTAATTCGGGTATGTTTGCGTTTGGAATATCTTTTTCAACAGATGGATCATTTGCTGCAATCCACTGATTTAACGCAGCGGTGGGAAGTTGCCATCAGCTACTTAATCGCTATATTGCATATCGCTGATCGCCCCGATCTCAAATCAAAAATTACCAAAAAATTGAATGACTACAGCAGCTATTTTGCCCAGTTGGCCACTAAACCAAATATTGACAAGATAAAACTCAATACAATCTTACAACAGTTTCGCCTATTAAGTGAATTTTATCTCAAGGCGCCAGGAAAAATGGCGCAAACATTAAAAAATGATCCGTTTATGGATCGTATTTATCGTCGCCTGAGTAATTTAAGCGATTACGCCATAGACACGCCCATTTATAGCTATTGGCGAGCGCAATCATCGGAGTTCAAAGAAGCCTATATTTGTCGCTGTCTCGACCAACTGCTTAAATTGCGCGAGACAATTGATTTGTTATTACAAGTTAATCGTGATAGTGGTGAGTTTGTTAAGGTGCAGGCAAAGAACGGTTTTTATCATCAAAACTTCAGTTCAAGCTGGAATTTACAATTATTGCGTATTGCCATACCACGTCGTTATAAGCTTTATCCGGAGGTGAGCGCCGGTAAACATCGTATGAGCGCCAGATTCTTGTTGGCGGATTTATCACAACCTGGTAGTCAATCGTCTGATGATGTCAGTTTTTATATCAGCTGTTGCGCGATTTGATTGGAACGCGGTTGATCCATCAATTTTGTGGCGCTTTAGTTTTATGGCAGCTAAAGATTATTATCGCGAGTAAGAAAAATATTCCAACTAATATATACGGCGCGGTGAATCCAGCTTTTAAGGCGTAGCCACCTAAAATTGGACCCACACCCCAAGTTAACGCGAAAATTGATCCAGTAACCCCCATAATTTGTCCTTGCTGTTGCGCACTGACTTGCCCTGACAGTAATGTCACGGTAGAAACATAAGTAAAGGGCACGGCGATGGTTAGTATAATATAGATCCAGGGCGTGGTCGAATTATGGACTGTTGGAAATAATATATTGCAGATAAATAGCACAACCAATCCTGTAAAAATAATTTTTGTTAGTGGGATTTTCGCGGTGGCTTTAGGCATAACAAATAAAATAACAATCGCGTAGAGTGCGCCTATATAAGCAATAAAGTAGCCAACATTAGAACCCGTCCAACCCAGGCGCTCAGTAAGTAACACTGGCATGGTAGAGAAAAAGATTCCCCAGCCAAAGAGAAAACATAATAACACGCCACAATAGTGTACGGTTTGTTTATTGGTAAAAGCGTGGTAAATATTATTAAAGCTGGTGAAAATATTAATCTTTACA
Source organism: Pseudomonadota bacterium (assembly GCA_039190005.1). Classification (GTDB taxonomy): domain Bacteria; phylum Pseudomonadota; class Gammaproteobacteria; order UBA12402; family UBA12402; genus JBCCYM01. Next base: position 23,032 of record JBCCYM010000002.1, read on the forward strand.
GTTTTGTCGCCAACAAATGTTTCTTTGAAAAAAAGCAGCAAGAAAAATCCAATAAGGCCCATGATGGCACTGACATAAAATGGTGTTTGGAAGCCAATAATATTGCCAAAGATGGCTTTATCCATGAAAAATCCACCGATGACAGGACCTAAAATAAATCCGAGGACATTGCCTAAAACAACCAAGCCTAAGCGGGAAGCTTTTTGTTCCTCAGTGCTAATATCGATAATGCCAGCTTGCGCGATGGGGATACTGCCAGCCGTCGCGCCCGCGACACTGCGTCCGATCAGTAAGACCGTATAACTGTGCATCGGAATAGCTAACGCGCTTATAAAGAAACCAAGCGCGTTGCCGAGCATTGACACAATTAAAATAATTTTTCTGCCATATTTATCAGAGAGACTGCCTAGAACGGGAGACATTAAAAACATGAAAATACAATAAATACTCAAGGCGAGTTCATACAAAAGATTTCTTGACGCTAAGCTGGTGGTGACGCTAAGCATGTGAGCAGAATTTTTTAATATGACCGGGTCTAATACCGGGAAAGCGACACCCCAACCGAGCGCGTCAATCATGATCGCCATGAACAAGACAAAGATGGTATATTTTTGTTTTTGCATAGTTAAACGCCTAGTATCCTAATTCCTGTAAGAATTTTTCTATAATGGCCTGAGAAAACGCAATATAATAAGGTTACAATAATGCTAGCACAAAATTGACACCACTACTAGAACTATATATTCTAGTCAGGTAACTGTCAAATTAAAGCAAATTGCCGGGATCAAATGACTAAATAATAATGACGATAAGAGGCATTTAACATGACACCGCCGGAACAGAACCAAAAATTTAAAGCGACACCTTTCCAGATTTTCTGCTGGTGTGTTTTTGATTGGGCGCATTCCCCTTTTTTTAGTGTTATTATTACCTTTGTTTTCAGTAATTATTTTGTTCGCGCGGTAGCGCCTTCGGTAACGACTGGTACAATGTACTGGGGGTGGGCTATCGGCATTGGCGGTGTATTAACCGCGTTATTGTCACCAGTTATTGGCGCGATTGCTGATTATACCGGCAGTCGTAAAATTTGGTTAAGTGGTTTTTGCGCGGTCGCGACTATCTCAACCGCGCTGCTGTGGTTTACTTATCCGCATACCCATTGGATACTGTGGGGATTAACTTTTGTCGTCATCGCTCAGATTTGCTTTGAATTAGCGCAATTATTTTATAACGCTATTATGGCCGCCATTACACCTTCCGCTTGGATGGGAAGAGTTTCCGGTTGGGGTTGGGGACTGGGTTATATTGGTGGCATCTTTTGTCTGGTGATCGCCTTGTTTGTCTGCATCAAAATGTTGCCGCATGAAAATTCGGCTAATGTGCGTAGTGTGGCATTACTGGTTGCCGCGTGGTTTTTGATATTTTCCTTACCTTTAATGATCTTTACCCCGGATCGTCAGCTGCAAGCAAGTATGCCGATACTGAAAGCATGCCGTAATGGTCTCGGCGAATTATGGACAACATTTCAACACGCGCGACATTATCAAGGGATTTTATTATTTTTATTAGCGCATCTCATCTACACCGATGGCTTGAACACGCTTTTTTCAGTGGGCGGCACATTTGCTGGTGGGACATTTAATATGTCTTTCGAGCGGATTTTATTATTCGCGATCACCTTGAATGTGACTGCTGGCATAGGCGCGATGCTATTCGCCTGGGTTGACGATTATATCAGTTCTAAATTTACGATAATTGTGTCGCTTATTGGGCTTATTGTTTGTGGTATGGCGATTCTATTTACTTATGATGTCTTATGGTTTTGGATTTTTTCATGTGTTTTGGGCATTTTTGTTGGGCCAACTCAGGCGGCTAGTCGCAGTTATATGGCGCATATTTCACCACCGAATTTATATAACCAGATGTTTGGTCTGTACAATTTTTCTGGCAAGATATCGAGTTTTTCCGGGCCATTTATTTTCGCGATATTGACAGGCATGTTTCATTCACAACGGGCCGGTATGTCGAGTATCGTCATATTATTAGTCGTCGGGTTATTGATATTATTTTTCGCGGTGCCAAATGCTAAGAGAGCGGTATCTGCTGTGAGTTGATTTCAGTCGTATGAAAAATAAAACCATTAATAAAAGTGTTGCTATTCTGTTAACCGGTGATGAATTGGTCAATGGCGAGATTATTGATAATAATGGCCACCAAATTGCCCGTTATCTTTTCGATCATGCGATTGCTAATGGCATGCGCTTAAACTGTTCGGATGATCAAGAGGCGCTTGAGTTGTCCATGCGCTTTTTACTGCGGCATCATCAGGCCTTAATTACAACCGGTGGCTTGGGTCCCACTTCAGATGATCGCACGCGTTTTGCCTTAGCCAATATTACCGGACAGACACTCCGTTTTGACGAAGAAAGCTGGCAACGTATTACCGAGCGTTTACATAAAGTCCGAGTCAGTCCGATTGGCACCAATAAACAGCAAGCCCTTTTCCCTGAATCGGCGCGTGTTATTCCCAATTTTCAAGGCACGGCTTCTGCTTGTGAATTGCGATATCAGGATAAATTGATTTTTATGTTGCCTGGTCCGCCAGCTGAATGTATGCCTATTTTTGAGTCTGAAGTCTTGCCGCGCCTGATTGAGGAAGGGTTTTGTTGTGATCTTTATCGGGAGAAGTGGCAACTCACAGGTATTGGCGAGGGCAATATTGCCGCGCAGCTTGATCCGCTACTCGAGCAATATGATTTCATTCTCGGCTACCGTGCTCACAAACCCTATATCGACCTCAAAATTACTTGTGATGACGCGCAAGTTTTTAAGGCTGTCAAAGCAAAAATTGAAGCGTTAATAAAGCCTTATAAAGTCAATTAAAGTTAATTTAAATCTAAAAACCGCAGTGGTCCCTGAGCCTGCTTGCCCTGAGCCTGTCGAAGGGTCGAAGGGTCGAAGGGTCGAAGGCTCGAGGGGGTAAAAGTGTCGAAGGGTTACACTCTGGTTTTGCTAATAACTACAGTTTTGGGTTAAACTTATTTAGTGATGAAGCCATTAAATCAAAATTTAGTCGCGATTACTGAGATACTCAGTGATGGTCAGTACCATGATGGTACTTCAATTGGTAAACGCTTGAATATTACCCGAGCCGCGGTTTGGAAACTGATAAAAAAACTTGAACAGTACGCCGTGCCATTGACTTCTGTTAAAGGGAAAGGGTATCGGCTTGAATCGCCATGTATTTTATTAACGCCTGACAAGATAAAAGCCAAATTGCGCCATCGTTTATCGCGCTTGGATATTGTTGAAAAAATAGATTCAACGAATGATTATCTTAAGCCATTTGCCGCTCAGAACCAAAGCATTATCACTTGTATTGCCGAGACACAAACACAGGGAAAAGGTCGATTGCATCGGCAATGGCATTCACCATTTGCCGAAAACATCTATCTTTCAATGTGCTGTCCTTTTGAAAAAGATATCGGTGAATTATCGGGATTAAGTTTGGTAGTGAGTTTAGCCATTTGTGATGCGATTGAGTCTGCCATTAATTTGAAAGCGCAAACGCTAAAGGTAAAATGGCCTAATGATGTTTTAATAGATTATCATAAACTGGCGGGTGTTCTCATCGAAATACAGGCGGAGTCTAATGGTTTTTGTCAGGTGATTATTGGCGCGGGTATTAATGTGAACATGAATAAGGTGCTGGCACAAAATATTGGTCAAGCTTGGTCTTCTCTGGCAAAAATTACTGGTAATTATATTGATAGAAATCATTTGTCCGCGGCGATAATTGATACGCTCATTGATTATTTAGAACGGTTTTCCTCAAAAGGTTTGGCATATTTCACCAGTGCCTGGCAAAAAAGAGATTGCTTGGCTAAACGTGCTATTTCAGTGCTGTCCGGTAATAAGAAAATAGCAGGCACTTGTATTGGGATTAATGAGCAAGGACAATTGCTGCTCAAAACAAAACAAAACAAAGTGTTAAGTTTATCCTCAGGGGATACCACATTGCTCAAGTAAGAAATTGCTGGATGGTTTGCGTGTTGATAGAACCAGGTGATTGACAGTTATACGGCACAATGCCTAAACAAAGCGCTTTAATCCAATGTCGCAATGTTTGTATTTTTTTTGTCCATCTAAAATTTCCTTGTTATTCCCGCGCTTCTTCGAGACCCTTCGACCCTTCGACAGGCTCAGGGCAAGCAGGCTCAGGGACCGCAAGTTCAGGGATCGTTTTTTGAAATCCAAAGAACAGGTTACAGACATCAACATTTTTATGCGGGATCCCCGCTTTCGCGGGAATAACAAAAAAAGAAGATGTGAAGAACAGTGTATTACTGATCAAATTGTCGCGCGACAAATGCCCAGTTCACTAAATTCCAGAACGCTTCAATATATTTAGGACGGGCGTTGCGGTAGTCTATGTAATAGGCGTGTTCCCAAACATCACAGGTAAGCAATGGTTTTTTGGCGTCGGTCATCGGATTGCCGGCGTTGCCGGTGCTGACAATTTCTAAGCTACCGTTTTCTGTTTTAACTAACCATGCCCAGCCCGAACCAAATGTGCCGGCGGCAGTGGCGCTGAATTTCTGTTTGAATTCCGCGAAAGAATTAAAATGCTTATGAATATTTTCAGCTAAGGCGCCCTGAGGTTCACCACCGCCATTGGGACTGAGACATTGCCAGTAAAAGCTATGATTCCAGATTTGTGCGGCGTTATTGAATATCGCGCCTTTAGACGCGTTATCAGTGATAATTTCTTCTAAAGATTTTTTCTCAAAAGCTGAACCGGGAACCAGTTTGTTTAGATTGTCGACATAGGCTTTGTGATGTTTGCCATAATGAAAATCTAATGTTTCCGCGGAGATATGGGGTTCTAAGGCATTTTTCGCGTAAGGTAAATCAGGCAGTTTGAATGACATGGTTTTTTCCTCATCTGTTGGTGTTAAGTACAATGGGTATATTTGTTAATTGTATATAACGAATGTATGGCTAGCAATAGTTTCATCAAGTTTTCTAAAATCTGATTTTTTTCGATGTTTCAAATCGAAAGAGCTCCCTGAGCCTGCGGTCCCTGAGCTTGTGGTCCCTGAGCTTGTCGAAGGGTCGAAGGGTGGTCCCTGAGCCTGCTTGCCCTGAGCCTGTCGAAGGGTCGAAGGGTCGTGCTAATGGTGAGTTTGCCAGATTTCAACAGTCCCATGTTGGTATTCTATGATAAAATTGTTACAATTAGCGTTTAGTATAACAAGAGAGATCCCTGATGAAGACCAATATACCCGATTTCAGTCAACTGCGTATTCTCGTCGTTGGTGATGTCATGTTGGATCGCTATTGGCATGGGGACGCGTCGAGAATTTCGCCAGAGGCGCCGGTGCCGGTTGTTAAAATCGGACAGTGTGAAGATCGCCCCGGTGGCGCGGCGAATGTTGCTTTAAATATTTGCGCTTTAGGCGCCCACGCTGTGATTATGGGTGTTGTCGGCGATGATGCAGTGGCTGTCGTTCTCAAGCAAAAACTTGAAGCGGCTGGTGTGGCGCATCATTTGGTTGCGCTTGATAACATGCCAACCATTACCAAATTACGTGTATTAAGCCATCATCAACAATTGTTGCGTATGGATTTTGAGGAATCTTATCATCAATGCGCTTCAAATTTACTGCTTGAGTATTTCAAAACGACATTATCTGATGACATTGATGCTGTTATTTTCTCTGACTATGATAAAGGGACATTGGTAGATATCGCGGCAATGATTGATCTGGCTAGAAAAAAATCTATACCGGTTTTTGTTGATCCCAAACAGACAGACATGAATTTGTACTGCGGCGCGACCGTTTTCAAGCCAAATTTACAGGAATTTTATACCATTGTCGGTCGCTGTGACGACGAAAAAATGTTGATTAATAAAGCGTATCGTTTGCTGGAAACATACGAAATAGACGCCTTGTTATTGACTCGCGGTGAGCATGGCATCACCTTATTGCGTCAGAATGAGCCGGAGTTTCATTTGCCGGCACGCGCCAAAGAAGTGTTTGATGTCACCGGTGCCGGGGATACGGTGATCGCGGTTTTAACCGCCGCTGTCGCCGGTGGCCTGCCGTTACACGAGGCGACCCGATTAGCTAATATTGCCGCTAGTATTGCCGTTAATCGTTTAGGCGCAGCGACAGTTAGTGTGCCTGAGTTAAAAAACGCGTTAAAAAGCAAAGATAGCGATTCACATGGTGAAATGACTGAAGAGCAGTTATTGATCGCGGTGCGAGAAGCGCGCGCCAAGGGTAAAAAAATTGTGATGACCAATGGCTGTTTTGATTTGCTTCATGCCGGACATGTCCATTATCTTGAACAAGCTAAAAAATACGGCGATCGTTTAATTGTTGCCGTCAACGCCGATGATTCGGTGCGCCAACTTAAAGGCGACGGGCGCCCTCTCAATACCTTAGAAAAACGGATGGCCGTACTGTCGGGGCTATCCGCGGTGGATTGGGTAGTGTCTTTTTCCGAATTAACACCAGAGCGACTAATCAGTACGGTATTGCCTGATGTGTTGGTCAAAGGTGGTGATTATAAGGGACAAGTGATTGCCGGTGGTGACGCAGTTTTGAAAAATGGTGGTCGCGTTGAATTACTGGATTTTGTTGCCGGTTGTTCTACCAGTGATCTGATTAAGAAAATGAAAGTAGAGAGAAAGTAACATGATTGTGGTTACCGGTGCTGCCGGTTTTATTGGCAGTAATCTGATTAAATTACTTAACACACTGGGTGAGAAAGACATTATTGCCGTTGATAATTTACAGGATGGAAAAAAATTCAAAAATATTGCTGACTGTGAAATTGCCGATTACATTGATAAAGATGATTTCATTAACATGATCGCGGCTAATAAAGCCATATTCAGCAGTAATATAAAAGCAGTGTTTCATCAGGGCGCCTGTTCTAATACCACGGAATGGGACGGCCAATTGATGATGGCGCAAAATTATACCTACTCTAAAACCTTGCTGCATTATTGCTTGGCGCAGCGTATTCCTTTTGTATACGCTTCAAGTGCCGCTGTATATGGCGATAATACTGTTTTTGAAGAGAATCCAGTTTATGAAAAGCCATTGAATATTTACGCCTATTCAAAATTACTGTTTGATCAGTATGTGCGACGTTTATTACCACGAGCGGAAAGTCAAATAGTCGGTTTGCGTTATTTTAATGTCTATGGTCCACGCGAATGGCATAAAGGAAGCATGGCAAGTGTCGCTTTTCATCATCAACAGCAGCTGCGAGAGTTGGGCTATGTTAAATTATTTGCTGGCAGTGACGGTTACGCTGATGGCGAACAACAGCGTGATTTTGTCTATGTCGGTGATGTGGTTGATGTCAATGTATGGTTTTACCAGCATCAGGAGAAAAGCGGTATTTTTAATGTCGGCACAGGTCGCGCGCAAACTTTTAATGATGTCGCTCATGCCGTGATCAATTGTTATGGTCATGGCAGCGTAAAGTATATTCCTTTTCCTGAGCATTTGCGTGGTTGTTATCAAAGTTTTACCCAAGCGAATATTGAGCGCTTACGAGCGGCGGGCTACAGTAAAAAATTTCTGACTGTTGCTGAGGGCGTCGCGCAGTATTTTAAAGAAGAACATGCCTGAACAATCAAAAAAATTATATGTGGTTGCCGCGCCTTCCGGTGTGGGGAAAACCAGTCTGGTCAATGCCTTGCTAGCTGAATGTGATGATTTGTATTTGTCAATTTCTTATACGACAAGACTGAAACGACAGGGTGAAATCGACGGCAGTGATTATTTCTTTGTTGACCAAAAAAAATTTCAACAGATGATCGCTGACAATGATTTTTTGGAATACGCGCGGGTATATGGTAATTATTACGGCACATCATTTGCTTGGGTGACGGATAAATTAAATACGGGGCATCATGTGATCCTGGAAATTGATTGGCAGGGCGCGCAACAGATACGCCAACGATTTCCCGATGCGGTGATGATATTTTTATTGCCACCTTCAAAAGCGATGTTGCGAGAACGCTTGTACAAGCGTCAGCAGGATGATGAGGCGTCGATAAATACCAGAATGGAAGGTGTTGCCACTGAGGTTTCACACTGCTATGAATTTGATTATATCTTGGTCAATGATGATTTTGATCGTACACTGCAACAATTAAAAGCTATCGTCAATGGCGTTCAATTACCTAAAAGTGATGCTGATATTGAAATTTTGGTGAATACACTTACAGGGACAAAATGACTGTGGATAAAACTGTTGCTAATATCGATTTCCGCGAACTATCCACGCCGCGTATTGCTGGTGATGAACCATTGTTTGATTATTGCATGCAGCTTAAAGGCAAGATATTTCGTGATATTAATAACCGTTGTACACTACGTTTTGAGCGGCATGGTAAAGCTTATTTTATTAAACAACACTTTGGGATAGGTTGGAAAGAATTTTTTAAAAATATAGTTAAGTTGCGCTTGCCTATCGTGAGCGCTAAAACCGAATGGCAGGCGATTCAGTTTTTGAATAAAATTGATATTCTTACCATTGAACTTGTCGCTTACGGTGAACGCTATTTTAATCCGGCACACCGGCAGTCTTTTATTGTTTCTAAAGAATTGCAACATTGTGTTAGCCTTGAAGATTTGTGTCAGGATATGGCATCACTTGCTTTAGAGTTAAGAATAAGGTTGCCGCGTGAAATTGCTCAGGTGACTCGACGGTTGCATCACCATGGTGTTAATCATCGTGATTGCTATCTTTGCCATCTATGGTTGAACCCGGAAACCTTTGAGCTTTATATTATGGATTTGCATCGGGCGCAAATCAGAAAAACGGTACCGCGGCGTTGGCTAATTAAAGATATTGGCGCCTTATATTTTTCAGCGCTGGACGCGAATTTGAGTCGTAAAGATGTTTTCCGTTTTTTGCGGGCTTATTTTGATTTGCCATTACGTGCTATTTTGTCGCGACATAAATCATTTTTATTAGCTGTACAGAATCGCGCGATAAAGCTATATCAAAAGCTACATCATCGTATTCCAGAACAAGCGGTTATCTTGAGGGATCAGTGTCTTGATGTTTGATATCAAACAGATAAATCATGATAATTGGCAGCCTTTCACATTAGACCTTGATGGTTGTGCTGTTAGTATTGATAAATTGCTGCGTCTTGTTCCCAGTCGAAGAATAGTCGCTGAGGCAGGCTGGAAAACGAATCAAACGCTTATCGCTAAGCTTTTTTTTGGTCGTCACGCGCGGAAAAATTTTTTGCGAGAGTTGAAGGGCAATCAGAAATTAGTAACGGCAATGATTCCCGCCGCCAAGATTGAAGCTTATGGAAAAGATAAAATACACCATGTTTATATTATTTTATTTGAAAAATTGATCGCGTCAACGGACATAGCCGCTATTTGGTGTGGTAACGATAAAAATGCTGTGCGTGAATTGCTTGCTAAGATGCGCGATAATATCGCGCGAATGCATCAGCATAATATGTTGTTTGCCGATATTCATGCCGATAATTTTTTCTTAACCACACAGTCTTTTTATTTACTTGATAGTGGTAGTGTCATCAGTAAAAGCGCGTTATCAGAAGTGATGTGTTTGAAAAACATGGCGACGCTTTATGGCCAATTATTCGCTTATCATTATGATGTTATTGATGATGATTTTGCCGCTTACTGTCAGCAACGTGCTTGGCCACTGACTATTGATAAAAAGCGTAAATTTTATCATTATTTTCATCGATATATCCATTATCGAATTGCTAAGTTACGTCGAAAATTATTGCGCAATAGCACAGGTATTTATTTTGAAAAAAATTTCTTCCGACTGTTCGCCTGTAAGCGTGGTCAGTACAGTGAGTTTTTGAAAAAATTTGCCAGTCAACCTGAGCGCGTGCTGAAAAAGCACAATTTGACAATCATTAAAGCCGGCAATACTTGCACGGTATTTCACTCGCGGCAATTCTCTTTAGTGATTAAGCGTTACAATATTAAAAATTGGTGGCGTTTATTAAAACGCTATTTTCGCAAGAGTCGAGCTAAACGATCGTGGATTAACGCGCATATACTTGAATTATTAGGTATCGCGACGGCAAAACCGATTGCCATACTGGAACGGCGTATCGGGTGGTGTCATATTAAGTCATATTTTGTCGCTGAATATGTTGAGGGTGTATTGCTGCGTGATTGTGATATTGATCACATCAAACAATTTGATGGTGTTAGTAAGTTTTTGAAGTTATTGGAGTGTTTTGCGCGTATTGGCATTGTTCATGGCGATATGAAAGCCGCTAATTTTAAACTTGATCATAAACAGATTTCCGTCTTGGATTTAGACGCTATGCGTCTTTATTCGCCCAACAGCGCTTTGTTCAAAAAAAAATTTACTAAGGATTTGAATCGATTTTTATACAATTGGCACGATAAACCGGCAATAAGACAACTATTTGTTGATAAATTTAAACAATCTAAGCTGGCAATGTTTCTTTCCTGAGCACAAGGAATTTGAAAACAATTTTGGTGAAAAAAGAGGTAATCCTTATCAAATATAAATGAGAGGCAAAAGGCATTATAGTCTTTATTTTTGTGTATATATATGAGGTGTTTACAATGACTTCATCAATGGGTTGCTTGCTTTGAGTCATGCAGTCGCACACTTAAAACAAAATAGCTGGAGATGCGATCAACTTGGATCGTAAATAAATAACATCACATTGTCTCGCGATGCATTTTTGCCCCAGATAAATTGAGCAGCGCCCCATAAATCATATTGGTTACTATTGCTACTACAAGTAGTATCTGAACGCGTTGTGGTATTCGTGAAATTACAAAAAGCATTTTTATCTTCACCTAATTCGCTTGCAGTATATTCCGTAGCGTTAGGCCAGCCGTTGTCTTGCGGGCTAAAGCTTTTTGCAAACCAGTTAGATGGTATTGTAAAGTGTGCGGCATAGCAGCTAGCTAAATTATCAACAACGGTACTTATGTTGCCGCTAGCCTTAACGCAATCAAGATTCGCCGCTTCACCATCACCACTGACGACTCTTGTATCTGGATCAAGGTTTTCTTTATCGCCTATCGGCGAGATGGCGTAAACTTGTGCATACCAATCACTATTGGTCACAATATCCGTTTCATTCTCTTGGCTATCATTATCATCACCAATAGTTGGCTCGAGAACAAATCTGGCAATTAAACCACCGTCGCCAACATGCAGTTGTACATTGCTACCTTGAGCGTTCGCTTCAACACCGAGACCAGTATAAGCTGTTGCAATAGTTCCACCCCACTCATTAACAACCTTACCGTCGGTATCGACACCGAAACCTTGAAGATCAATCGCCTTGATTGCAATACGTGGCTCACCATTTTCTCCCACATTTGGTACGCTAAATCTCACAACTGAACTGTCAAATGGATAGAAAGTGCCATCATCATTAGCAATATAAACGCCATTGACATACAACTCAAAATAATTATCGGCAAAAACATAGCCGTGATAAACCGAGCAATTTTCAGAGTTGTCATCATCAAGGGTACAACCAGCTGCGGTAATGTCTAAGTTGTTAAAATAGCTGGAAGAATTTTTGTATGCTTCGATACTGTTCAGGTTGGTAGTGCTTTGTCGATCTGAACCACAATCGTTATACAATGATGTTGCCAGATAGTTCTCATGATCAAACACCAGTTCTGTTAAATCTAATCCAGGCACTGACCGAGTAATGCCATCGGTATCCACCATCAGTGTTACTGGCGAGGGACGATATTTGGGGCAATACCAGTTATCTGAGCCGCCTTTTATTGTTGAATAATAATCCCTAGCTATAGTTGAACCGTCTTCATTATCAGCAGTAATAGTTTGCAAGCCTTGTGTCCAGCTTACAGACGTAGCGTTTGCATATGACCCTATCATCAGGGTTCCAATTATCAACAAAGACAAGTATTTAGCTATATTTTTGATCTGGAATACATTTATATTTTTTCCTGTAGTTAGAATGGTTGATCTGTTATGGATGTCAAATCTAGCTATTTCTTTCTTCATGTTCACACCTCTATCAACTCGTATAATTATGGAGTATAGTCAAAAATACATCATTTGGCAGAATTGGTGTAACTAAATGTAAATCGAAAAAATGTTGACTCAAGTAAATTTTTTTCCGTTGCTAAAAAACCCTTGGCGTGCATTGAGTAAATCTTTCACAGGCAAAGCCTTGCCGCCAGGAAACTGCAATGTTTTTAGTCGTAATAACCCCGCTCCGGTGATGACATCAATCCCTTTTTCATCGCAATTGATAATTGTACCGGCAGCCAGGTCATGATTATCTTTATGGATAGAAATAATTTCCGCTGACCATATACGTATTGTGGTTTGATTAAGCTGAGAAGTCGCTACCGGCCAGGGATTGAAGGCGCGAATTTGACGATCAATCATTTCAACAGCTTGTTGCCAATCAATGATAGCTTCCGTTTTAGTAATTTTATGCGCGTAACAGCTTTGCTTATTATCTTGTTTTATAGCTTGTATGCTTGAATAATTAGCTAAAGTTTGTAAAAGAACATTAATGCCTAACTCTGCCAGTTTATCATGTAATGTCTGACTGGTATCCTCAGCTGTGATCGCGCAGCTTTGTTGTAAAAGCATATCACCGGTATCCAAACCTGCATCCATTTGCATGGTAGTAATACCGGTTTCTTGGTCGCCGGCTTGAATAGCTCGTTGTATTGGTGCCGCGCCACGCCATCGAGGTAATAATGACGCATGTACATTGATGCAGCCATATCGAGGGATAGATAATACCGCAGCCGGAATAATTAAACCGTAGGCGACAACAACCATCACATCGGCATCTAAGCTTTTTAGTAGCGATTGTATCGTGTCATCAAGGCGTTGTGGTTGATAAATGGCTAAGTCTTGAGAAGCAGCAAGTTGTTTTACCGGACTTGCCATAAGTTTACGACCGCGACCGGCAGGGCGATCGGGTTGTGTTAAAACGGCAACAAGTTGATGTGGTGAATTAAGTAGCGCTTGTAAATGATGGGCGGCAAATGCTGGTGTACCAGCAAAGATAATTCTCATCGCTGTTCCATTAAAACCGCGCCGGTTTGGTAGGCTACGCACGCTTGCTCTTTATCGCCAAGTTGCTGTTCAACCAGACCTAATTGCGCGTAAGCTTGAGCGCTCGGTTTTTTGCTGATGCTTTCTTGCAACATCTCTTTGGCGATGCCCCATAATTTACAGCGTGCCGCGAGTTTTCCCGCTACAAGCAATAGCAAAGGACTGTGTCCATGTTGTTTGAGTAGTTGTTCAGCTTGTTTGAAGTGTTTTTCACTATTGCTATGTTGAGCGCGATCAAATAAACGTATTAATTTTTCATCCCAGTTTTTCTTAGTGTAGTTATATATGAGATCAACAGTCTCATCGTCTTGATTATGACAAAGTAGTTGTTGCGCGTAAATAGTCAATATCCCGGGTTCTTGGTGTAATTTGTTAGGCATGTCTGACCATATTTTTTTTAGCTCGCCAAGATCAAGTTTTTTAGCTTTTAATTTTTCACTGTAGCACTGTATCAATAGATCGCGCTGTTCTTGATGATCAATCACTTTATGCTTTTGTAGTTTTGGCAGTAATTCAATTAAACTGTTCCAATCATTAAAATGCTGATAGATTCTTTTGAGCAGCAGTAATACATATTCGTGCTTGGGTGAGAGTTGACGTAAATGCTTTAAAGTAGCTAAAGCCTGCTCAAATTGTTTGGTGTAGAGTTGTAATTGCGCTTGGGTTAAACCTATGGCGATTTCCTCTTTTGGTGCTTTTTTATAAGCGTAGCGTAGATATTTCTCACTTTGCTTTTGTTTGCCTTGTTGTTGTGCCGCGCAGGCTGCCGCGAGATAATTGATCAGCGGCATGTGGCTGCTTCTGACATTTTTGATTAATAAATTTTCCGCTTTTGACCAATTACCTTGGGTCAGTGCTAATAGGCCTTCCCCTGTTTTTGAGTGTGATTTGTTAATAGAACGTTGGTGATACCATACCTGTAAACGACCATGCTGGGAGAATAGGGCGTAACAGACGCGCCAAATGATGTTTAACAGAATAAGCAGCAATAACAAAACGATGACAAATGTCCATAAGCGAATGGTAATTTCAAAATGACGGATATAAAACACAACATAACCGGGGTGATTGACAACTTCAATGCCGGCAAAAACAATGACAATTAGAAAGATACAGTATAAAAATAATCGCTTCATGATTGATTACCTGTAGGCGCGCTGTCAGTGTTGGTACTTTGTTGGGATTGTATTGAAGAATCGGTGCTATTATTTTGCGCATTTTTATTACTATTTTTGTAATAGTCACTCAGCATAATAATCGTTTTATTGAGATCCGGTAGTTTGGGTTTGATATTGATTCTGTTCAATGTTGCTATTGTTGACAATATTTGTTGTGTAGTTGCGTTTTTATTATAATATTTATGCATGACAGCGGTTAATTGCGCCAAAGCGTTTTGATAAATGTTTTGATTGCTAGTCAATAATGCTGATTGCGCTTGAGTGATTAGCAAAGCGGTGTATTGACCAAGTAAATCTTTTGACAGAATACTCACCGGAAAATTATCCACACCCTGTTTGCGTTTCACAATGACTAAATTATTAAGGACTTGATTGATGTTTATCTTTAAACGATCTTGCCAATTGTCTTGCGGACTTAATTTTTTCTGATCACCGTTGTTTTTGTTAGCTTCCATAGTAGAAATGTGATCGTCCATTATCGGCAAAGCCGTTATGATTCGGCGTAGTGCCTGCAGTTTTAGGTATAAACCGGCAATATCGACAGGTTTAATCATTTCTAGATTGGTAATATCTTTTGTGATCGCTTGACGTAACGGTAGCACATTTGGATTGCCAGTGCGGTGTAGCAATTGATCGGCTGTGTTTAATAAACTGATGCTGGTGCTTATGTCACGTTGAAAAACCAGCGTGTAATTAGCTAAGCGGCTTAAATACAAAGCTTCAGCGACGAGCCAGGTGGCATCATTGCCCAGCAGTTGTTGATGTAATTTCGCGTTATTATCACTCATTGTGGTGATCAACTGTTGTTGCTGGTCATTTTGTTGCTTTAATTTATCAAAGTATTGTTGCAATGTGTTAAGCGCTGTCTGATTTTTGCTTAACTGTTCACGGTTAGTTTGTATTGCCGCTATTTTCTGTTGTAGTGTTTGATTTTGCTGAGTTATCGCCGAGAGTTGTCGCTTAAGCTGTTGATACTGTTTTTGTTGCTGGCGCCAATAGTTGCTGCTCAGCAATGCTACGGCGATGACTAGAACTAGAATTAATAAAAGAATCAGATATTTTAACATCGATCCTGATAGTTTTCTACTGCTGTTTCCTTTGCCAATGGGGCTGGTTGATTTTTTGATAGCGTTGTTTTTTGTTTTATTATCACTATTTTTAGTTTGATCGGATGATGGTTTTGCTGGTTTATCATTCATCAGTGTGTTCTCTCAATATTTTTGTCCGCTATTCTCGCGCGGGCGAGAATGACACGGTAGTCAAACTGAAACATGGCTCGATAGTATGACGATAATAAAAAAATGTCAAATACCACCTAACTTTCGCTGACGTACCGCTTCAAAAACACTGATGGCCGTGGCGATAGAGACATTCAAGCTGCTAACCGTGCCAGACATCGGGATTGACCATAGGACATCACAATACTCTTTTACCAGTCGTCGCAGCCCTTTCCCTTCTGAGCCGAGAATTAACGCCAATGGGCCATCCAATTGACATTGATAGAGTGACTGTTCGGCCTCAGCTGTGCCGCCATATAACCAAATACCTTCAGCTTTTAACCATTTCATGGTTTGCGCCAGATTATTAACTTGTATTAACGGTACTGTTTCAGCGGCGCCACAGGCGGCTTTGCTGACAGTCGCTGTTAGTCCAACAGCGTTATCTTTGGGAATGATAATCGCGTGAATGCCAGCGGCGTCGGCACTGCGTAGGCAAGCGGCAAGATTATGCGGGTCTTGTATGCTATCGAGTATAAGAAGAAAAGGTGGTTCATCGATAGTTTTCAGTAATTGTTGCAAATCTTTTTCGCTACCAATGGGTTTTGACAAACATAACGCGACCACACCTTGATGCGCTTCATGATTGAGTTGTTGATCCATTTTTTTCTTGTGCCATATTTCAATGGCAATACCGTGCTTTTTTGCTAACTTGATGATGGTTTGTACGCGTTTGTCTTCACGTCCTTGCTGTAAAATAATCTTTTTTACCCGTTGAGCGGCCGTTTGTAATACGGCAAGCACATTATGGAAACCTGTTTGGTAATGTGTCGCTCTAGCCATTTCTTTTCCGCTTTCGTTTTGTTGAACGCTTTGTTTTTTTCTTAGTCACTAATTCAAAATCGATCTGTCGCGCGTCAAGATCAACTTGTGTCACCATCACTTCGATCCTATCCCCTAAACAGTATGTTTTGCCGCTATGACATCCTTGTAGACGTTGTTTACCAATATCAAATCGATAAAAATCACCGGATAAATTACGCACATGTACCAAACCTTCAACAAAAATATTTTCTAGTTCAACAAACAGACCG
The DNA here is from genome assembly GCA_039190005.1 of Pseudomonadota bacterium. Taxonomy (GTDB): domain Bacteria; phylum Pseudomonadota; class Gammaproteobacteria; order UBA12402; family UBA12402; genus JBCCYM01. The sequence continues at coordinate 39,658 of JBCCYM010000002.1, forward strand.
AAACCAGTCACCGCTGAAATAATGCCAAAAAATTTCTCACCAACCTTATTGAGCATGTATTCACATTTAAGCCAGCTAATAGCGCTGCGGGTGGCTTCGTCCGCTCGCCGCTCAGTCATTGAACAGTGTTCAGCCATGGCGACTAAACGTTCAACATTTATTTGCGTGTTTTCTTCTTCCTTCGATAGAATTGATTTTATGGCGCGATGGACAATTAAATCAGGATAACGGCGTATTGGTGATGTGAAATGCAGATATTCTTTAAAACTTAAACTGAAATGACCAATATTATCGGTTGAATAAAAAGCGCGTGACATAGAGCGCAACAACATCACCTGGATAATGTGATAATCAGGTCTGCTCGCGATCTGTTTTAACACTTCAGTATAATGTCGCGGTTCCGGTTTATCGCCGCCATTAAAATTTAGTCCCAGTTCACCTAAAAAGTGACGTAAATCATTTAGCGCTTCAGGTTTGGGGCCCGCGTGTACCCGATAGAGTGTAGGCGTCTTATGTTTATTTAAAAATTTAGCCGCGGCAATATTCGCGCGTAACATGCATTCTTCTATAAGTTTATGCGCGTCGTTGCGTGTCTCCTGGACAATTTTTTTAATTTTTCGGTTTTTGTCAAAAACAATTTTAGTTTCAGTGGTTTCAAATGTGATCGCGCCGGCTTCCAAACGTTGTTTTGCCAGGCTTTGGTATAAGTCATATAAGGTCTGTAATGGTTGATGTAAGGCTTTGTCGATGCTGTTTTTATCAGCGTTAAAAAAATCAGCCACTTTATTATAAGTCAAGCGCGCGTGTGAATTTATGGTCGCAGAGTAAAAGTTATAGCGTGTCATTTTGCCACTTGGGGCTATCTTCATTTCACAGACAACACATAAACGGTCGACATTAGGTTTAAGTGAGCATAAATCATTGGATAATTTTTTCGGTAGCATAGGAATGACTTTACCGGGGAAATAAACGGAATTACCGCGATTTAAAGCTTCATGGTCGAGTGCTGTGTTGGCTTGCACATAGTGGCTGACATCAGCAATGGCAACATATAAACGCCAACCCCTGATGCGCTTCTCACAATATACCGCGTCGTCAAAATCTTGGCTGTCATTGCCATCAATTGTGACAAAAGGGAGATGAGTGAGATCAACGCGATTCTGTTTATCGCTTTGATTTGGATGGCTATGGTAGTTTTCTAATAAGTGATTAATTTCTTCAGACCATTGATAAGGTAAATCGTAATCACGTATCGCCATTTGCACTTCCATGCCTGCGGCCATATGATCACCTAAAATTTCAGTGATTTTGCCAATAGTTGGTGAACGATGATCGGGGTAGTCGGTAATGCGTACCATGACAATTTCGCCGTCTACAGCGTTGTTTTTTTGACTTTCAGGGATAAGAATGCTTTGATTGATATACTGATTCATTGGTTCAACAAAACCAGTTTCCCCTTTGCTGTGATAACGACCAAGAATATGCTCATAAGCACGTTCTAATACTTTAACAATAACACCTTCCTGATGGCCATCATAGCTTGATACCGTGGCGCTGGCGAGTACAATGTCGCCGGTAAATACTTTCGCGGCTTGTTTGGCGGGCAAGCGAAGATCGGGTTTTGAAGGATTATTTGGGATAAAATAAGTCGCCCCATTTTTGCGTGTTTCGATATGTCCTTTGATTAAATGATCATCTCGACAGAGCATGTATTGTTGTTTGCCTATTTGGATGAGCTGTCCATCGCGCACCATGGCTTTTAATCGTCTTCCCAGCGCGGTGAGTTGATTATCATCATCCAGTGCTAACAGTGTTGCCAAATTTTGAAAATTTATGCTTTTATCCTTATGTTTTTGCAAAACGTTGCAGATACATTCTCGTGATGGAATGGGATGATCATATTTTTTTGCTTCACGTTCAGCGTAAGGGTCTATGTATTTTTTGCTCATTATATCAAATCGTTTATTTTTATAATGCAAGCATCGCATGAGTTGTGCGCTAATGCAACCTCTAAATATCTTGCTGTTACTGTGTTTTTGTGTCAGAATAATAATGTCTCACCAAGTCAGTCTAATATAAAGCATTTTTCCTGTCTTTTAATTGTTCATTGATTCAAATAGGGCGATACGTCATTTTTTGCAAGTCATTTCTTTCTTGCGATCCAGTTTTTAAGTGGTACAAGCGCGAGTTGCGCGTGCCAAAAACGCCGATAAGAGAAAAATCCATACCCAACGCAGATCAAGATGCGAAGTAATATATAACTAAAAAAAGGTGTGAATTAGAAAATTTAGCTGTTCAGTTTGTTACCACCTTGGGACGTTCTGACCGAGAAAAACGCGAGTAATAGTTGTGCTATTGGGAGCGTTTTTCGACCGAGGAACGTTCCAAGGTGGTGACAAAATGGGCAGCTAAATTCGTATCTTGATCTGCGTTGGGTATAATAAGAGTATCGATTAAATGAGTAAAAAATTTCCACGTACAAAAGTAACACATGATTTGTTTTTTCAGCAATCTTTGATGCAGAAATCTATCGCATTGGATTTTTTCAAAGCACATTTGCCGCGGAGTGTGCAGTCAAAAATTGATTGGAACAGTTTAACATTAGAGCCAGGACGATTTGTGGCTAAAGAATATAGAGTGCAATACAGTGATGTGTTGTATTCGGTAAGGCTTTCTGAGGAGTTAGCTTACTTATATATTCTAGCAGAACACAAAAGTTATGGTGATCGTTTTCTGCCATTGCAATTATTAAGGTACATGTGTGCCATTTGGCAACGTTATATTGAACAGAAGAGAAAATTAGGGAAAGGACAGGGTTGTTTGCCGATGATCTATCCACTTACATATTATCATGGTCGCCAATCGCCTTATCCGTATTCAACCGATATTCGCGATTGTTTTGCCGATAAGGCATTGGCGAAAGCGATATTTGATAAACCATTTCCCTTGATAGATATGACACAATACAGTGATGAAAACTTATTACAGCATGGTAGGGCATCCACATTTGAACTGTTGCAAAAGCATATTTTTGCCAAAGATTTATTAGAAGATATCCAGGAATTGTTGAAAAACAAGCATTTCATAGCGCTTATGCGTGAAACATCTGGTGATTATAGTTTTCAGGTGTTACAATATATGATAGAGGCAAGTGAGTCTACTCACGCTGATAAATTTTTAAAGCAATTAACCCAACAACTTCCAGAAATAGGTGATCAAATTATGACAGTTGGACAACAACTCAGACAGCAAGGCATTGAGCAAGGTATTGAGCGAGGTATTGAGCGAGGCATTGAACAAGGTATTGAACAGGGCATTGAGCGAGGTATTAAGCAGGGTAGGACGGTGGAAGCTATGACAATCGCAAGAACGCTCTTAAATCGGGGGATGTCACTTGAAGAAGTGGCGGAGATTACCCATTTATCTTATGAAAAGCTTCAGAGAATTAAGTGACATAGAATTACATGAGTAATTCTATTTTGCTTCAACATGCGAGTTTGCCTATGAGTGTACTGACGCTGATAGATTTTTAGAGCAATTAACCCAACAATTTCCAGAAATAGGTGATCAAATTATGACAGTTGGACAACAACTCAGACAGCAAGGTATTGAGCAAGGCATTAAGCAGGGTATTAAACAAGGTAGGACAGCGGAAGCTATGACAATCGCAAGAACACTTTTAAATCGAGAGATGTCACTTGAAGAAGTGGCGGAGATTACGCGTTTACCTTATGAAAAGCTTCAGCGAATTAAGTCAGAAAATTGATCTGAGTAGTGCAAACATTCCAAGGTTGAAATGCTATAAAATGGGTATAGGTCAGAATTTCTTTAGCAAAAACATTGTAAATAGTAGGGAGTTTATGCTATTTTACTGACTATTGTATGGCTTATCCAGGATTAATCTTCAATAAAGTGTCGTGAATTAACGCTATCCAGATAGTAGAAATTTATATTATGTCAAGAATTAAGCACCTTGCGCCGATGTTGGCGAATCAGATAGCGGCTGGTGAAGTTGTGGAACGTCCGGCATCGGTGGTAAAGGAGCTGGTTGAAAATAGCCTTGACGCCGGTAGTAAGCATATTGACATTGATATTGAAAAAGGTGGTATGCGCCTTATTCGGGTGCGTGACAATGGTATGGGTATTCATGCCGATGATTTAACGTTAGCCATTAGCCCTCATGCCACCAGCAAAATTTATACTCAGGAAGATTTGGCGCTTATCAGCAGTTTTGGCTTTCGCGGTGAGGCACTGGCGAGTATCAGTTCTGTTTCACGTTTTAACCTTACTTCGGCAACAGCGTCTGAAAACGCAGTTCAGATCAACTGTGAAGGCAAAGAAAATCATGAAATTTTGCCGGCATCACATCCTATCGGCACGACCGTTGAAGTGCGTGATCTCTTTTTCAATATACCCGCGCGACGTAAATTTTTGCGTACCGAAAAAACCGAATTTACGCATATTGAAACATTGGTAAAACGTTTGGCATTGGCAAATTTCCCGGTGCAATTTACTTTACAGCATAATCAAAAAACCATTTTTAATTTTTTACCAGCGCATACCGATGAACAAAAAGAACAGCGGGTTGCTAAACTCTGTGGCAAGGAATTTATGCGCCATGCTTTGCATATTGACACGGCAGTTACGGGTATTCGATTATATGGTTGGATCGCGCAACCCAGTTTTTCACGCAGTCAAGCGGATTTGCAATATTGCTATATCAATGGCCGTATTGTGCGCGATAAAATGATCACCCATGCGGTAAAACGCGCTTATCGAGATGTGTTGTATCATGGTCGGTTTCCAGCATTTGTGATTTTTTTGGAGATGGAACCTAAGGATGTTGATGTCAACGCCCATCCACAAAAGCTTGAGGTGCGTTTTCATCAAGGGCGTTTTGTCTATGATTTTCTTACTAAGAGTATTGAGCAGGCACTTGCCGATGTCAGACCGGCAATGCCACAATCATTTACGACATCCGCGCCGCAATCATCACCTAAGTTCTCAATGAATCATCAGCCACGTTTTAATTTTGCTGTTGAAGAGACAGTGCAAGCCTATAAGGCTTTTCATCATCCGTCGGAAGACCAGCCATATCAAAATAAGCGGCAAAGTGAAGCGACTGATATGCCGACAACAATGTTGCCAAAAAATGAAAAAGCGCAAATCGAAAATATTGCCACGGAAATTGCTAAGCAACAACAATCCAGCAAATTGCCGGAAACGCTTGAGCGGCGACCGTCAGCTGAGGCGTCTGATATGCCATTGGGTGTCGCCTTGGCGCAATTACATGGTGTTTATGTGCTGGCGCAGAATGATTATGGGTTGATATTGGTTGATATGCATGCCGCGCATGAGCGTATTGTTTATGAAAAAATGAAAAAAGCTTACGCCGCGCATAATATCGCCACACAGTTATTATTATTGCCGGTGACCTTAGAACTTAATGCTGAAGAAATACGCTGTGCTGAGAAGCACCAGCAATTTTTGCTTGAGCTCGGTTTAAATCTGGAATTTCTCGGCCCGGAAACACTGGTGATACGTGAAGTACCGTCAATACTGAGCGCGGACAATATCGCCCAATTACTACGTGATGTGTTATCAGAATTACTTGTTTGTCAAAGCAGCGATGAAGTCAACAGCAGAATTGATACTATATTATCAACCATGGCTTGCCATGGCGCGGTTAGAGCGAATCGCCAATTATCTTTGACTGAAATGAATAGCTTATTACGTGATATTGAAACAACTGAACGCAGTGGTCAGTGTAATCATGGACGACCAACCTGGACAGCACTGTCCATGACGGAATTGGATAAATTGTTTATGCGCGGTCGTTAATTTTAAATAGTAGAGGTGAGTTTATGACAATACGTGATTTTCAACACTATCATCCTCGCGTTGCTGAAACGGCTTATATTGATCCCAGTGCCGTGGTGATTGGCAATGTCACCTTGGCAGATGATGTGTCAATATGGCCTTTAACTGTGTTGCGTGGTGATGTGAATTCAATTCAGGTCGGTGCTCGAAGCAATATTCAAGATCGTAGTGTTGTCCATGTCACCCATTATGACCCTGAATACAGTCCTGACAGTGCCGCTGTGGTGATTGGGGATGATGTGACAGTCGGGCATGGTGTCATTTTACATGGTTGTACCATTGGTAATCGTTGTCTCATCGGCATGGGTTCGACATTATTAGATGGTGTCGTGATTGAAGATGAGGTTATGGTTGGCGCGAATAGCTTAGTACCCATGTACAAAACACTGGAATCCGGCTATCTTTATCTCGGTAGTCCGGTTCAAAAAGTGCGAGCGCTTAAAGAGGCTGAACGAGCGTTTTTAAAATATAGCGCGATGCATTATGTTGAGCTGAAAAATAAATATGGCACTTGAATAGAAAAATCAAACAAAAGTATTGACTTTTAGCATGGATTGAGCTAGTGTTGGAAATACGATGATGAATAATAGCTTAACAAAAACAGTTTCTCTTAGCTGGATTAGCTCAGCGATCTCTTTCTTTATCTCCGCAAAAGGATTTTTTAGCTTCTTTTATTTTGCCCCGTTGGGGTAATATCATTATAAACTAAAACTATCAATTTTTTTCCTAAAACTGGCGCAGAAGTGTATTCTGTAATGATCAATTAACGTCGAGTGATAAGCGATGACTAAAATAAGTAATACAAATATTCATGAGATAAAACCATTATTATCCCCTGAAATGGTACTCCATGATTTACCGATGAATGATAAGATTCGTATACATGTCCAATCGGGACGACAACAATTAGAAGCAATTATTAAAGGTGAAGATAAACGACTAATTGCCATTGTTGGTCCCTGTTCGGTTCATGAAAAAGACGCGGCACTGGATTACGCGCGTAAACTGAAAGTAGTGGCGGAAGCCATGAAAGATAAACTGTGCATTGTCATGCGAGTCTATTTTGAGAAACCGCGCACCACGGTGGGCTGGAAAGGACTGATTAATGACCCTTATCTTGATAACAGTTTTAATATTAACGCGGGACTGAAATTAGCAAGAGAGCTATTGCTGGAAATTAATACACTTGGTCTTTTTGCCGCGACAGAGTTTGTCGATACATTCACCCCACAATATATTGCCGACCTCATTTCTTGGGCCGCTATTGGTGCAAGAACGGTTGAGAGCCAACCGCACCGTATGTTAGCTTCGGGTTTATCTATGCCTGTGGGGTTTAAAAACAGTACCACTGGTGATGTGGAAGTCGCTGCTAATGCTGTGGCAGCTGCGACCAATCCGCATCGTTTTCTTGGTGTGACACAAAACGGGCTGGCAGCAATTGTCAATACCAAAGGGAATGATAATTGTCATATTGTTTTACGTGGTGGTAAAAGTGGCACCAATTACAGTGCCGAACATGTCAACATGGCCGCGGCCTTACTGGCTAAACATCATCTGCCACAAGGTATTATGATTGATTGCAGCCACGGTAATTCTAACAAAGATTTTAGACGACAGGCGGATGTCGTTGATGCTATTTGTAAACAGTTACTGCAAGGGTCAAGTCATATTATGGGCTTAATGATTGAGAGCAACTTATTAGAAGGTCGTCAGGATTTTGAACCCGGTGCAAAACTCGTTTACGGCAAAAGTATTACCGATGCTTGCATCGGCTGGGAACAAACAGAAATATTGTTAAACACGTTAGCAGAAAAAGTTAACATAGGGGGTTGATGATGAATAATGAACTAGAAAATTTAAGAAAACAAATTAATGACATCGATAGTCAGGTGCTCGATTTAATTACTCAACGTGCTGAAGTAGCAAAGTTAGTGCTAGCCAGTAAATTGAAAATGGCTGGCGGTGAAGCACCACAGATTTTTTTCCCGCAGCGTGAACGGGAAGTGATTGCACGGCTGATTGACAAAAATACCAGTGCTTTGCCAGGACAGTCAATCGCTAGTATTTTTCAGGCAATTATGAACGCCTGTCGCAATCTGCAAATTACTATGTTGGCTGACACGAAAGACGCGCCAAAAGCTAAGGCGTTAAAAATAAGTGTTCAAGGTATTGAGCACAGTTATTCGCATCAGGCAGCCGTTGAGTTTTGTAATCGTCGAAAATTGCCAAATTATAGGATTGATTATGCCGTTTCCAGCAACAATGTTCTCGATCATGTTGTTTCAGGAAAAACTCAGTATGGTATTGTCGCGCTTAATAACGCGCAGGGCGGTTTGGTTGATGAGACCATCAAGGCCTTAACGCGGCATAACTATAATATTGTCGATAGCGTTGTCTTGCCGGTTGAACATAGTTTGTTAGTGCTGCCTGGGACAAAAAAAGAACAAATTACCCATGTCTATTCACATTCGCAGGCATTGAGACAGTGCGCTGCTTATCTTAAAAAGGAATATCCCAACTGCAAACAAATTGAATGGGCGGATACGGCACTTTCTGCCAGTGATTTAGCTGCTGGGAAAATTGACAAACACAGCGCGGTTATCGCGCATGCGAATTGTGCTAAAACCAATGGTTTGAATATTCTGGATCAAAATATACAAGATCTGAAAAATAATGAAACCTTGTTTTTAGTTGTTAACGCGGGATCGGCTAATGGCTAAACATCAAATTGGCATTTTAGGTTATGGTCGCTTCGGGCGTATTATGATGCGCCTGTTAGCGTCAGATCATGAGGTTTTTTTCTATGATGTGAATGACAATTTGCATCAAGAACAATCTTTCAAACCGCTACAGGATCTGTTGAAACTGCCTGTGTTGATTTTGGCGGTGCCAATCAATCAAATGGAAACAGTGCTTAAGCAAATTTCTGCGCATTTAAGTACACAAACAGTGATTGATGTTTGCTCGGTTAAAATCTATCCAACTCAATTAATGCTCAACTATCTGCCGGAAAAAGTCAATGTGATTGCGACACATCCTATGTTTGGTCCAGACTCATACGGTAGCCAAGGTCAAAAAAATATGATGATGTATCCAGCCAGAGTATCAAAGGCAATCTTTCAACAATGGCATGATTATTTTTTAGCAAAAGATCTCAATGTTTGTATCATGTCGCCGGAACAGCATGATCGCGAGAGTGCTTTTTCTCAAAGCCTGACCCATTTTTTAGGTCGGGTGTTGAATGAGATAAACTTGCAAGACACTGATATTTCAACCGAAGGTTATCGAAGTTTGTTAAAAATTGTCGAGCAAACCTGTAATGATAGCTGGGAATTGTTTCAAGACATCTTGCAATATAATCCATATGGCGAAACAATGATTGAACAACTTAACGCAGCAACGGACAACGTAGTCCATAAATTAAAATCAAGTAATCAGAGAGGTGATGATGGCAAGTAATAGTTTTGGTAATTTATTTCGTATTACCACCTGGGGTGAATCACATGGTAAAGGCATTGGCGTGGTCATTGATGGTTGTCCTGCCGGATTGCCATTATCAGAAGAAGAGATCAATATTGAATTGCGTCGACGTGCGCCGGCCGGTAATAATCCTTATACCACACCACGCAAAGAAGCGGATTTTGGTGAAATCTATTCCGGTGTGTTTGAAGGCAAAACAACCGGCGCGCCGATTGCAATTATTATTATGAATAACAATGCTGATTCCAGTAAATACGAACCCATTAAAAATTTACTGCGTCCGGGACATGCCAATTATACCTATTTAGAAAAATATGGCTGTTTTGATTACCGTGGTGGCGGTCGCGCATCGGCACGGGAAACCGCTTGTCGTGTCGCCGCGGGCGCGGTTGCCAAAAAATTGCTTGCCCATTACAACGTTGAAATTGCCGCGTTTATTCGATCAATTGGCACGGTAAACGCGGAAGAAGTGTTTTCGGATATTAAAGCATTGAAACAGCAACGCGATAATAGCCCGGTTTATTGTCCTTCGCCTGTTGCCGCTGGGAAAATGATGCAGGCGATCAGTGCCGCCAAAGAAGCGGGTGATTCATTAGGGGGTGTTGTTGAATTCGCGGCACATGGTTTACCTATTGGACTTGGTGATCCGGTTTATGAAAAAATCGAAGCCAATTTAGCCAAAGCGATGATGAGTTTACCGGCAACAAAAGGGTTTACCATTGGTGAAGGGTTTAGTGCCAGCACCATGTTAGGCTCAGCACATAACGATACTTTCCATGCTGAAGATGAGCAAATAAAATTAACGACGAATAAAGCCGGCGGCACCTTAGGTGGTATTACTACCGGTGAGGTATTGCGTGGTCATGTCGCGTTTAAACCGACCTCTAGTATCAAAAAACAACAACAGTCGGTTAATCTTCAAGCCGAAAATAAAACATTTAAACTGCCTGAAGGCTCACGCCATGATCCTTGTGTGGCTATTCGCGCGGTGCCGGTGGTTGAAGCGATGGTGGCATTAACACTTGTTGACGCCTTGTTGCTTAATCGTTGTGTCAAACTGTAGTGGCTGTGATGAAAACTTTAGCATTAAAACATCGACAAGGTATTTGCAATATTCATATTGGTAATCATATTATTGAAAATGAGTTACTGCTGCAAGCATGTCATCCGCTTGCCAATCATTTTGTCATTATTTCAGACAGTAATGTCGCGCCTTTATATGCTGAACCTATTCTCAATCAGTTAGAGAAAGCAAACAAAAAATGTGAGTTATTTACCATCACTGCCGGCGAGAAAAGCAAAACCCGCGAAGTCAAACAAACACTAGAAGATAACATGCTAGCTGCGGCTTGTGGACGAGATACCGCTATTATTGCCATTGGCGGTGGTGTAGTGACCGATTTATCCGGTTTTATTGCCGCGACTTATTGTCGTGGCATTAAAAGTATTTATGTGCCGACAACGCTGCTTGCCATGGTCGATGCCGCGATTGGTGGCAAAACAGCAGTGAATACCCCGTTGGGTAAAAATATGATTGGCTGTTTTTATCAACCACATCATGTGTTTTGTGATGTCGGCACGTTAGCGACATTGCCTCATGATGAGCTTGCCAATGGATTGGTGGAAACCATTAAACACGCGCTTATTTTAGATAAAGATTTTTTCTTTGCGTTGGATAAGCTCTACACGCAAAAACAATTATCAGCTGTCCAGCTAGAACAATTGATTCATCGCAGTTGTGAGATTAAATGCGGTGTGGTTGAAAAAGATGAATGTGAAATCAGTGGAATGCGTCAGCTGGTTAATTTTGGTCATACTGTTGCCCATGGGATTGAACGCTTAATGGATTATAATGTCAGCCATGGCCAAGCTGTGTTGATTGGATTATGGGTTGAAAGTTGTTTGTCCAATTTATTGGGTTATTTAAGTGATCAGGAATTTGCTTGTATCACAAACAGTTTAGAAAAAATTAAATTTTCTAAACCGATAGATTTATCGATTCATCAACTTGATCAACTCAAAGAGAACATGATATTAGACAAAAAGTCAGTCGGTAAACAAGCACGTTTTGTCTTGCTTGATAACATCGGTAAAGCGCGTTATCACGACAAGCAGTTCAGTTTTTCAGTCCCTGAAAAAATAGTAGATAAAGCATTCATATTATATTTGGAGGTGAACCAATGAAATCCATGTTAACAGTGACCATTCCGGTATCAACAATAGAGCGTGCGCGGCAACATATTGCCGAAGTTGCCCATCAAGCGGATTTGCTTGAGATAAGATTAGATTATTTAAAAAATCCTGATATTGAGGCATTAAAAAAACTAACAGCTGATATAACTCTGCCTTATATCTTAACCTTGCGCAGTAAACAACACGGTGGATTATTTTCTGGCGATGAAACGACACGCTTACATTTAATTAAAACCTTATTAGCAGCCAAGCCCGATTATTTGGATCTTGAAATTGATGTAGAAGATCGTTATATCGACGAAATTCATGCCCAATATCCGGAAGTAAAGTTAATACGTTCATGTCATGATTTTAAACACACACCTGAAGATTTATCTGCCATTTTAGAAAGAATGCGTCATCCGGCGATGAGTGTTTACAAAATAATTACCTATGCCAATTCCTCGCTTGATTCATTGCGTATGATGAATTTTGTCAAGCAACAATCCTCGCAACATCACATTGTTGGCCACTGTATGGGCGAAGAGGGGGTATTTAGTCGTATTGCCGGCGCGGTGATGGGTAATCTATGGACTTATGTGGCTGTTGATACTGAGTCCGCAGTGGTAAGCCATCAATTGACCTTGTCTGATTATCACAATATTTATTTTTTACACAAAAAAAATAGCGATACAAAATTATTCGCCTTGCTTGGTGATCCAGTTATTTATAGTCTGGGCCATATTTTTCACAATAAAAACTTTGATCAACATGACATCAACGCGCTTTATTTAAAAATAAAAGTGTCGTCTGAACAATTAACGTCGCTTTTTGCCTTAATCAAAACACTGCCTTTTTTTGGTTTTAGCGTGACAACGCCGTTGAAACAAGAGGTGTTACCTTATGTCCGTAATCTTTCCGGTTTGCAGGCGGTGAATACACTTTCGGTTGAAAACGGTGAGATTTCGGCCATCAATACTGATGGTTTGGGGACGCTGGACGCGATTGAAGAAATTGTTAAAGTAAAAGATAAGAAAGTATTATTACTCGGTGCCGGTGGTGCCGCGAAAGCGATTGCGCAAGCCGCTCATGATCGTGGCGCCGATATGACCATTGCCAATCGAACATTTGCCAACGCTGAGAAAATAGCGCGACTGTTCCCCGCTAAAATTATTGATTTTTCAGTGGAGGATAACACGCTTTATGACATTGTCATCAACGCTTTGACTTTAAATGTCTTTGAGCAAGCGACATTTATTGACTGGCTAAGCCATATTTTACAGCGGCAACCTTTGGTGATGGATGTTAATTATAACCGTGCCGATAATCCACTGTTAAGCCTATGCGAAAAATATAACTGCCAGGTCATTCGTGGTGAAAAAATGTTTGTTAACCAAGCATTGGCACAATATCGCTATTGGTTTAATAAGCAATAAAACAACAGATTATTACCTATTTTTTTAAATTATCGGAGATATTATTATGTCTAATTATCACATAAAAGCTAGTCAGTTATCGGGTAGCATTGCTATACCGGCGTCAAAATCACAAAGCATTCGTGCTATTTTATTCGCGACAATGGCAAAAGGTGTCAGTACGGTTGAAAATTATTTAAACTCACCCGACATCAAAGCGATGGTATCCGCTTGTCGTCAACTTGGTGCTGAAATAGAACAACAGGATAATAAATTATTAATAACAGGTGTTGATGGTAACCCGAACACGCCTGATGATGTCATTGATTCGGGTAACTCAGGACAAGTGTTGCGATTTGTCGCTTGCCTTGCCGGTTTGCAAGATCACTATGTTGTCTTAACCGGTGATGCTTCTATTCGTCATAACCGACCGGTTCAACCTTTGTTGGAAGCCTTGCCTAAATTAGGGGTGCAGTGTGAATCCTTGCGCGGTGATGGTTACGCGCCACTGATTATCAAAGGGCCATTTCAAGGCAGTGAAACAACGTTAAGTGGTGAAGATTCACAACCGGTATCTGGCTTATTAATGGCGCTTGCTTTTAAACAAGGTGTTTCCACCATTACCGTTCGCAATCCAGGTGAAAAACCATGGGTAAATTTAACCTTGAAGTGGTTTGATCGCTTTGGGATTTCCTATAAAAATGATAATTTCGCCAATTATCAAGTCACCGGCAAAGCGCGAATTTCGGCATTCAATTATCGTGTGCCCGGTGATTTGAGTTCTTTAGCCTATCCATTGCTTGCTGCGTTGGTCACGCATTCTGAAATTACCATTACCGATGTCGATATGAATGAACCGCAGGGTGATAAAGCGATTGTTGAGGTCTTCAGAAAAATGGGCGCGAAGATTAGTATGAATGAACAGGAAAGAACCTTAACTGTCCATAAAATAGACTTTTTGCAAGGCATTGAAGTCGACGTCAATAATTTTATTGATTGCGTGACCATTATTGCTGTAGCGGGTTGTTTTGCTCAAGGCACAACAAAAATTACTGGCGCCGAGATCGCACGGACAAAAGAATCCGATCGCATTTCGGCAATTACCCGTGAATTGAAAAAAATGGGCGCGAATATAGAGGAGTTGCCTGATGGATTAATTGTGCAGCAATCACAGTTACACGCGGCAAATGTTGATAGCTATCATGACCATCGCATCGTCATGTCGCTAGCGGTTGCCGCGCTGACTATTAAAGAAGAAACGATTATCCATGATGTTCGCTGTGTGCAAAAAAGCTTCCCTAATTTCGATGGTATTTTTCAGTCATTAGGAGGGAATATAGTCAGTGAAGCTTAAACATATTGCCTTAATTGGTCTGAAAAGCTGTGGTAAAACGACTGTAGGGCAAGCGCTTGCCAAGCAGCTTGACTATCGCTATAACGATACCGATCAGATCATTGAACATTTATATGTTGATCAAGCGGGAGAGCGTCTTGATTTTCGATCCATTTATCAAAAATTAGGCAATGATCGATTTCGCCAACTGGAAACGCAAGCAATCGAGCAAGCTGTTGCTAATCGCGCGCCATCAGTGATTGCCACGGGTGGTGGCAGTTTATTAAATCAGCACAATGTTGAAAAGCTTGTTCAACATAGTGTGATGATTTATCTTAAAGCCAGTGTTGATACCTTAAAAGAAAGATGGCTAGCACGTCCACCATCGTTTATTAATCCTAAAAATCTATCTGAAGAACTGAGCAACTATTACGCTAAGCGGGCAAAAACCTATACAGGTATCGCCACTATTACAATAGTGGTTGATGAAAAAACGCCTGATGAGATTGTTACTGATATTATTATGGCACTAAATACTTTAGCTAAGATGTGAGTGATTTACCACAATTGTCATTCTCGCGCAGGCGGGAATCCAGGGAACAAGCTACAAGCATACACATTGTTCTCCTGGATTCCCGCTTGCGCGAGAATGACGAGAGAAATACGGTAATGACGGAGAAAATATGAGAATGACAGTGAGAAATAAGTATGATGAGGAAACGCTATAAGTATAAAACCCATGTAATTTTTTAAAATAGGTACATTTATTATGAGTGATCTAATCGTAGAAAGACTAAAGCATATTCAGCTATCGCCAGCCATGGCCATAGCGGCTCACGCGACTGAGCTGAAGGCTGCTGGCATTGATATTATTGATTTAAGTGAAGGGCAGCCTGATTTTGATACACCTGAACATATCAAACAGGCGGGCATTAAAGCCATCACTGAAAATTTTACCCGTTATACCAATGTCAGTGGCACACTTGAACTGAGACAAGCGATTTGTAATAAGTTAAAGCGTGATAATCAATTGGATTATCAACCCGCGCAGATTTTAGTGTCTTGTGGCGCTAAACACAGTATTTATAACGCTTATCAGGCATTGCTCAATCCAGATGATGAAGTGATTATCCAAACACCTTATTGGCCCTCCTATGTGAGTATGGCTTGGCTTGCTCAGGCAAAACCGGTGATTGTGGAAACCTCTTTCGCTCAGAATTACAAAATGACAGCCGAGCAATTGGAGAAAGCCATTACGCCTAAGACAAAATTGCTTATTCTCTGTAGTCCATCCATCAGTGGTACGGTTTATTCACATGCCGAATTGCAGGCATTGGCAGAAGTGCTGATAGAGAATCCCCATGTTTATATCATCAGTGATGATATTTATGAAAGCATTTACTGGGCGGATGAGCCCTTTAGAAATCTTGTCATGCAAAACAACGCACTTTATGATCGCGCCATTGTGACCAATGGTGTTTCCAAAGCCTATGCCATGACCGGTTGGCGTATCGGTTATGCTGCCGGTCCTCAAACGATTATTGATGATATGCGAAAATTGCAATCGCACAGCACTTCAAACGCGACTTCTATTGCGCAAATTGCCGCCCAGGCCGCGCTTGAAGGTTCGCAAGAATGTGTCGCCAAAATGACACAGGTTTATCATGAAAGACAGAAAATTGTCTTAGCAGCCTTGAATGCTATCGATGGCTTTTGCTGTAATGAAACCCAAGGCGCGTTTTACTTTTTCGTTGAAGTGTCTCAAGCCATAAAAAAATTCAAGCTTAAAGATGATGTTGAATTTTCACAGCTTTTGTTAAAAGAAGCGAAAGTGACAGTTGTGCCTGGATCAGGATATGGTTTGCCAAACCATATACGCATTTCATACGCGACAAGTGAGGCATTGCTTATAAAAGCATTGCAACGGATAAAGCAATTATGTCGGAATTAAAACAATGCGATTATAAAATTGAGAGATTAATAAAAATGTTAACATTCAAAATTAAATCAATACGGTGGGTCATCATGAAGCATGTCATGGTGTCTGCTTTCTTGTTGAGCGCCTTAGTTACTGTATCAATTCATGCCGCCACAAAGCCATCGACATTAGTTGTCGGCACAACGGGCGATTATCCGCCCTTAACACGTTATCATCCTGACACGCGGACTTTTAGCGGCAGTGCTATCCAGTTGATTGAAGCGTTCGCAAAAGCCACGCATCGGCGGATTAAATTTGTTCGGACTACCTGGGTGGATTTATCAAATGATTTGCAGCAGGGTAAATTTCAAATGGCTGTAGGTGGTATTTCATCATCACCTGAAAGAGCTAAGTTATTTCTTATGTCGGATCCAGTGTTGCGTTTCGGCAAAGTTGCCTTAGTGCGTTGTGGTGATGAAGGAAAATACAATACATTGAAAAAAATTGATTGTTATCCTACCCGCGTGGTTGAAAATCTTGGTGGTACGAACGCGCAATTTGCTCATGACCACATAAAAAATGCTGTCTTGATTATTGTGCCAAAAAATGCGTTAACCTTTGACTATTTAATCCACAACAAGGCGGATGTTATGTTTACCGATTCAACGGAAGCTATATATCGTCAGCAACAGCATGATGGTTTATGCGCGGTTAATCCTGCAAAACCTTATACGAATGAAACTAAGGTTTTTTTATTTAGAAAAAATGAGCAAGCATTGCGGCAACAGTTTAATGCGTGGTTAAAAACACAGCATAAATAATGTCTCCTGACAAGCTCAGATTTACATTTTGATAAGCATTAGTTACAATCATGCTAAATCTTAATGTATTTTTGAATAAAATAGGTAAAAAATGAACTCAACGGCTGCTAATAGTAATAAAAAACTGGTGTTATTAGCCGCATCATTAATTACTTTCATATGTTGTACTGATTTTTCAATTGTGTTTACAATCATCCCTGCCATTCAAAGAGACCTGGGCGCTAACATGAATCAATCGCAGTGGTTAATGGTTGGTTTTACGTTAACGGCAGCTGCTTTTTTTATTACATTAGGTCGTTTTGCCGATTTAATAGGACATAGAAAATTATTATTTCTTGGCGTCATCGGCTTTGCTGTGAGTTCACTGCTGGCTGGATTGGCGCGATCGCCGTCCTTATTGGTAACAATGCGTTTATTACAGGGGATTTTTGTCGCGGCGGCATTGCCAGCAAGTATGGCAATTATCTCAGACACCTTTCCGATAAAAGAACGCGGTAGAGCTTTGGGCATTTTTAACAGTGCAACAGGTATTGGATTGGCGGCTGGGCCAACTATTGGCAGTTTGGTTATATACTATCTTACTTGGCGCTGGGTTTTCTTTCTTAATATACCGATTGCAGCCATTGCGTTAGTTGTTGGTCTGGTATCGATTAAAGAATCCAAAATAAGTAAAGTGGCAGTTGATTGGCTGGGGACAGTGCTATTGACCATCACAATTGGCGCAATCTTATATGTTATCAGCCAGGTAAGTTATTATGGCTGGCACGGTCTGGTGATGTGGGCGCTGCTTATTTTCTTTGTGTCACTGATATTGCTGGTAATTGTGGAGTGTAAAGTAAAACAACAAGTCATACCGTTTAAACTATTTTTGAATAAGGGATTTATTTTAGGCGCGATGCTTTTTTCAGCGACTGTTGGTTTTGCCTGGTCTGTTATGATGATTATGCCGATTTACCTGCATAAGCAGCTTGGTTTTAGCATTGAAGCCTCCGGTCTACTGATTTTTGTTATGACCTTGATGACAATTATCGCGCCGATTGTTGCCGGACACTGGTTTGATAAAAAAAATAAAGTTGTTGCCATGCATGTGACTTTTCTGCTTAGCTTTTTGGGCTTATTGTTATTCGCGATGTTGCAATCGTATGGACCGATGTGGTTACTTATTGCCGGTTTTATTATTTTTGGTTTTGCCTGGGGCGCCGGTAATGGTATTTCAATACCGTTCGCGCTCGCGGAAGCCGGCGCCGATGAAAATGCCGGTGTGATAGGTGGTGGATTAGTTTGTACACTCTATATTGTGGCAGTATTTACCTTGACCATATTTATGGCTATTTTTCATCATAGCAGTGCTAATTTACCCTTTGCCATGAGAATGCATCATGGTTTTTATTTTTTAATGGTTTGTTTATTGTTTTTTTGGTTGTTTTCGACAGTGAAAGCAAGCGCAACGGTTTCTAAGTAGGTTTTATTTATATGACAACAACAGATTTAACTTTAATAAAAAAAGGTTTAGAAGAAATTCTAGTTGAAGAAGAACTCGAGCAAAAACTTAATTCAGGTCAGGTATTGCGTGTTAAAGCCGGATTTGATCCTACCGCACCTGATTTGCATTTGGGACATACGGTATTAATCAATAAACTAAGACAATTTCAGGATTTAGGGCATCAGGTCTATTTTATTATTGGTGATTTCACCGCGATGATAGGTGATCCCACCGGCAAAAATAAAACCCGGCCACCATTGAGCAAAGAAGAAGTGGTGGAAAACGCTAAAACCTACGAAAAGCAGGTGTTTAAAATACTGGATAGAGATAAAACCGAGATTGTGTTTAATTCCGCGTGGTTGAGTGAATTGTCACCGGATCAACTGGTGCGTTTGGCATCCAATTACACCGTTGCGCGCATGTTGGAGCGTGATGATTTTGGCAAGCGTTACGCCAGTAATCAACCGATTGCGCTGCATGAGTTTTTGTATCCATTGTTCCAGGGGTATGATTCAGTGGCGCTAGAATCTGACTTTGAACTTGGCGGCACCGATCAGAAATTTAATTTGTTAGTGGGCAGAGAGTTACAGCGACAACATCAGCAACGTCCGCAAACGGTGCTGACATTGCCGCTGCTGGAAGGTTTAGATGGCGTTGCCAAAATGTCAAAATCGCAGGGTAACTATATTGCCATTGATGACGCGCCGACCGAAATGTTTGGTAAGCTGATGTCTTTGTCGGATACCTTAATGTGGCGTTATTATGATTTGATCAGTTTTAAAACACCTGATGAAATCGATCAACTAAAACAATCCGTTGCTGATGGCAAAAATCCACGCGATGTCAAAATCGTATTGGCAAAAGAGATCATTAGCCGTTTTCATAGCAAGATCGATGCTGATGCCGCTGAAGTCGATTTTATTCAGCGCTTTCAGAAAAACCAGATGCCTGAAAACATTCCCGCAATAAATTTACCGACGGTTAATGGCGAGTTAGGCATAGCGCGACTGTTGAAAGAAGCGCAGTTGGTTTCCAGTACCTCTGAAGCGAATCGCATGATCAATCAGGGCGCGGTCAGAATAGACGGTGAAAAGATCAGCGATCGCACATTGCAACTAAAATCAGGCACGCATCATATCTATCAAGTTGGCAAGCGTCATTTTGCTCAGGTAAAATTGGATTAGTATCACTTCAACGTGCGAATTTGCGTTGGGTATAGCAAGATGGCGATAAATTTGTTACAGTATTCGAAGTTTATCCTGATCTTGAATGAGGAAGCCAGCGCATGAATATGAATTTTTTGGATTTTGAACAGCCGATTGCTGAACTTGAAGCTAAAATCAACGAGTTAAGATTATTAGGCTCAGACACTGAAATTAATATCGGGGAAGAAATCGCTAAATTACAGAAAAAAAGTGAACAGTTAACAAAAACGGTTTTTGCTAAATTAACACCGATGCAAATCGTGCAGATCGCTCGTCATGTCAATCGACCGCATACTTCCGATTATATTCAACATATTTTTACTGATTTTGATGAATTATATGGCGATCGTCATTATGGCAAAGGCGCGTCGATTATTGCCGGCATAGGGCGTTTAAACGGTTCGCCGGTAATGATTATCGGCAATGAAAAAGGACGTAAAACCGCCGATAAATTGACACGAAATTTCGGGATGCCGTCGCCGGAAGATTATCGTAAAGCCTTGCGACTGATGCAGATGGCTGAAAAATTCAAATTACCTATTATTACCCTTATCGATACCCCAGGCGCCTATCCCGGCATTAGCGCCGAAGAACACAACCAGAGTGAAGCAATCGCGCGTAATCTTATCATCATGTCCAAACTGAAAACACCGATTATTTGTGTGATTACCGGCGAAGGCGGATCAGGTGGCGCCTTGGCGTTAGGGGTGGGAGATAAAGTTTTTATGTTGCAATATAGTGTCTATTCAGTGATTTCACCGGAGGGGTGCGCGTCGATTTTATGGAAAACAGCCGATCATGCCGCTCAGGCTGCGGAAGCTTTAGGCGTTACCGCCAATCGGATTAAAAAATTGGGCTTGATTGACGATGTCATCGACGAGCCTTTAGGTGGCGCTCATCGTGATGTGCCGGCAGTGATGGCTAGTGTTAAACAAATGCTTACTCAAACGCTATCTCAACTGACCATGATGGATGAAGAGGCGTTATTAGCAAAACGTTATCAACGGTTATTGAATTGTCGTGCCATGTGATCTTGATGTTGTCGCCGCGTTACAACTTTTTTTAAGCAATATCAATAAAGACGCGCGGTTATGGATTGCTTATAGCGGTGGTGTCGATTCTCACGTATTGCTGCATGGTCTACACCATTTGCGGCCAAATGTATCTTTAAATGCCATTCATGTGAATCATCAGCTTCAAGCCGTGGCGTCAAGCTGGGCGGCGCATTGTCAGGACGTTTGCCGGCAATTGGCGATTCCTTTTTATCTTGAAAATGTGAATATCCAGACTAAACCGGGTGAAAGTCAAGAAGCGGTAGCGCGCCACGCGCGTTATAAACTACTTAAAACCTATGTATCGCCCGGTGATTATTTGCTGACAGCACATCATTTACAGGATCAGGCCGAGACATGTTTATTACAATTATTGCGCGGTGCCGGTCCCAAAGGTTTAGCGGCAATGCCAGCGTTGACATCGTTTGCCGATGCCGCCCATCTGGCGCGACCATTGCTTCATGTGGATAAACGCATGATAGTCGATTATGCCAGAACCCATCAATTAAACTGGGTGGATGATGCGAGTAATGAAGACGTATCGTATGATAGGAATTTCATACGTCATCAAATCTTGCCATTATTGCGTCAACGACGACCAAGTCTTGATAAAGCCTTAGCGCGCAGCGCCCGTCACTGTGCTGAAGCAACCGCATTATCAAACGCGTTAGCGGAAATGGATTTTGTTGCCATTAAAATAGATGGAGAGCAAGGTATTTCAGCCACACAATTAAAAAAACTATCGGCAATGCGCCAGCGCAATGTCATCCGTTACTGGTTGCAACAACAAGGCATTGTATTGCCGAGTGAAGTTAAGATGACACATATTTTGCAGGATATTATTTATTCACGCCATCAAGCGCGTCCCTGTGTGACTTGGGGAAATTACGCGATTAAACGGGTGAAAGATCACATTTTTTTGTTAGCTGAATCGAATTGATGCGATAGCCGCGAACGCTTTCGTTATTTAAGCTTAAAGCCGTAGTTGGCGATAAGATGAGAGTGTACTCTTCGACAGGTTCAGGGCAGCAGGCTCAGGGCCCTCAGTCTTAACGTATAAGATGGCTGAGCTTGTCGAAGCCAGAGCACGTACTTGGAAAACTTGTGATGTTCTTTGACCGGGCTCAGGGACCTTAGGCGCCACTGCCGTTTAAGGTTTAATGCTGCCAAACATCAACTCTTGCCGGTGGAAAATTCATGCGGACAATTTTTCTTTTTATTAAGTTAAGATCTGTAGGCATATACGCTTCGTTGTGTTTGAGTCGGTAGGTAAACTGGATATATTTGCCATCTTTAGGTAAAACAGAGGTGATTTGTTTTAGAATGCCTTGACACATGTGGTAGGGCAGTGAACGCAACGGTAAACTGGAAATAATGTGTTTAACGCCATGATGATCTTTAATGAGTCTGGATAGCTCTAGCGCGTTTCCTTGAATGACTTTCACTTCGGGAAAATTTAAGCGCAATTTATCGGCTAAATTGGGGGAATATTCAACCGCAATAATCTGTTTGGGCGGTATGCCCGCCTTGATGAGTGATTTTATCACCACACCGGTACCGGCGCCAAGATCAATAATCATATCATTAGGTTTGCAGTCTAGTGTGTGTGATACCATTTCCCGAGTGAGAAATCGTGAGCTGGGGATGACAGAACCGGTGGCGCGTGGGTTAATAATAAATTCCCTGAGAAATTGAAAAAGATGGGCTTGCGGTTTATATATTTTTTTTAAAAAAAGGTGCGTTTTATGTATAACAGGTATTTTTTTGCACGCGAATCTGTAGCAATACCCTAATGACCATTGTAAAGTGCAGTAAATCAGCTCTGATAATTTATATAAAATTCTCAATATCAGGTATTTATTTATCCAATTATGCAGTATTTTCCAGGGTGTAGTAATTTCGTAACTGTTATTCATGTTAAATTAATTTTCCTCAATCACTCTTTCTTCAATTAACATCTGTCTACGGTGTGTTATTGTAAGATATAGAACAAGTACAACAATAACCGCCAGAGATAACAACGCGGTTGTGCCGTCACCAAGACCAAGTCCGCCATGCGACTTGGGTTTGCCTATCCAGTCGGCGCCCGCGGCACCAAATGGTCGGGTTAGAATGTAGGCTATCCAAAAAAGCGCGATTTTGTTTATTCTAAATAGATATAAAATAAGCGGTATCACAATCATGCAGGCGCCAAATATTAATGTCGCGTCTAAAAAGCCAAAATGCAATCGACCGGCAACTAAATCACCGGCAGCGGTTCCCAAGCAAAAGGTAAAGAATATCACTACCCAGTAATATTTCTCCCGCTTAGCGGTATGAACATAGTGAGGATCTAGCGTGCCTTCACTTTTATACCATAACCGTAGGGTAAAAAGTAGTAGCGCGATGAATATAAGTGTTGATACTTCAAGGGGCACACCGATAAAATGCACCGTGTCTGAAAACATGGTGCCAAATATTGCCACAAAAATAATCACAGTCCAATACATCCAGGGGACGTAACGTTTAAATCGCATTTGTATGATGACTGACGAAATGAGCGCTATAAAAGCAACGATAACAGCGCCAGGGGCGGAAAATTGATAGAAGAAATCAGCACTGGCCTCACCAACTGTTGTCGAAATGATTTTTATGATCCAGAAGAAAATGGTGATGCTGGCGACTCTGTTGACTAAATTGTCAGAAGTGTTCATTGCTTAATTTCGTCCCAAATAATGTATTTTAACGTCGAGAGCATACCATACTATTTTGAAATTTCCAGGTAACAATCTGTAAATTTATAAATCAGCTCAACTGTCTTCTATTTCATTCGCAAAACTGATGGTTGCATCAATACGATCACAGTTTAATGTTATCATCAGCAGGCGGTCAATGCCTAAAGCGATACCGGCACAATGGGGTAAGCTGTGTTCTAGCGCGGCCAGGAAACGTTGATCTATCGTGACAGCGGCTTTGCCAAGTTGTTGTCTTTTGGCGACATCATTGTTAAAGCGTTGCTGTTGTTCAACAGGGTCACATAATTCATGAAAACCGTTGGCTAATTCGATGCCGGATAAAAAAAGTTCAAAGCGTTCGGCAATATTGCCATGAATTTTTGCCAGTGCCGCCTGTGATGTTGGATAGTGATAGACAAACGTGGCTTGTTGTAATGTTGGTTGTAAACAGTGATAAAACAGTAAATCGAGATAATCGTCTTTGCTGTTTAGCTGATCAGTGAAAATATGGTGTTGCATTGCCAGTTCACGCAGGGTTTTAATATCAACTTGATGCGGATTAATATCAAGATGATGTTCAAATAATGCTTGATAGCTGACGCGTCGCGCGGCTGTGTGAATATCAAAGACGGTTTGTAACAACGCGTCGGTTTCATCCATTAATTGGTAATGATCAAAACCGGGACGATACCATTCCAGCATGGTAAATTCCTGACGATGATATTGACCGATTTCTTCGTCGCGAAACGCTTTGCAAATCTGAAAAATAGGCCCACTGCCAGAGGCGAGCAGGCGTTTCATGGCAAATTCAGGCGATGTTTGCAGGTAATGTCCGGATTTTGTTTGTATGGCATTGATGTGTGGATCGGTGCCGGTACTTGCTGAGAGTAATGGTGTTTCAACTTCGAGAATATTACGCGCTTTAAAAAAAGCGCGGATATCATCAATGAGCTTAGCGCGCGCTTTTAATGCCGCTAAGCTTGCCGTAGGCTGCCATGACATGATCGATTATTCTTTTACCCGTGAGACATATTCGCCGGTACGGGTATCAACTTTAACCAGTTCGCCAGTCTGTACAAATAAGGGGACACGCACGGTCGCACCTG
Source organism: Pseudomonadota bacterium (assembly GCA_039190005.1). Lineage (GTDB taxonomy): Bacteria > Pseudomonadota > Gammaproteobacteria > UBA12402 > UBA12402 > JBCCYM01. Next base: position 64,237 of record JBCCYM010000002.1, read on the forward strand.
ATTCCAGTTTGGCCGGTTTCCCGCCGGTGCCGGCGGTATCACCTTTCACGCCAGGATCGGTTTCACTGATGCGTAGTGTGACAAAATTGGGTGGCAACACCGATAAGGGTTCATTATTCCACAAGGTTAACTGGCAGATATCATTTTCCTTGAGCCATTGTCGCGCGTCAACCACAGCGGCGGCGGAAGTGGCGTATTGTTCAAAGGTTTCCGGATGCATGAAATGCCAGTGTTCGCCATCATTGTATAAATACTGTACTTCGATTTCCATGACATCGGCAGCTTCCAGGCTATCACCTGATTTTAAGGTTTTTTCGATCACACGACCGGTCTTTAAGTTACGCATTTTAATACGATTAAAGGCCTGACCTTTTCCCGGTTTTACCATTTCGTTATTGATAATGCTATGTGGATCGCCATCGACCAACACGCGCGTGCCATTACGCATTTCATTGGTTGCAAAACTTGCCATGATTTACTGCCTCTTGTGTTGTTGTCAGTGTGTTTGCTAACGACTGACATGAGTTATATAAGGAGCTGCTGAAATCTGAATTTTTTAATAGTTCAAGCAGTGTAACTGCTTGAACTAACTGGATTCCCGCCCTTCGACAAGCTCAGGAACCGCCTACGCGGGAATGACGGAGTCGTCAGAATTCAACAATCTCTTTAATAATATACTAACACAATTACCGCGGTTTTGTTAGTGCTGTTGTCCTGATTTTTTATAATGGTTCATCGCTAATAGATAAACCATGATTGGTGGCAGCATAGACGATATGATGATAAACATAGACGCCATAAACCTGATTGCCGCCCAAACCATTTTCAGTGGTATAATTGCTGAAATGTTCGCCGCCATCTGTGGATATGGATAAACCATGATTGGTGCCGACATAGAGCTCATTGCCATTTACATAAATACTCCATGCTTGATCACTACCCAAGCCGTTTTCCATGGTATAATTTCGCAGATGCTGACCATCTTTAGTAAAAACAGACACACCACCGCTGCCATCATAATAGGCTGTGGTAGTGTAAATATAATGCGCTGTCACAAATAGATCACTGATGTCATTGCTTTTAAAACCAGTGGTGAAATTTTTGAAATTATAACCACCATCAGTTGATATCGATAAGCCACCACCCATGCCATCGTAGTCTGGCGCTGTCGCGGCATAAATTGTTTCACCTTCGGCGTAAACGCTGATCACATTATCGCTGCTTAAGCCATTGATGGTGGTGCGATTGCTAAAATGTTTGCCACCATCAGTTGAAATAGCTAAACCGCCGGGACCGTCATAATCCTGCGTGGCGACATAGATGTGTTGACCTTGCACATAGACATCACTGGCATCATTGCTGCCAAAGCCATTTGCTGTGGTATAGTTGGTAAAATGTTCGCCGTTATCATCGGATATGGATAAGCCACCGGTGTTGCCCTGGCTTGGTACCGTTGCGGCGTAAATTTTGCCATCGGCCGCGTAAGCCGCGAACACAACATTGCTGGCTAAACCATTTTCGTCAACAGTTTTATTATCAAAAGATTCCCCCTGATTAGTAGAAATTGATAACCCGCCATAAGTCGCCGCGTAAATATCACCGTTTGTGACATAGACATTTTTGACTAAATTACTGCCAAGCCCCTGTTTGGTGGTGATCGTAGTAAAAAGTCCGGATTTCGTCTGAGCCATGTCATTGGTAATCGAAAGGCTTGCTAAGCTGGTGAATAGTAGAATAAAGGAAAGAATAGATTTTTTCATGATTGTACTCCTTGTAAAAAATAAAAAAATAATGAAAACGCCTGTTACGGCATGTCATAGAAGTTTGTTTTGGAAACGTATTGAATTTGCCGTGAATCGGCAAGACACTAAGCTAACAGAAAGTTGATGTGCATGTCAACTAAAAATTGAGCGACTACTTAGCAAGTTATTAATATGGCAGCTATATTTATATGGTGAGTCAATCAATGCTTGGTATTAATGTTGAGCGATTGCTATAAGTGGTTGACATTTAGAAAGTTGGTATACAGTAAAACCAAATATAACTTAATAACAGCGTAATAATAGTCAACGGCAAACCAGCGGCAAAAAAATTCCAAAATGTGATACTGCGGTTGTGATGGGATTCAGCCTGTTGAATGACAATCACCGTGCTGGCAGCACTGATAATAAATAAATTACCGGCAAATGTACTGCTGATAGATAAAGCCATTAAATTATAGATTGACGTGTGACCAAAATAGGACAGATAAAGTTCAACTAAAGGCATATTGGAGATCAGTTGGCTAACCATAGTGCTGATAATAAATATGTGCGAGAGCTTGTCTAAGTTAATATTTTTTTTGCTAATAAACTGTTGAATGATACCGCTGTGCCAAACAGTGCCCATGACAATAAACATGGCAATGAAAAAAATCAGTGTCGACCAGTCAACTCGAGTAACTAATCTAACACGATGGGATGAAAAACAATACAGTGGTAAACAACTGATCAGTCCTATTGTACCTAGGGACAGTTTTGCTAAGTTCATATTAAATTGGGCTAGCGTATAATAGATAAGCAATATCAGAAATAATAAAATACTTAAAAGAACAGGCCATCTATTGATTGAAGTGGTGTTCAAACTAATGGTTTGATAACTGGATTGCTGTTTTAAATCACGGCGAAATAAATAACATAACCATAAAAAACAGATGATTAAACTCAGCAAAACCGGCACGGAGAGGTAATTAAAAAAATCAATAAAAGGCATTGCTAATTGTCCCTGTACGGTAATTAATATATTTTGCGGATTACCGATGGGGCTGAGCGCGCTGCCGATGGTGATAGAAAAACACAACGCCAACAGAAATAGTTTCGCGTTAACTTTTGTGGCTTTTGCTAGTAACAGCGCGAGTGGTGTGGCAATAATGGCAACAGTGTCATTGGTAACTATCGCTGAGATAAATGCGGACATCAGCATGAATCCCAACAGTATTTTCCAGCGAGGCCGCGATTGACCTAATAGGAGTTGGCATAAGCGACGCGGTAAATCGGTTTCTTGTAAGCCTGAGCCTATACTAAAGACACCGAAAAGAAAACCGATAATATGCCATTGTACCAGTTTTACCGCCGTCATCGGAGAAACTTGATCGCAGACTAACAGTAACACCGCGCCACCCAGCATGATGTGCCAGATTTTTACCCAGGCCGGTAACCATTGGCGGATAGCGATCAAACAAAAAACAACGATGAGGATGCTAAAACTTATGGGCATGGATTTTGATAACTGTTCCAAAATTATGTGTGTCAAGGCTTGTTTGCGTGGCAATGACAGATCTGAATTATAAGCAGTAAAGCAGAATAACGTATCTGCGTCAAGCCTGGCATAGTGCTAGTTTAGGCGGGTACCATAAACGCTTGATCGATAGGGGTTTCACCGTCTAAGAGCGTATAAGTTTTTCGGTAAGTGTTTTTATTTTTCAATACTTCAATAAAACATCGTGCAACATTATCGCGTGATATTTTGCCAAAAGCATTTAGATTACCTAAAGTAACATTAACTTTCCCGGAACCGATATCTTGTGTTAATATGCCTGTGCGCAGAATAGTGTAGTTAATGCCGGATTCAATAAGGTAGTTCTCAGCTAATAGTTTTATTTTTACATAGTCATGATATTTTGGATTTTTAGTGGCTCTTAAAAGACCTTCCGGTACCGGTTCATTTATTTCTTGGTAGTAGTTTATGACATTCTGAATAAATTGATCTGGTTCTTTCTCGGTATGAATTGAACCAATATACAAAAAACGCTTTACATGCTTATTAACAGCGGCGTCAACCATATTGACTAGTCCTTGGTAATCAACTCCATGAATATTTTTCCCCCGCGAGCCAGCAACAAAAATAATCGCGTCGAAACCTTCAACGAGCGTGTTAACATTATTTTCCAGATCACCAAGTAAGCACGCTGAGCCAAATTGTGTCACTAACTGTTCTTGTTCAGGATTCCGTATGAAGCCGGTGACTTGATGTGTTGTTTGAGATAATTGTCGTAATAATACTTGTCCGGTTTTGCCACTGGCGCCAACAACTAAAATTTTCATTTGTAGGTTTACTCTATTTTAAAAGAATGGGATAAGTATAATTAATTTCAGCTCTGTTTTGAAGAGACGTGACCATAATCACGATAATACGCTTTAAACGATATCATACGTTTGCTTTTCTCATCGTATAATCTGATAGTAAGACACGATGGAATATCGCTTATTGTGAGTGAATGGATAGGTAATCGTTTGCTGACCAAAGCGTGACATGCTAGCAGGCGATAAAAAGGAATGCGTGAAGATAAATGATGCAGGTGATGATAGTTGATATTGCCAAAAAACCAACAGAGCCAAGTGGGTAATTTAACATAGCTGCTACCGTCAAAGCCGGCGTCAATGAAATTCCAGTTGGGCGCGCTGTCGTAATAGCATTTTTCAAAATTGTGTTGTAAATAAAACAGAAAGATGCCGATTGAAAACGCTAATTGTATCGGCACACAAATCATCCAGAAAAAATGACTTAAGCCTAAATAGTAAGCAAGTGAACCATAAAATAATACTATCAATAGATTGGTGAGGTATAAATTATACCGTGTGGCGCAAAAACTCTTCTCGCCCATTTCTTGTCGATAAGCGCTAAAACGGTGGATGATTAAAAATTGTAAGATAGCGCCAAAAAACAAATAAAAATAATGGTGTTTGATAGAGACGATAGAGTAGTTTAGCGCCGCGTGATTTATGACGATATTCCTGACAGGTCATCAAAGTGATATAACCTATATTTTTCACGGTATGACCAAGGTCGCCATTATACCGGTGATGCAACAAATGCGCAAACTGCCATCTTTTATACGATGTGACGACAATAATCCCTAAGATAGTGCTTCGCTAAGCGCGAGTTAAAAAGCGCGTAATGCACGCAGTCGTGAAACAAGATAAACAGGCGCACGTAGAGTAAAGCGCACAATAGTATAATTTGTAAGTATTGGCTTTCGCGTAGGGTTGGATGATTTTTAACAACTCTGTTTTGACCGATGTTGATTTTTTTCGGGTAATGAATGGGGGGAGATGCATCGCGAGTATATACCTGAACGGTTAGTTGTTAGATTAAAATATATTGTCTCTGGTGTCCTCATTTGGACACAGGGTGCCGTGTTGCCGCATCCATTGTCGGCAGTTATAGGTGAGATGACAGCTTGTATTTTCATAGAAGCCAGAGCCTATGCACATTTTCTTTGAGCCTAACATCACGATATAACTATGCTTGATTTGGTTTTTTCCTGTTGCTGGATTGGGCCAGCAATATTGTATCCAATGGCCATTTGGATGTTGCCTGCCTGTTGTCATGACATCTTGCACAATGGGTGAGCTCGCGCGTTGTTGAAAATTGAGATTTGGCGTTGCTGGATTAGCGATAAAAAAACCATCATTTTTGGCATCGTCATCACAAACCAGAGCAAATACATAATGACCATGAGAAGATATTTCTTTGCTACTGAATTCATAGGCCGCTTGTTCTCTGGTTTCATGTTTGGCTAAATTTTCTGCTCTGATAACAAGTTGTTCAACATCTTTTTTCTCATCTGATATTGTATTTATATTGACATTGTTGGCATAAGTTGTGTAATAAGCCGTCAGTGCGATAAACAACATAATGCTGCTGTAATAATATTTCATTTCAGTGTTAAATGATGTAGGAAAAACCAAGCAGAAATTCAATACAAATACCCGCAAACATATGCGATACAATAACGCTCAGGAGCGATTTATGTTTTTCGTATTGAATACCCCATAATAATCCGAATGACATGGCGACAAGACCAAAAGCCACGGATATGTGCGCGTGTGTCGCGCCAAAGACAATATTAGAAATCAGAATGGCCATACCAGCTCTTATTACATAGCCACCGACAAAAAAATCACGCAGTAAGGTCTGCATAAAGCCACGAATTATAAATTCCTGAAAAGGGCAGAAAAGCGCGTAAATGGCAAGAAAGGTGAGATAATGATAAACATGGAATTTATTGGCAGTTAGGTATGGCACGGTTGGATCAAATAAACGGTAAGGTAAATTGCCGTAAGCTATGCATATCCATTTGATAATAACAAAAAGAATAACGGTTGGTATCGCCCAGGTAATCCCTCGAAATACTTGTTTTTGCCAATGATGCAAAGTCAAACCACAGTCTTGCAGTGTCAGCTTACTCCATCGAAGTACTAATGAGACAATCGTAAAACCTACTAAAATTACCATTACACTGGGTATTGTGGTATAACCTTGTTCTGATATTAAATTTTTGATGCCATCAAGGAAAAAAATATACATGCCGACTAAAAATAAGGAAGAAAGCGATACTAAACCTAATATATAGCGACGTCTGATTTCCTCATTTTCTGAGTGTAAGCTGGTATTTTCTGGTGTTTTTGCTAGTGATACTGTTGCAGTATTATTTTCTATTACCATCCTATTATTATTGTTATTATATGGCATTATGAATCTTAATCTGATGTAAAGTTATGATATTATTTTGTCTAAACCCTGGTGCTATTATATCTTGATTCAGGCTAATGTCAAGTTGTTATTATATGATGGTGAGAACGCAATAAAGTTGCCTATGTTATGCCAGATCAAGATTTCTAACTTTACACAACTTCAGCATTATAGAATTTAATAGATCTTATTCTTTAAAGACATATTGCTGGATTAGTTACACAAGGGGCAGTCACATTATCAATAAACACGTTAACATCATTGTATACTTTTCCTGTTTTGAACGTATTGTCAATGTTGCTTATTTTAAATGTAATACTGTTTTTTGTTAACACGGGGTCGCTCAATGTGACGATATAAGCGGTTAAGTTTTGTTGGCCTGCTAGCGTAAGATCAGCATGAACAGCGGCGGCGTTCGGATTTTCTGAAAAAATCTCGCGCCAGTTTTTGATGAATCGATCGGTTTTAATTTTGGTAAACTTTCTGTTTGGACTATCAGAAAACGCGACAATGTTATTGTCTGGGCTAATGAGCTTCAAATAGGATTGCCCTTCTTTTTGTTGTACTATGGCATGATCAGCGTGCATGACAATCAGCCAGGGTGTTTTTGTTTGTTGAGATGCGTGATCGGTTGACGCATTCGCGCAGGCGAACAGCGCGATGTTAAAGAGTAAAGCGATAGAAATTTGAAAAATTTTTCTCATTGTGTTTTCCCCCATAGGACTATCGGCGCAATTATAATAAAGTAAGTATAAATTTTATTCACATATTGCGGGAATGGTTTTGCAAGGGTCAGTAAAATTATCAATAAATAAGTTAATGTCATTATATACTTTTCCTTCTTTAAAGGTGTAATTGATATCATTGGCTTTAAATGTGAGACTATTTTTCGCTAACACCGGATCGCTCAATGTGACGATATAAGCGGTTAAGTTTTGTTGGCCTGCTAGCGTAAGGTCGGCATGGACAGCGGCGGCGTTAGGATTCTCTGAAAAAATTTTGTCCCAGTTTTTGATGAATCGATCGATTTTAATTTTAGTAAATTTTCTATTTGGGCTATCAGAAAACGCGACAATGTTATTGTCTGGGCTAATGAGCTTCAAATAGGATTGCCCTTCTTTTTGTTGTACTATAGCGTGATCAGCGTGCATGACAACCAGCCATGATGTTTTTGTTTGTTTGCTTGAATGATCTGTTGACGCGTTCGCGTATGCAAATAGCACGATACTAAATAACAAAGCGATAGAAATTTGCAGTATTTTCCTCATTATATTTATCTCCATAGTGTTAGAATTAACAGACTGAGTTTCCCAGAAACTAGCACAAAATGTATAAGCCATCAAGTCAAAAATAGCATTTCACTAGGCCATTTTTTTAACCGTTTCAGCCAATCGTTTACCCAGGGCGATACATAATTGTTTTTCATCATCAAGTATGGGCAGATTGGCGCTGCCTTCGCCGGCAACATGGGTGGGGCCATAAGGTGTGCCGCCACCTTGAGTGGTAAATAACGGTTTTTCGCTGTAGGGCACACCAAGTAAGATATAACCTAAATGAAAAAGAGGTAACATCATGCTGATGAGCGTGGTTTCTTGACCGCCGTGTAAACTGGCTGTTGAGCTAAACACACCAGCGACTTTGTTGATGGTATCACCGGATGCCCATACACCGCCGAGTTGGTCGAATAAGTATTTCATTGGCGCCGCCATATTGCCAAAACGGGTAGGGCTGCCCAGAGCTAGACCGATACATTCTTTAAAATCTTCCATTTTGACATAAGGCGCGCCGGATTCGGGAATATCATCCTGAGATTTTTCAGTTGTTGGTGATACCGGTGGTACGGTACGAATACGTGCTTGCACACCGTCAACACTTTCAATGCCTCTGGCGACAAAATCAGCCATTTTTTTAACGGCACCGTATTGGCTGTAATAGAGTACTAAGATTTCTTGCATGTTTATCTCCTTTTATACTATTGATAACTATTATCTTTAAAACCACAGTTGATTGTCAAGTGATGGCGCAACCCTTCGACCCTTCAACAGGCTCAGGGCAAGCAAGCTCAACGTATAAGATGGCTGAGCTTGTCGAAGCCAAAGCACGTCCTCGGAAAACTTGTGATGCCCTTCGATGAACTCAGGGACCACCCTTCGACAGGCTCAGGGCCCACCCTTTGAACGTCTTTAAGGCATAGATGGCTGAGCTTGTCGAAGCCCAAGCCTGCTTTCGAAAAACTTGCTATGCCCTTCGATGAACTCAGGGACTACCCTTCGACAGGCTCAGGGCAAGCAGGCTCAGAGCAAGCAAGCTCAGGGATCACGGGTTTTAAGGATTATGATTTAGATTCAGTAATTTCAATCATCCGCTGTAAAGCTTTTTTAGCTTGATCACACAACCATTGCTGACCTTTATCATCCAATCGTTGTCGCTGACCAGTGAATTCATTCACCACATCACCGGGCTTGACCAGATTATAATCCATAAGTTTGCCTTGACGCAAGAGATCAAGTAGGGCGACTAAATGAGGCGGATCATTGCGTGACATGGTAGCGCAACCACAACCCATTGCCTTGATGTCGCTGATTAACGCATCGCCTAAATGCACAATGTCGTAGCCTTTATCGGCTAATTTCATCCGCACATTTTTTACCATGTGGTTCTCAGTGCCGATGGCGTATTTCTTGTGTCGCCGTGGACCACGGTCATTGAGGATATAATCCCAGATAAACGCGGTTGAACCAGCAGCATCGGCAATACTCACCACTTCATGACGACATTCCGGGTGCACAATAACCGTATAATCCCGCGCTCGCCAGTAATCTACCATTGGCGCCCGTAAAAAAGAATGCACCGCGCAGTGACTGCCAAAAAGAAACAGTGTCGCTTGGTCAAACTGTTTGATTGCTTTGGTATCGAGCGCGTCTATATTGAATTGCGCTGCTTCATGACCACCCGGTAAATAAGCGATATTATCTTGCTTTATGCCTACCCATTGCGCCACATTTTCACCCATGTACTGATCAGGTATAAAAAGTATCTTTTTATTTTGCGTTAACGCCCATTCAAAAACCGCTTTCACATTGGAGCTGGTACACACGGCGCCACCTTGAGCGCCAGTTAAGGCTTTAATTCTGCCGGAAGTGTTCATATAACAAATTGGCAGTATGTTATCTTCACCATAGCGTTCATTTAGTGCTAATAATACCGGTTCAACCATATCATCTTTCGCATTCATTTCCATGGTGCAACCGGCTTTGGGATTGGTAATGTAAACACGTTGATCGGGGTTGGCTAAAATAGCAATCGATTCCGCCATAAAATGTACCGCTGATTCAACGACAATCTTTTTCTCCGGATTGAACGCCGCTTTTAAGGCTAATTGATAAGAATCACCCACTTGACCACCAAATTGTTCAATTAAATTAACAATCTCACCGCCCATGTAGTAATGCGCCAGAAGTAATAGCGTGTCACCGAAATGGTTTTGTGCCGGTTCAATATACTGTTTCATCCACCGAATAACGGTGTCAGGTTCGCGATCAGGCAAAGCTTGATATGCTTCTGCGTATGGCGCGAATTCGGGTTGATACCAGTCAAGTGGATAATCACCTTGACATATCTCTAAATCTGGTTTGAGTTGCACGCGACTGAGCGGGATACGGATTTCTTCCTGTTCAAATTGTTTAAACATCTTCTTTGGCGATTGAATTTTTCTGTTGGGTTAATGGTTCAGGGAAGTCACTGCGATAATGCCCCCCTCGACTCTCTTTTCGTTGTAATGCTGAGCCGGCAACAAGTTCAGCGACCAGCAACATATTACGAATCTCTATTAAACCAGAAGTAATGACATGTTGCCAGTAATGTTCTTCAATAATTTCTCGCCGTTGTTGAATTAATTTCAGTAATGTTCGCAAACCATGGGCGTTACGTATAATGCCGGCATAAGATGTCATATCGCTGCGCAGCCCGCGCCAATGGGCATTGATTTCGCTGGTTCGCAAGCTTGGTTCGATGCTGTTCGAATCCCAATCGGAGATATTTTCACTATCAATGGCACGTTGCAAGTCATCCACGCTACTAGCGGCAGCGTAATCGGCCATGACCGCGCCTTCAAGCAATGAATTGCTTGCCAGACGATTGGCGCCATGTAAACCAGTACAAGCTGTCTCGCCTATGGCGTAGAGACGGGATAAATTTGTTTGTCCATGGATGTCAGTGCTAATGCCGCCACACAAGTAATGCGCCGCAGGGACGACTGGAATCAGGTTTTTAGTAATATCAATGCCAATACTTGAGAGTGTTTGATAAATATTCGGAAAATTTCTCTGGATAAAGCTTGCCGGCTGGTGGCGAATATCCAAATAGACATAATCGTATTCACTGTTATCGATTTCATTAAAAATAGCGCGAGAGACAATATCACGGGTGGCCATTTCCATTTGTGATGGCGCGTAATCCTGCATAAATCGTTCTAATGTCGTCGGTCGTCTTAAATAAGCGCCTTCACCGCGTAACACTTCGGAAATTAAAAAATGATTGAGTTGTTCATGGTATAATAATGTCGGGTGGAATTGGTAAAATTCCATATTGCTGATTTCGGCGCCAACGCGATGCGCCATGGCAATGCCATCACCGGTTGCCGTTGCTGGATTCGACGTATATTGATACATTTTTCCAGCGCCGCCAGTTGCCAGCACTGTCACTTTGGCGAGAAAGGTATCAATGCGATTGTTTTTTTGGTTAAGAATATAAGCGCCGACAACTTCAGTGGTATTATTGTTTGTTCGCGTCATCAAATTGACAGCCGTGTGGTAACTGAAAATGGTGACAGTATTGATTTGCTCCACCTGCCGACAGAGATGTTCAATAATGGCTTTGCCGGAATAATCACCGATACGATAAACACGCCGCTCACTATGACCACCTTCTTGCGCTAAATGATTGGCGTCGAACGGCACACCGTAAGCGGTTAATTTATGGATAATTTCTGAACCATGGCTGAGAATTTTCTCAGTCGCTTGTTTCGATGATAATCCGGCGCCCGCTTTCAGTGTATCGTTAACATGGGCGAGAATACTTTTGTCATCATTTTGAGCGGCGGCAACGCCGCCTTGGGCGTAAAAACTATTTGATTCGGAAAGTTCTTTTTTACTGATCAGCGCAATATTTGCTGTTGGTGCCAGCTTGGCTAATTCTAAAGCATAGCTTAAGCCGGCAATGCCGCTGCCGATGATCAGCGCGTCAAAATACCGGCGTTGTCCTGTCTGTGATTGCGATGTCACGATATGTCTACCGACATTGATAAATCAATGCTGGCCGCTGAATGGGTGATGGATCCAACTGACGCGTAGTCAACACCGGTGGCGGCAATCGCGGCAATATTTTCTAAATTAATACCGCCGGAGGCTTCGGTGGGGAAAACATTTTTACATAGTTTAACACCGGCGGCTAATTTCCTTGTTGACATGTTATCTAATAACACACGGCTGACTTTATGCGAGCCAACATGTATAAGCTGGGCTAATTGTTCGCTATCGCGTACTTCAACAATGACCGGGTAGTGGTTGAGAATATCATCTGGTAATTTTGCCATAGCTTGGGCAACGCCACCAAGCGCGTCGATATGATTGTCTTTTATCATAATCGCGTCATATAAGCCCATGCGATGATTCACGCCGCCACCGCAATGCACGGCGTATTTATCTAAATGACGAAACCCTGGTAATGTTTTACGTGTATCCAATATTTTTGTTGAAGTGTCCGCTATTTTATCAACAAACTGTCGCGTTAACGTGGCAATACCGCATAAATGCTGAAGAAAATTAAGGATGGTGCGTTCAGCTATCACCAGCGTTTTGCTATCACTCTCAATAATTGCTACTGAGGCGCCGGGTGAGACAATGGCGCCATCTTCAACGACATAATCAAGCACATAATTGTCGCTTAATCGGGAGAGTATCGCTTCAATAACCGCTCTGCCGCAGAATACAAAATCATCGTAATGTTTTGAAATAATCGATGCTTTCTGTGTTTTACTGTGATCGGCAAAGAGATAATCTGAGGTGATGTCTCTGTAAGCCTTTGATATTTCAGTATTGTCGCTGAGATCTTCCGCTAAGGCGATCTCAATCAGTTGTTTATCATTATCATTTATTTGCCATGTCATGCGGTTGATTTTATCACTTTTGGCAGTGATATGGCAAGTTTGTTGTGGGCATGCAATTGTGAACAATGTGGCTGTAAACACATCAATAAAAGATTTCTCCTGGAATATTTCCCTTGAAAGATTCCCCTTGATATATGTATCATGATCCCTTATGTTTCTCAAATCAGCACTTGTGTGCGGGGGAGTTATTGTGTTATTTTTTTCATACTCAGTCGGTGTCGCTTGCTATCAGTCCATGATGGCTTATACCCGCTTGCCCATCACTATTTTTAGCTTTTTAACACAGCCCATCCGACACCGCACCCGCGGCGGTCTCGCGTTACTTGATCGTATTGGGGGG
>JBCCYM010000003.1:0-74139 GCA_039190005.1 Pseudomonadota bacterium
GACATTGGGACGGATTCTTCAAAACGCTGATGTAGGCCGTGCTTCAATCCGAAATTCTGGCCGCCTGCGAGCACGAGAGGGAAATTGCGCGGATTGTGCTCCGTGCGCTTCAAAATGGAAAATACTCTTATTGATTAAAATACCAGCAGCCATGCCAAATCTTGCCAGTGGTCTGCGCGTTGCGATTGTCTACGCGCCAATGGGGGCGATTATTGGTGAATGGGTGGGATCTTCTCGTGGATTGGGTTATTTAATGCAAATGGCAAACACACGTATGGACATCGCGCTAATGTTTGCTGTACTTTTATTGATTATCGCGCTCACGCTGCTATTCTACTTCACTATCGATTTTTTATTGAAGAAATTCATTTGGTGGCAATAACATGTTATATACGGTTCTTAAATCAATAGCTATTCTTTTTTACCCGTGGACCTTAATGATCATCGGATTGATTGTGGTATTGTTATGGTGGAAAAAACGCTTTGCCCGCTATGTATTGCTGATGATCTTACTTGGTTTTTATCTTTGTGCCAATGGTGTGATACCCACATTACTCATCAAACCTTTAGAAAGCAATTTACAAACAGTGAGCCTGGCAAACATTAAACAACATCGGGCAATGGTTGTACTCGGCGCTGGTCTTAACATAGCGCCAAACGGTGTGACACCGGAAATATTAGGGTATTCTCGTATATTGGAGGCTTATAGCATATATTACCGCGCGCTACAAAATAATAGTCATTATCTTGTTTTTTTATCTGGCGGTATCAGTTCTGATGATGGGCATCCGATTTCTGAAGCGCGACGGTTTAAAACGATATTAATCAATATGGGCGTACCTGCTAAACAAATCATTACCGAAAATAAAAGTCAAAACACTCGAGAAAACGCTGAGTTTATTAAACCACTATTAGATCAATATCATATTAAATCGGTACTACTGGTTACCGGTGGTTTGCATATGCGTCGTGCCTTAGGCTATTTTAAGGCGTTTTCAATCACTGCTATACCAGCGCCGTCTGATTTTCCTTATCCCAAAATTTCACTGATACCCTCTTCAGAAAATTTTTATTTAACTGAAGAAGCGGTTCATGAATGGCTGGGGCAAGTACAACTTTATCTTTTTAATACATTTAATCTAAATTAGGAGAAAACCATGTTGACTAAGAAATATTTCATCATAATAGCTATCCTATTACTAAGTATTAGCGCCATCCAAGCAAAACCACTTGTTGTCGTGTTGGACTGGTTTTTGAATCCGGATCACGCGCCTTTAATTGTGGCACAACAACAAGGTTTTTTTAAAAAAGAAGGCTTGGATGTTAAGCTAACGTCTCCAGCGCAGACTGAAGACGCGATAAAACTGGTTGCGGCAGGTAAAGCTGATGTCGCGGTGACCTATCAACCACGTTTTATCACCATACAATCACGAGGATTACCGGTAGAACGCGTTGGCACATTAATCGGCGCCCCACTTGACTGTATTCTGGCATTAAAAAATGGTCCGATTACCTCTATCAAAAAATTAAAAGGTAAAAAAGTTGGCTATGAAGGTACTGGGTTAGCAATACTCAAAAGAATGTTACAATACAACGGTTTAAAATTGAGTGATGTTAAACTGATACAATCCAGCGGCAATATGGAACAAGCCTTATTATCACATAAGATTGACGCCTTTATCGGTGGTTACCGCAATTTTGAAGCCATCGAAATGACACAACTCGGCCATCCGCCAAGAATTTTCTATCCGGAAGAAAATGGCGTGCCTTTGTATGATGAATTGATTTTAGTCAGCAATAAAAAAGAAGCCAACAGCGCGCGCATTAAAAAATTTATGCGTGCCGTTCAGGAAGGGGCTGTTTATTTAGTCAATCACCCGCGACAAACATGGGAGACATTTGCCAAAAATCATCCGGAATTAAATAATAAACTGAACAAAGCCGCCTGGTTTAAAACAATACCTTATTTTGCCATTAATCCGCTTGCTTATGATCAACAGCGCTATGATAATATTGCCGCCTTTGTTAACGCAAAAAAAGAACATTGAAGAAGTTACTCTTTGACCCTTCGCCCTTTTGACAGGCTCAGGGATCGCCCTTGGTATAAGATGGCT
Source organism: Pseudomonadota bacterium (assembly GCA_039190005.1). Lineage (GTDB taxonomy): Bacteria > Pseudomonadota > Gammaproteobacteria > UBA12402 > UBA12402 > JBCCYM01. Next base: position 2,115 of record JBCCYM010000003.1, read on the forward strand.
GAGCTTGTCGAAGCCACGCCACACGCTTAGAAGACTTGTGAAGTCTTTCAGTCCTTCGACAGGCTCAGGAATTGCCCTTGGTATAAGATGGCTGAGCTTGTCGAAGCCATGCCACGCGCTCAGAAGATTTGTGAGGTCTTTCAGCTCTTCGACAGGCTCAGAGACCACCCTTGGTATAAGATGGCTGAGCTTGTCGAAGCCAAACCACGCGCTCGGAAGACTTGTGCGGTCTTTCAGCCCTTCGACAGGCTCAGGGATCGCCCTTGGTATAAGATGGCTGAGCTTGTCGAAGCCAGGTCACACACTCAGAAGACTTGTGAGGTCTTTCAGCCCTTCGACAAGCTCAGGAACCACCTTTTGATTGGAAGATAAACTATTTTTATAGACATTACATTTTAAAGCAATTTGCCATCAGATAGCTCAAGATTTTTAGTCGCGGCCTTCGCAAATTGTTGGTCATGTGTGACACAAATAATAGTAGTGCCCATATCCTGGTTTAAATGATCAAAAATGTCCATGATGACTTTGGCATTGTTGACATCCAAACTTCCTGTTGGTTCATCAGCAAATAAATAGCGTGGTTTCATGACCATTGCTCGCGCCACCGCGACCCGCTGCGCTTGACCACCAGACAATTGACCAGGTAATTTATCGATGTGCTTGGTCAGCTCAAATCTTTCTAAGATTTCCATAGCAAAGGCTTTGTGTTTTAATTCAGAACGTGTTTTTCTTGCCGGCATCAACACATTCTCTAACACGGTGAGTTCTGGTAACAAATAGTGAAATTGAAAAATAAAGCCAATATCACGATTACGAAAATGATGTAACTCTGCTTCCGTTTTTTGATTAATGTCCTGACCATCAATAATAACTTCACCCGAACTAGGCGCGTCTAAACTGCTTATACAATATAAAAGTGTGGTTTTGCCGGAACCGGAGCGGCCCGTCAAACTGATGTATTCGCCATCTTGAACAGAGAAACAAATATTGTCTAAAACAGCTGTTTGTGCTTTAGCAAACGTTTTAGATAAATTTTTTACTTCAATCATGCTGACAGCTCTGAACGAATAATGGCAATGGGTTTTAATTTTCCGGCGGCTTTAGCCGGAATAATGCTGGCAAAAATCGCGGCACCGAGCGCGAGTAATATTCCAAAAATGTAAATACTGCCATTAAATGCCACCACCATTGTGGCTTGACCGCCATCAGCGGATTGTCCCACGGCCGGTAAGGTTGAAATGTACAAACAAACTAACCAACCAATGGTAATGCCAATTAATCCACCAAGTACGCCAAATAATACCCCTTGAATGAAAAATAATTGCACCACATCACGCGCGGTATAACCAATCGCCCTTAGAATCGCGATTTCACGACGCTTTTGGTTAATCATAATGTTAAGCACATTGTAAATACCAAAACCTGAAACCAGTAGAATAGCAAAAACCATGAAGTAACGTATAAAATCTTGTACATGAAAAACTGATAGCATATTCGCGCTGGTTTGCTGCCAGCTTTCGACTTTATCTTGGGTAAAAGCTTGCCAGTGTTGGGCAAGCGCCGACGCTTGATAAGGGTGACGCACTTTAACAGCGATGGTATTAATTTGTCCGCGTTTGTTTTCAAGATTTTGTAAATCAGTGAGCGCCATATAAGCGGTGTTATCGTCAGTCCCTTTATTACCTGTTTTAAAGATACCACTGACTTTGAAAGGATAAATATTGCCCGCCTGATTCACAATATTTACCATTTTATTGAGTGTCAGTCCTAACTTGTTCGCCAATCCTGATCCAACAATAATCTGATTACTGCCAGGTTTTAAACTGGAAAAAGTTCCCGCTGTGATGTAATTGCCAATGGTAGTTACTTTAAGCTGCGCCTCAGGTAAGGTGCCGATAATACTGACACTACGTGAGGCTGAATCATGCGACATCAGAACATTCGCGTCAGCTTGTGGCACATAAGCCAGTACATCCTTACTATTGGCGAGACGATGATACCACCCTTGTGGGTTTAAAATATAATCGAGTTCACGCACACCAGATGGCGGTGTGGTCCATTTGACTAAGGTATTTTCGCTGAAAAGATGCGGCGTCACTAGTTTTGGTGTCACCAGTTGTTCTTTAGCGCTGATAGAAATCTGTGGCATATTGTTGATCAACTCATCAAGCAGGAATTGCTGAAACCCTAACATGACACCGGAAATAACCACATAAGCTGTGGTACCTAAAATAATGCCCATTAAAATAAAAACGGATTGTTTTTTTCGCGCCAATAATTGTTTAAGTGCTAAAAACCACATAATTTAATTGATCAATACTTTCGCGTTTGCCGGAATATTATTAGACAGTACCTGTCCCCAACCTTTTGCTTGAGCGCCAATTTGAACCACAACGGTTTTTTTAATGCCATCGAGTTCATAAGTGACAGTATCTTTTTTTAACGCGGCTAAAGGAATTTGTATACTGTCTTTCGCGGAATGGGTGATGATGGCGACATCGGCAGTCATACCACGAAGCACAGTTTGTGGTAAAGATTTTACATCGACACGCACATAAAAATTATTACCATCGGAATAAATGGATTTCACTTCGCCATCAAATTTTTGCTTAGGCAAGGCGGCAAAGTTGATCACCGCCTTTTGCCCTAGTTTAACATTTAATAATGAATCTTGATCCATCGACACTAAGAAATAACGCTTTTCCAGGTTAGTTATTGTTAAAATAGTTGTGTTTGGACTAGGAATTTCATTGGTAAATGTTGGTCGATAGGTGACAATGCCGCTAAATGGTGAGCGAATGATTTGATCATCATTATACTGTAATAATTTTTCACCTTCGACAACCTTGTCACCTTCATTGACATACATTTTTTTAATATATTTTGCTACCCCAGTCTTTAGGTTGAATACCTGATCAGATTGCACTGTGCCTAAACCATATACAGCCGTGACAACAGGACCCTGCTTGACAAGCTGCCAGTCTTGTTTTTTATAATGTCTGAGTAAAAATAACCCGACGGCAATAAGCATAAGTACAATGATAGCTATAATACTATTTCTTCGTGTTAACATAAAAAATTCTCATCAGTATAATTTGCTATATTTTCAGCCAAGGTTTGCATGAAATGTATCGACTGTTTCAACTCCTGGTCACTAAAATCGGCACACACTTTATTCCATAATTTGCTGATTGTGGAAAATACTTGTTGATGTAATTCTCTTCCCTGCTCAGTTAGACTAATACGAATTAGTCGTCGATCATTGGTGTCAATTTCACGCTGCACATAGTTCTTTTCAATCAAGCGGTCAAGAGCGCGACTCATGGATGAATGGTCCATACCAATGGCGTTGGCGAGCTGTAATTTCGAGCTGTGTTGATGGTGAGCGAGTGTCATAATCAAGCGCATGTCGACCGGCTGTAAGTCATATTTTTTACCGATAGGTATCAATACTCTACGCGCGATCAACATCATTGTTTTTCTTAATGTCATTAATAATTTTATAGCATCATTTGTTTTCATACTATCGGATTATAGCACAATGCAATATAATTGCAATGCAATTTGATTGCATTGCAATATAATTATCCGCGGATAGCGAAATTGAGCTAAAATTTGTCCTACTGTTACTTATAACTCTTGACAGGTAACCCGATTATTTATATTTTTGTTAAGATATAAACTACACGAGGGCCATAACATGATGTCAACACAACACAAGAAAATTATTTTACTCTCCAGTATTGGTGGCGCTTTAGAATTTTTTGACTTTACGATCTACGCGCTTTTTGCCACTTATATCAGTCAAGCGTTTTTTCCGCATAATGACGCGTTGGTTTCTTTGCTTAAAACATTTGGTGTCTTTGCTTTAGGTTATCTGGCACGACCACTAGGGGGCATTGTATTTGGTCATTTTGGCGATAAAAAAGGAAGACGTTACGCATTCACGCTATCAGTATTATTCATGGCTGTATCAACATTGCTGATTGGACTATTACCAACGTATCAAACCTGGGGAAGCTTCGCGCCACTGTTATTAATTTTGTTACGACTACTGCAAGGCTTTTCAGTTGGTGGCGAAATTCCTGCCGCAACTGTTTTTACCTTTGAACATGTGCCAGAATTGTACCGTGGTGTTGCCATTGCCACTATTTTTATGTGCATTACCTTAGGAAACGCTATTGCGGGCGGATTGGGTCTTATCTTATCAAAAACACTTTCACATCAAACCATGGCAATGTGGGGTTGGCGCATCCCATTTATAGTAGGTTTTTTTCTTGGCATAATCAGTTATATTTTACGCAAGAAAGCATTGGAAACACCAATATTTCAGGAAATGGAGCAGCGTCATCTATTAGTAAAAATACCACTTGCCACAATCTTAAAACAAGCAAAGCAATCAATTATCGTAAGTTTTTTCTTAACAGCACTCTCAGCGACAACTGTGTTTCTATTTCTCTATTTACCCACTTACCTGACAAAAATATTAAACTATCATGTTACTTCCAGTTATTTAATGTCAACCATAAGCTTCATCGTTTTGGCAGTTTTTGGCCCACTATTTGGGTGGCTATCTGATAAAATAGGCAGAAGAAAATTACTGATTCCCGGTTGCCTATTAAGCATTATTATCGGATTTATACTCTTCAAACTTCTGATCATACACAATCAGTGGATAGTTTGGTTGTTTGGCATTGTGATGGGCATATTAGTCGCCATGGTAAATGGTGTTTACGCAACAACAATCTGCGAACAATTCCCCTCCAAGCTTAGAGCTTCAGGCATGGGGTTGAGTTATAATTTAGGATTCGCTTTATTCGGCGGCCTTGCACCTTTGGTAATCACATTGTTGATAAAAACCTCACATGACAATCTGGTGCCCTATTACTTTTTTATCAGCTGTAGCGTATTAACATTATTAGCCAGCTTTTTTATAAAGAAAAAAAGTGGCGTGGTCTAGTAATAAGGATTTTTGCCCGCTGTGTGATCGGTCACATCACGCACCTCTGTAATCTCAGGGATACGTTCTTTGAGCACTTTTTCAACGCCATTTTTCAAGGTCATATCAATCATACCGCAGCCCTGGCAACCACCACCAAAACGTAAGATCACCACATTATCTTCACTGACATCAACCACCGAGACCATACCACCATGCGCGGCAACCTGCGGATTGATTTCGGTATCGAGCAAAAACTGTACCTTGGTTTGAATTGGCCATTCCGGATTTAATTCCCCACGCGGTTTTAAATTCGGTGTTTCCATATACAATTCACCATTCAGTCCATCTTTTTTAAAATCGACATAGGCACCTTGGAGATAAGGAATGCTTTTCGCGTCAACATAGAGCATAAACCCTTTAAATCCAAGCACAATATCATCACCCTGCTCTTTATCCGCTTTAAAAAAACGAATGCCACATTCAGGATGGCTACCATTTGGATCAATGGCTTCAATCCTCAATTGCATATCAGGATCATTCTGTTTTTCCAATAGCTTGCGAAAATGCGCTTGTGCCGCCTCAGTGATTGTAATCATTGGCTACCTTTATGATTTCAAGTAAAGAAAAATGAACTCTGATGATTATAACATAAACGCACGGCAATGTCTTAGTTTTTCAATTCTTGACGCTAAGCATAATTATTGTGATAATTCCTTTTCTGATATACCCACCATCGCCACTTCACCTAAACTTTATTTGTTGAGAATTCAGGCAAAAAAAAGATGGCACCCAGTATATCAATTCCTTCAGATCATAGTAGCTTCTATTGTCGCCACTACTGAGGGCATATACTCAAAGGATATTACCCATCTTTTAAATTAATTATATGACATTTTTTAACAAAATGTCAACAATTCCAAGATTTCGATACTACAGGGTAAATTAAAGGTATAAAGTACAATATTTTGAGCTATGCACATTTTTCTTGATGAATCAGGGGATTTGGGTTTCAATAAAAAATCCACCCGATTTTTTACAATTACATTATTAGTCTGTGAAAATAAAACAGCGGTAGACATATCCAAGCCACCGATCTTTTTGCTCATGGCTTTTGCCAGAAATATGAACTGGACAAGACAGATTGGTACAATATTTTTAAAGTGAAGGTCTGCTATGAAGAAAAAATTACTTTGCAGTTTTTAGGTTTAACTTTTTAAAATCACAGTTGGCAGCAAGATTAGAACGCAACCCTTCGACAGGCTCAGGAACCGCCCTTCGACAGGCTCAGGAACCACTGCGGTTTTAAGGTTTAATCCAAGGTATCACGATAACGGTATAAACAAAGCATACCGGAGACAAGTATAAACAATAACATCGGCCAAATTTGCCCCCAGATGTTGACAAAATCATTACCTTTGAGCATGATGCCGCGGGCGACGCGATTAAAATGGGTTAATGGTAAAATCTGGCTGAGCCACTGCGCCCATTCGGGCATGCCGTAGAATGGAAACATAAAGCCGGAAAGTAATATCGATGGCAAGAAAAAGAAGAAGCTCATTTGCACCGCCTGTAGCTGATTTTTTGCCAAAGTTGAAAATGTCAGACCAACCGTCAAATTCGCGACAATAAACGGAAATGTGGCTAATAATAACAATATCAGACTGCCGTTATTGGGCACACTGAATAAAACCTGCGCCATTATCCAAATGATTAACAATTGCACGTAACCTACTAAAATATAAGGTGTAATTTTTCCAATCATGACTTCTAAAGGACGCACTGGTGTGGCTAGCAAACTTTCCATCGTGCCTAATTCACGCTCTCTGGTCATTGCCAGTGCCGTAATCATAATTGAACTCATGGTGAGAATTACACCCATTAAACCAGGGACAATATTGTATTGGGTAATACTCTCGGGATTATAGCGATTATGAACAATTAATTGATAGGGTGGCGCTTCCATCTGTAAATAAGGTAACCCACGTTGAAATTCAGCATTAAAGACACTGTCCATGAGTTGCTGCATTGCCGATACGGCGCTGCCGGTTGAGGCTGGATCGGTAGCATCGACGGTCAATAATATATTTGGTTTTTTTTGCGCGATTAAATCTCGGGTAAAATTCGCTGGAATATTGACCACAAAAAGCGCTTTACCACGTTTTATCAGATTATCAGCCTGTTGTTCTGTGGCATTATTATTGATAATTTCAAAATATTTGGTATTTTCAATACCAACGACAAGCTGGCGAGTAAAATCAGTGTGATCTTGACTGACAATCACTGTTGGCAAATGACGTGGGGTTAAATTAATGGCATAACCGAAAAGCAATAACTGGATAAGCGGCGTAATCACCATCATACCAATGGTTACTCTATCCCGTCGCATATGAATAAATTCTTTTTTCATGATGGCAACAAGCCGCTGCCACGATAATGTCCTCATGCGCTGAAATTATCCTCTCGTTCTTGCATTAAATGAATGAATACATCTTCTAAACTGGGCGTAATTTTTTGCCATGCTTGCCCGGATTGATGTTGATAGCTTTCCAACACCCGATCAAGATTACTGCCTATTTTACCACTTACATGCAAACGTTGACCAAACACACTAATCTGATTTATATTCGGATTGGCACGCAAGGCTTCAGCCAGATCAGAGAGATGATTGCCACTGACTTCCCAGGTTTCGATTGCCGCGTGATTAATCACATCTTCTTTTTTACCGCGCACCAAGAGTTTACCATAAGCAATATACGCGAGCTCATGACAACGCTCCGCTTCATCCATGTAATGGGTGCTGACTAAAGTGGTAATGCCTTGTGCTGACAAACGGTTAATCTCATCCCAAAAATCACGCCGTGCTTTGGGATCAACACCGGCAGTCGGCTCATCTAATAACAACAGTTTTGGCTCATGCAAAATCGCCGCCGTCAAAGCCAGCCGCTGCCGCCAACCACCGGATAAATTGCCGGCAAGCTGCCGCTGCCGTCGACGGCTGATGCCCAAACGTTCGATTGCTTTGCGAATACGCTGTTTGCGCTGATTAAGCCTGTAAAGACGGGCGACAAAATCCAGATTCTCATAAATGGATAAATCTTTATACAAGCTAAAATGCTGCGTCATGTAACCGACTTCGCGTTTAATCGAAGCGGCTTGTGATTGTATGTCATACCCCAAGCAATGACCATCACCACTGTCCGGTGTCAGCAAACCACAGATCATGCGAATGGTTGTGGTTTTACCGGAACCATTCGGCCCTAGAAAACCATAAATCTTGCCTTGCGCTACCGATAAATCAACATGATCAACCACCAAGCGTCCTTCATACGACTTACATAGCTGTTGTACATTGATGACTTCATTGCTCATGCGTGGTCTGCTCTAAAGAATTGTTGAGTTCAATGGTAACTAATTGTCCTGGATGCCACTGAGTCTTCGATTGAAGACTCGATAAGGACGCTTCAACCCGATAAACTAATTTTTGCGCTGAACTTTTGGTATAAAGTACTGGTGGCGTATATTCAGCCTGTGGTGAAATAAAACGGATCTCTCCACTACCTTTTAGATTATCATCAATAGCAGTAAATGAAATGCTCTCACCTATTTTTAATTTATCCAATACCGCTGCTGGCACATAGAAAACAACGCGTTCATCATGCGGCACTAATAAGGACACCACCGGCTGTTGCGCGGGCACTTGCTCACCGACCCAGTAATAATGATCAAAAATCTGACCATCGCTTGGTGCCGTCACGGTTGTTTGCGCTAGCGTCCACTGTGCTGATTGCAGATTCGCTTTCATCTGCGTTAATGTTGCTTTCAATGCCACAATAATTTGTGGACGTTCCGGCAACTCGGCATTGGCAAGCTTAGCTTGTAGGTTTTTAATCTGTTGTAAAGAAAGAATAGCATTACGATGTAGCTGATCAACTTGGCTCTGAGGCGTGCCATCGACTTTAACCAAATGCTGATAGCGATACAATTCTTTATTGGCATAATCAAACTGCGCTTCAGCTTGTTTGATCTGCGCGTTAATTTCATCCAATTGCGGCTGACGTTCGCCGGTCATGGCATTATTCAAATTCGCCAATGCCTGATCAACCGCCGCTTTGGCGGCATTCACTTCAGCTAAATAGGGCTGCTGTTCGATCTTAAACAACACTTGGCCTTTTTTTACCTGTTGTCCGCGTTGTACCTTTAAATCAATCAACTTCCCTGATTGCGACGAGGAAATGTAGCGTAGATTCGCTTCAATATAACCGGAAAACTGTTCCTTCGATCGCTGACAGCCAGATAAGCATATATTAATGGCAATTAAAAGCAGAACGGCAGTAATTTTCAACAAATAGTTTTTCATAGCTTATGTATTGATATCCAGTCGTTCCCGCATCTTTCCCGGTCATTCCCGCGTAGGCGGGAATGACAAGGCAGAGTGTATACCTTTATCAAGCCTAACTCAAGCCATCGCTAAATTAAGCTCAACGTCATGAAAATCTTTGACACTGGCACGATGCCCCACACTGACAATGGTGCAATGCGGTAATTTTTCCTTTAGTAAATGATATAATCTCGCTTCGCTTTGCAGATCTAGAGAAGAGGTACTTTCATCTAAAAATACCCAATCCGGTTTTTGCAAGATTATCCGCACAAACGCGATCTTCTGCTGTTCACCAATTGACAATGCATCCGACCAATTTTTCCGCACATCCAAATCTTTCACTAATGTTTCCAAACCAACATCTTTTAATAACTCAGTAATGGCGTCATCAGTGATGCTCTCATCACCAGGATACAAGATTGCCTCTTTTAATGTACCCAATGGCAAATAAACCCGTTGAGGAATATACATAATGCGTTGAGATGCCGGCAATTTAACCGTGCCATGAGCAAACGGCCAGATACCGGCAATGGTACGGATTAATGTTGTTTTACCTAAACCACTGGGACCAGTTAATAAACAATGCTTGCCCTGCTCAAATTTAATATCAAGATTTTCAAATAAATGCTTGCCCTGTTGCGTATTAATAGACAGTCGCTCACCACCAATAAACGATTGATCATGCTGTTGAATATCAACCTGCCAATTTTCATCTTTTAAGTGCTGTACTTTTTCCAGCCGTTCAGAAAAACCGATAAGCCGTTGGCAAGTCGCGCGCCATGCTGCAATAGTACTATATGACGTCACAATAAAAGAAAACGCATTCTGCACATTACCAAAAAGCATCATGATCTGTTGAATACCGCCAATACCAATTTTTTTAGCAAAATACATTGGTAAAGCGGCACACAGTGGGATAATAGAAGAAATCTGATTGAAACCAATCGTAAAATATAGCAATATTTTTTGGCGTTTAATCACATCAAAGGTAATACTGACCACATGTTTGAAATTATCCAATAATGAGTTTGTCTCGGAATTTTCTGAATGATACAAGGCAATATTCTCAGCGTTATTACGCACACGCACGGCACGAAAACGAAAATCCGCTTCTTTTTTCTGCTTTAAGAAATTGAGTTTAATCAAAGGGCGACCAATTAAATGGGTTAAATAGGTGCCACCAATACTGTAAACCAAGGCTATCCAAAACAAATAACCATGTATGGTAAACGAACCTAAACTACCCAAAGGAATCTTAATCGGTCCCGAGATTACCCATAATGTCGCACTAAATATAATCAATGTAGTGACAGCGTCAATAACACCGGTTGCCAGAGCAGTGGTATTGGTTGTAAACAAGTCAATATCTTCTTGAATACGTTGGTCCGGGTTATCTGGCATGTGACCGTCAAAATTCTCCAGATAATAATAATGCTGCGGTTGTAGCCAATGTCGCGTTAAGGTTTTGGTCATCCATTGTCGCCAACGCAAGACAAATACTGACGAAAGGTAATAACGATACACACCGGCAAAGATTAAAACGGCAGCCAAAACACAAAACAGCAATAATAATTTGACAATCATATGTCCATTATATTGTTGCAAGGCATTCCAAAAATATTTAATCCAGATGGTATTCACCAGGGTTAACGCGACCAAAAATATTGTTAAAAGCACAACGGCAATAAGATAGAGATAGGCGCTGACTTTTTCTTCGGACTGCCAATAGGCTTTGACTAACTGCCAGGTGCTGGTTAAATGGGTTTTTTGTTCGCTCATTGTTATAATTACTCTGCTTTAATTTATAATTATTTTCATTCATCAACACCATAAAACTTCACACCAATTTTAATCGGTTCACGTCCATTCAAACATCGCCAATGATCGGTATCACGTTTAGAATACGCGCAACCACAATATTCTTGTTGATAAAACTGTTCTTCTTTGGATAATTCAATCATACGCTGCGACCCGCCCTGTTTCCGCCAATTGAATGTCCAATAGATTAAATCAGGATAATTGGCTGCCGCACGTACCCCGCAATCATTGATCTGATCCATATTTTTCCAGCGTGATATGCCTAAACTGCTGGTAAATACCGGAAACCCATGTGTATCGGCATACGCTGCTGTGCGTTCAAAACGCATATCAAAGCACATGGTGCAACGTTTACCACGTTCCGGTTCATCTTCCATGCCTTCGGCGCGTTTGAACCAGTTTTTAAAGTCATAATCGTCATCGACAAAGGGGATATTATGTTTTTCCGCGTAACGGATATTTTCCTGCTTGCGTAAGTCATATTCTTTGCGTGGATGAATGTTGGGATTATAAAAATAAATGGTGAAATCAACGCCTGACTGCTGTAATCGCTCCATCACACTGCCAGAACAAGGCGCACAACAGGAATGCAATAATAAACGCTCAGCATTATTCGGCAAAGACAATTTTTCATTTTTTGACATATACTACGCACCACACTAAAAAGACTGCGCATATAGTATGAAGAATCATGTTAAAAGTCAAAAAATTTTCACCCCAGGCATGTTAGCAATCTTTCTATGCATTAATCAGCAATGGCATGATTTCAGCTAAGCATCTGGTTATGACGATAACCATATACACTATAAAATCCTACCAATGAGCCCAATAAGGCGCCAGCAATCACATCACTGACAAAATGATAATACATGCCTATTTGCCCCAAGATAAGCAGAAACGCCAATAGCGACCATAGCCATCGTAATTTAGGAAACAAAAACCACATGCTGACAGAAAATGAAAAAATAAACGTGGTGTGTCCGGATGGAAATGACGCATAGGCGCTACCCGATTTAAACCAATTAAACCCGTACATATGATTTTTAACCAGCGATGGATTATTGCATACCCAAGTCGCGGGCCAATATCGAGCAAATATCGGTTTCAAAATATTTTTTAAAAATTGACCAATCACTACCGCATTAAAGCCTAGGAGAAATTTTTTATCAAAGTCGCTGATTCGATTTGCATGCAACTTAATCGCGTAATAAATATAAAACAAAAAAATAACTATTGTGATCATAGCGGTAATGTCATTCGCGAACAGCTTTAGTAATTCAAATTGTTGAGAATGATGGGCAACTAAAAACCAGACAACTGGTTTATCAACAAAAAAGTAGCTCACTATGATTAAAATAACGCCGGCTAACGCGATTAGTAATAGTTTATAAATGCTTTTCACTCCAGTAGCTCCTCAATAATTCTAAAAAACGCAAGTGTAACAAATTGATTTGGATAGCGGAATAAGCATTGACGATCAACTGTAGTTTTTAGGCGAATGAGACTGTTGCAATTAAATGGTTCCTGAGCTTGTCGAAGGGCGGTCCCTGAGCTTGTCGAAGGGCCGAAAGGCATCAGAAATTTTCCGAGCGCGGGTCTTGGCTTCGACAAGCTCAGCCATCTAGGCTTTAGAGCCGCCCAAAGAGAGGCCTGGACTTGCCGAAGGGTCGAAGGACTAACATTTACGCGCCAGCATCATCCCACTGCCTATTGGTATTAGACATAACTCAACCCGCTCATCCTGATGAATTTTTTCATTTAAAGCGCGTATTGATTGCGCCATAGTTGATTGATCATCCATATTACTTGCCAGAAATTTCCCAGCCGATAACATATTATCAAGCACAATCACACCACCAGTTTTGAGTAACCGCAAACAACATTCATAGTAATCATTATATCCATTTTTATCGGCGTCAATAAACGCTAAATCAAATGTATTAGCATGATCCGCCATAAGGTTTACCAATGTTGTTTCTGCTTCGCCTAAATAAAGTGTTATTTTATCAGTCAATCCAGCCTGGTGCCAGTAACGCTTAGCCATATCGGTATACTTGGCGCTCACATCACAGGCAATAAGCTGTCCATCATCAGGTAAGGCCGTTGCCATGCAAATCGAGCTGTAACCGGTGAAAGTACCTATTTCAATAATCTTTTTGGCGTTAATGAGTTTTACTAACAAATGCAAGTACTGTCCTTGCTCAGGCGCGACTTGCATTCTGGCACACGGTAATTGCGCAGTCTCCTCTCGCAATTGCTTGAGTAAGGCGGATTCTCGAAAAGCGACTTTTCGATAATACTGATAAATTTCGTCTGGTAGAATCTGCATTATTTCGTTATAGTTTCTGTAATGATAACGCTTAACAGTATCATTTGGAATAGTTAATTACCCGGAGGCACTATGCATCAGTATTATCGTTTTTGTAAAGACACTAAAACCCACCAAGACTCTATTGAAACGACTTTAACCGGCAAACCGATTTTCAGTATTCCTCAGATTAATAAAGGCACCGCGTTTACTCATGAAGAGCGTCATGATTTAGGCTTAAATGGCAAATTACCAACTTGTGTGGAAACATTGGCGCAACAGACTGACCGGGTTTATTTCCAGCTCAATCAACAAAAAACAAGACTGCAAAAGTATATTTTTCTTAACGCGCTACATGATAAGAACCAGGTACTTTTTTATAATCTTATCAGACAGCATATTGAAGAATTAATGCCAATTATCTACACACCGACTGTCGGCACCGCGGTAAAAACATTTAGCCAGAAATTTCGCCGAACACGCGGTATTTATCTACCCTATTCTCAATGCAAAACACTGGAAGCCATCGAAGAATATCTGGATAATCGCACTAATCATGACATTGATGTGATTGTTGTCACCGATGGCGAAGGCGTATTAGGTATTGGTGATCAAGGGGTTGGCGCTATGGATATTCCGATTGCTAAACTGGCGGTTTATACCACGTTAGGTCATATCAACCCAAATCGCACATTGCCGATCATGCTCGATGTTGGTACCAATAATCAAGCTTGTTTAGCAGACCCGATGTATTTGGGTTGGCGACATAAACGCGTTGAAAATGACGCTTATGATGACTTTATCAGTCTGTTTGTCCAAGCAGTACACAATAAATTTCCCCATGTTTTTTTGCACTGGGAAGACTTGGGTCGCGAAAACGCGGCGCGCATTCTTAAAAAATATCAGTCCAAGATCTGCACATTTAATGATGATATGCAAGGCACGGGTATTGTCGCCCTTGCCGCATTGTTATCGGCACTGAAAAAAAGCAAGCAAAAATTAATCGATCAAAACATTGTAATCTTTGGCGGTGGCACCGCTGGTTTAGGTGTCGCCCAACGCATTGCGCTTGAATTACAAGCGGAAGGATTGACCGAAGCACAGGCACGGGCAAAATTATGGATTATTGATAAATCAGGTTTAGTCCTCAAAAATGATATGGACATTACCCAAGAACAACAACCTTACGCGCGCGACCCTGAATTAGTCAATGATTGGGAAAACACTGATCTTTACCATGTGATTAAGCATATTAAACCTGGCGTATTAATTGGCTGCTCCGGTGTACATGGTGCGTTTTCTCAGGAAGCCATTACCACTATGGCGGCACAGGTTGATTATCCGATTATCATGCCTTTATCAAATCCAAACAGTAAAATTGAAGCTGAGCCTCAGGATATTTTAAACTGGACTCAGGGTAACGCCTTGATCGCGACTGGCAGCCCTTTCGCGCCTTGCCAATATCAAGATGAAACGATTCCAATTTCACAATGTAATAACGCGCTTATTTTTCCGGCAATTGGTTTGGGTGTTACCGCGGTCAAACCCAAACACTTAACTGATACCATGCTCAGTGTTGCCGCGCAAGCCTTGGCTGAAAAAGCCGTCACGACAAATCAACACGAACGACAACTCTTACCAACCATCTGTGACTTACCGCATTTCGTCAAACAAATCGCGCTAGCCATTGCTGAACAAGCGGTTAAAGAAAAACACTGCCAGCCATTCAGCTCCGAAGAAATTAAAAAACGTATTGATGAAATAAGCTGGTTGCCAGAGTATTTGCCGGTTTTGAAGAAAGGGAAATGTACTTAAAAATTGTGGATTAAATATAAAGTGGACTGCCTTCTTCACTCGTCATTCCCGCGCAGGCGGGAATCCAGGAGAAAAAGGTTTATGCCTGTAGTTTTTTCCCTGGATTCCCGCCTGCGCGGGAATGACAGAGAAAATATGGCACGGCTAAATCCGTGTTCATCATCACAAATACCGAAACGCGTCTCGACCGGCATATTGGGCGCGATCGGCGAATTTCTCGGCTAAGCGGAGTAATTGATTATATTTCGCCACGCGATCAGTACGGCACAGTGAGCCGGTTTTGATCTGTCCGGCACTGGTAGCCACGGCTAAATCGGCAATGGTGGTATCCTCTGTTTCACCTGAACGATGCGAAATAATCACACCATAGTTGGCTTCTTGCGCCATTTTAATGGTTGCTAATGTTTCACTTACTGTGCCAATTTGATTGAGTTTGATTAAAATAGCATTGGCAATGTTTTCATCAATACCACGTTTGAGAATCTTGGTGTTGGTCACAAATAAATCATCACCTACCAGTTGTATTTTGTTACCAAGTTTTTCTGTCAGTGTCTTCCAACCTGCCCAGTCATCTTCGGCCATACCGTCTTCAATGGAAATAATCGGATAATCCGCCACCCACTGAGCCAAATAATCACTGAATTCAGTTGACGATAAATGTCTATTTTCGGAACTGAGATGATATTTACCCTCTTTATAGAATTCTGAGCTGGCAATATCCAGACCTAAATAAATGTCACGTCCAGCTTGATAGCCTGCTTTTTCAATACTCTCTAAAATAACATCTAAGGCTTCCTTATTATTATCCAAATCAGGTGCAAATCCACCTTCATCACCAACAGCAGTGTCTAAGCCTTTCTTTTTCAGCACTGACTTTAAGGTATGAAATACTTCGGCGCCATAACGCAACGCTTCGGCAAAACTTGGCGCGCCTACTGGAATAATCATAAATTCTTGAATATCAATGTTGTTATCGGCATGAGCGCCGCCATTGATAATATTCATCATCGGCACCGGCAAAACGCACGGTTGTTCATGGTTTTCCATCAAATATTCACATAGAGAAATCTCTTGTGATTGCGCTGAGGCATGGGCGCAAGCCAGAGAAACCGCTAAAATCGCGTTGGCGCCAAGTTTGGATTTATTCTCAGTGCCATCTAATTCAATCATGATGTTATCAAGCGCTTGCTGATCATTGACATTTTTACCAATCAGTGCCGGCGCGATACTATCTTCGATATGGTCAATCGCTTTTAGCACCCCTTTGCCTTGATAACGTTGCGGATCATTATCACGCAGCTCCAATGCTTCACGCACACCTGTCGACGCGCCCGATGGCACACACGCGCGCGCGGATAAACCAGAGTCCAATATGATTTCCGCTTCTACTGTTGGGTTACCGCGTGAATCAAGGATTTCTCGCGCGTGAATTTCAATAATGTTAGCCATAGTTACTCCAAAGTTTTTAGTTAAGTTTAATGAACCAGATATTGCCGGAAATATTAAAATAAATCAATGCTTATCTCGCGGCAATCAGCAGCAGAATCACTGAAATGATAATCCAAGCAATCACAACTATTTTTCCACCGGGCACGATTTGAATCGACGCGATTTTTTTGAAATAGCGTCCAGAAAGTACCATAAGACTTGGCAATAAAGCCAATAAAATAACACAGCAAACACCGGCAAAGCTCATAGCTTTAAGGAAAAGCGCTGGATGAAAAAATACAATAATAAATGGCGGGAACAAGGTTGCCAGCATGACCAACAAAGCGCCAAAGCCTTTTTTCTCCACCTTAAAACCATCGGCAAAGAAATCAGTGACAGCAATACCGACGCCAAGAAACGCTGTTAACACACAAATTGAGGTAAAAAAGTGCGCAAATATATTGATTAACTCACTATGGGTAAATAAGGTTAATTCTTTTGTTAATTCACTCACAGCATGACCACTGTGCGATATCGCGATTAAGTGTTCGGCACTCAAATCCCCTTGAACAGCGGCATCCCAGAGGATATAACAAATCAATGGCACAAAACTGCCGAGAATAACAACCAGACGAACTTGTTTAATATTACTATTCAAATAAGCACGTATGGTTGGCACACTTGCCGCGAATCCGAACGAAGTAATCGCGGTCATCGTTGCTGGCAGTAACGCTTTATAGCTACCACCTTGCCAATAGGCGACGTTGACATGCGGTAGTAATAAGGCGACGAGAACAATATAGGCGAAGAGTTTAAGTGACATCAATAATCGATTCACCCAGTCAACAGCGCTAATGCCTTTAAATAAAATAAAACCAAATACCAGCGTAAAAATAACCGCGCTGATCACACGCGGCACATGGAGATGTATTAAGGCTAGCAGATTGCTCAGCATGTCTGAACCCCCTGAAATATAGCCGGATAATAAGGTATAAAATAAGAGCACGTAAGCAATCCAGGTGACAACTTGTCCAATTGGACCTAATGTTTCTTTTGCCATAGAAACAAGATTTTTATCGTGTGTCAGCCAGAGATTAACCTCTAAAATAAAAAGCGCGCCAACTAGCATAATAATCCAGGCAAGCACTAATAATAGCAATGAATGAAAAAACCCCGCGGCCGCGGTTGCCACAGGTAACGCCAACATCGCGCCACCAATTGAAGTGCCAATCAGCAATAGTATCGACCCCAAAACTCTTATGGTCATTTATAGGTTCCCTTATTAATTAATAGCTTGGCATAGAATAGCAAAAGTAAAGAGAAAAAAGTAGCGCTAAAATCAGAAAGAAACTATTTAAGCTTAAAACCACAGAGGTCTCTACGCTTGGTGCCTGAGCTTGCTTGCCCTGAGCTTGTCGAAGGGTCGAAGGCTTAGTTGCCAAATGAGAATCCTTCGACCCTTCGACAAGCTCAGGGTTCGAGGGCTCAGCTCAGGGCAAGCCAGGCTCAGGGACCACTGTGGGATTTAAAGTTTAATAAACTTCTTCTAAAATCTCTCTCATTTCAGCAAGTGTGGCCACTCTAGGATTAGATTTATAATCCGGCAATACCATGGATTGTTCAGCTAACTTATCTAACTCATTGTGAGGCACATCATAATCAGATAAACGCACATTTAAACCTGTGGTCGCGAAAAAAGCTTCCAGCGCTTGACGACAGTTCGCGGCCGCTTCTTGGTCGTCAGCCTGCGCTAGTTTAGCGTCTAAAGCCCGAGCTAAAAACGCGAACTCTTTTACGGCATGCTTATATGTAAAACTGACAAAAGCGGGATAATTAATTGCCAAAGCGCGACCATGCGGTACTTGCGGATACATGCCACCAATTGCCATGGCGATGCCATGTGGTAGCGTAACCCCCGCGGCAGCAATACAAAGTCCGGCAAAGGTATCGGCTAACGCTAGCGCCTCACGGGCTTCTAAATTATCACCATGAGTAATGGCTGTTGGCAGATGCTGTACAACTAATTGAATGGCTTTTTTGGCCATGATTTCAACATAAGGCGAACAGTTTGGATGTAATAAGCTTTCAAATGAATGACAAAAGGCGTCAAAACCAGTTTGAGCGGTAATGTCAGCGGGGACAGTACGCATTAATACCGGATCGACAATGGAAGATTTAGGAAAAATATTAGGATGGTAAAGCGCGGATTTATCACGCGCCGCGCTGTTGGTGATCACCGATACTTGCGTCACATGTGAACCGGTACCGGAAGTTGTGGTGACCGCGACAATTGGTAGCGTTTTCTTTGTTGGTTCTTTTTTGAAAAATAAATAATCCCAACAACTGCCTTCATGTGTCGCCTGCACCGCGATGGCTTTGGCGGCATCCATACTTGAACCGCCACCTAAACCAATAATCACATTGGCGTTATGATCGACAGCCATCTGACTACCCACATCAATCGAATCAGTAGTTGGATTAGGCTGTACGCCATTAAAAAGCGCGGTGGCAATCCCCGCTTCTTCCAACATTTTTTTAGCGGCGACAGCGAAATTATTCATCGTGTCGGAATCGCGTGTTACCAATAAGGCGCTATCACCATATTTTTTGGTAATTTCAGCTAAACGCTCAAATTGATTTTGACCAAAATAAATCTCAGTCGGTTGATAATAATAAAAGTCTTTCACAATAACCTCTTAAATACTAATAATATAAATTAATGAACATCAATCATAATTTTCAATGTTTTATCTTTTTGCTTCTCAATGTAATGATACGCTTCCAAATAATCTTTAAAGTCAAAATGACCTGTCACTAAAGGATCGGTCACAATTTTTCCACTGGACAACCAAGCAACCGCTTGCTCAAAGTCTTCATGTTTGTACATCAGTGTACCCACCAGGCTCAGTTCCCGATCACCGACTACAGACATATCGACTTTAGGTCTGTCGCCGTAAACACCGACAACAATCACCTGTCCACCTTTTTGAATCTGCTGCACCGCGTTATCAAGCGCCGCTTCGACACCAACCGCTTCAAAAGCAATCGAAAAACCCTCATCAGAAAAAACTTGTTTAGCTTTGTCAGCAAAATTTTCTTCACTCAAATTACAAACCACGTCGACACCGCACTGTTTTGCTTTGTCTAAACGGTAGGCGCTCATATCAGTAATCAGCACTGATTTCGCGCCACGGCATTTTGCCGCCTGCGCCACAAAATTACCAATGGTACCGGCGCCACAGACCACAACATTTTTACCGCGCAAATCAGTCGCGCGCGATGTGGCATGTACCGCTACCGCAACCGGTTCAATCATCGCGCCCTGCTCAAATGAAAGATTATCGGCGAGCTTAACAATTCTATCTTCACTGACAACAAAATATTCTTGAGCGCAACCAGGCGCCTGAAAACCGGTGACTTTCAGATGATCGCATATATGATAATCACCTCGACGGCAAGGTCCACAACGGCCACAGACAAGTTGCGGTCGCGCGGTAACTCGCATGTGAGGGCGCACTGATTTTACCGCCGAGCCCACATCCACAACAGTGGCTGAAAACTCATGCCCTTGAACCACAGGAAATGACGTAAATGGATGTTTGCCATGATAAACATGAATATCCGTACCACAAATGCCAATGCGCTCTACGCGCAATAATACTTCATTGTCTTTAATGACCGGTTTAACCACATCATGAAATTCAATCGCCCCCGCTTCGGTCATCACAGCTTGTTTCATTATAAATTCTCCAAATTCTATTATAGTTGTTTATTAAAATTCGGTTGCTTACCCAAATGGCGTAATTTCTTGCCTGACAGTAAATTTTCTTCTATTTCTTCCAGTGTAATACCTTTGGTTTCCGGGGTATAGCAACCAATCAGGAAAAAACCGAAAATAGCGATGATGGTTGAAAAAACAAATACCGGACCAAGACCAAAGGTGCTGTCCACCATCGGAAATAACTGACCGATAATCATGGTATAAAACCAGTTTGACGCCACAATGAACATCATCCCCACTTCACGACTTTTTAGCGGGAAAATCTCAGAACAAATAATCCAAACCACCGGACCTAATGAAAACGCGAAGCCGGCAATAAAAATAAGCGAAGCGATAAAACCCATCATCGCGAAAAAGTAAGTTTTTGGCGCGTATTGAGCAACGGTTTCCATCAATAAACCGATGGTAATAACAGTTAAACCAATAAAAAATATACGGCGACGCCCCCATTGATCAACAAAACGCGCGGTAATCATCGGCACGATCATATTCACCACACCAACAGCAATGGTACAATACATCTGCGCCATAGGTGACGCGAAACCAGCTGCTTTATAAAGCTCCGGCGCGTAATACACAATCACATTAATGCCAGTGTACGCTTGAATCATCTGCAACAATAAACCGAGATATAACACACGACGGAAATTAACCTGTTTGAGTACGCCCAAACCTGATGAGATATTATCCTTAGCCATCGCTTTCATTTCTTCCAGGTTTCTATGCACCAATTCTTTTGATGGTGACATACTCATTAAGACATCTTTAGCTTCTCTGACCCGGTTTTGCAATACCAGCCAGCGCGGACTACGTGGCAACAATAAAAAACAAACGCCCGCGATGAAAGAAGGCACGGCAATAACGCCTAACATCCAACGCCATTCGGCATTGGCGGCGAAAAATGTATCGCTGACATAAGCGCAAACAATACCGACATTAATCATAACCTGATAAAGCGATACCATTCGGCCTCTTAAAGATTCCGGGGCAACTTCAGCCAGATAAATGGGCGCGATAAACGCGGCGATACCTAAAGCAATCCCTAAAAAGAAGCGTGCCACAACCAATATTTCATAATTTGGCGCGAATCCGGAGCAAAGCGCGGCAATTGTATATATGGTGACACAAATCAGCAAGGAATTACGACGACCATATCGCCTCGCTAAATATCGACTTAAAAAAGCGCCAACAACTGCCCCGCCTAATAAAATACTCACCACTAACCCTTCAAGTTTGGGGGATAAAGCGAATGCTTTTTGAATATCCGGCAAAGCACCGGCAATCACCCCAATATCCAAACCAAATAAAAGCCCAATACACGCGGCGGTAATACAAACGAAATAAGTATATCTGAGCTTATTTGATTGATCTTGATCTAGATTATGCATGCTAGTGTTGTTGTTCATGCTTAATTTTACCCAATTTATTTATCGTCCATTGGGTAGATTAGCAAAAAAATGTTGGAAAATCAAAATCGCGCTTATTTACTTGGCACTGCCCGATTCTAAAAACCCTTCGTTAACACAAGTTTCTGCTTAATAAAATTCAATCTATAAAAACACGATCACCAATTTCAAGCTGATCAAACAGTTTAATAATATGATGATTACGCATCCGAATACAGCCATGTGATCGCGGCACGCCCATCGGTTCACTGTCCGGTGTGCCGTGAATATAAATATAGCGTTGATAGCTATCCACATCACCCCCTTTATTTTTACCCTCTTCCAATCCCGCTAACCATAAAATACGCGTTAATATCCAATCACGTTGAGGATATTGCTTTGCCAGTGCTTCATCGTAAATTTCACCGGTAGCTTTGCGACCGACAAATACCGTATTCTCTGCCATACCCTCACCTATTTTCATGGCAATCTGATGCCATCCACATGGGGTTTGTTCAGAATTTATACGTTCGCCAAATCCTTTTTTGGCTGTGGAAATAGGATATATTTCTTCAGAGGGTAGCAGTTTTAGATGCTGCGCTTTGCCGTTGATATAGATTTTTGCCGCGTCAAATTTCATTGATTTTAGAGTTTTTATTGGAAATGCTGATAATTGTAAGGCATTTTATCATAAATTATAGCGGCCTCAAGTTTATTATATCTTGAGGTCACTAAAAAAGTGATGACTGATCCTGTCGAAAGACAAATTGAAACAAAATAAAACTTATTGCTGTCTACTAAAGTAAAACCTATATGTGAAATTCATCCATGCTAATTTTCTCATTAAGACTTTACTTAAACAGTATTCAGGCTACAAATTTTCACTACACAATAACAAATTAAATTGTTTCAACAACTCGATCACTCACAAGCGACTAAGATGGTTTGCTTATTTAATTTTGCTTACATGAAACAAGTTTGCCTGGATGGCAAACAAAGGGAAGTATTGCGTTACTCCCCTTTGGAAACCTATTACTTCCTGCCTCTCCCGCGTAAGCAGGAGAGACCTTTTACTTTAAAAGAGTAGCAGATCTGCGCTAGTATTACTAATTGTAATGTTAGTAGGCGTTTCATCTTCGCAACTCCCGAAATCACCATTACTGCTAAGCGTACATTTATAAATTTTATCATCATTAGCAGCAGTATCTTTCACCAGCACATAGGCATAACTGGCATTTTTCTCATACGGGAAAGTAATACTTATAGGATATTCTTCATTTTGTATAAAAGAATAGGCAGAGCTACATCCACTACTACTATCAATTTGTCCACTACTCTTATTAATTTCGCATTTTAAGATGTTATTACCATCATAATTAGCAATATAAGCATAAGCAGTTGTGCCTGGCTGACTGATTGCTTTTTGAGGATAAATCACAATTTTACGAGCCGAATTTAATTGATTATAACCACCAGAGCAGGACGTTAATTGCCCATCAGATTCAACCTGACATGTCGTTATATAATCACTACCATTAATAATATAGGCATAGGTGGTACCAGAAGTAGTGGCATAAAATGCTATTCCTAAAGGGTTCTCTATATTGCTTCCAGTGTTCTGACATGATTCAAATTCAGGAGAAGGATTTCCATTATATTTACACCATCTTAAGTGAGTTTGACCAGATTGACCATAATATACATAATTGACACCATCTATAGTATTGAAGCTAATTGATGTAATAGCTGATTGCGTAGCAATAATACTTCCTCCTCCAGTAGGAAATAATGTTGGCGGCTGGGTGTCCATATCAAAAGACATCCAGTTAACACCGCTAGAACTGGGAAGTTGATTAGCATAAACTTGAAGCAGCCTTGAAGCTGCTCCCACTACACTAAAAGCTATTCTACTGCTGCCGCTGCCAAAGCCATAATCGTCGAGATGCAGAGTAGCGCAACTACTCAAATCACCGCTCTCATCCACATTACACCTTTGTATATTCGAACTATTAGCTATAAGCAAGGTATCAACCTGTCTCAATACTCTCACACTTTGCGTTTTAGTCAAAGAATCTTCGGCACTTGTACCAGTTAATGTAAAATAGCCAGTGTAAGGTACATTATTACCACTATTACCTTTTCCAATACTTATATAAACAACGCAAGACCCACCTGATGCTAAAGAATCTACTGTACAAGTATTCTCTTTAATAAAAGTAGGGATAATATCGCCAACATCGAGCTTGAAGTCAGTTATCGGTGCACCACCATCATTTTTTATTGTAATTGTTGAGCTATCACCAGATGAAAATATAAAGCTATTATTGGAAGAACTTATGGTAAAGTGCCCCATATTGGACACTACTGTGACTGGTAATTTAGTTGCAACAGTCGTACTATCATTGCCACTCATACCATTTGCCGTGATGTAAGTGTCGTTTAACACAGTAGGATTAGGAGATGGAATTTTGAAATTTACAGTACAAGACTTATTAACTGCTAACTCCTCAGATGAGCTACTTGATAATGGACAAGTGGTTTTACTCTCAACAACAAACTGTCCGAAGTCACTCGTATCCACATAAAAACCATCTACCGGTTCACCGCCATCATTTGTTACAGTAATATTACCATTATCACCAGGATTAAGTACTACCGGGGAAGAAGAATATGAAATATCAAGGTGCCCTATACTTACAACATTGTAATGAAATCCTAAACCGCTGTTATCCGCATTGGTGCCATTTGCGTAAATATGACTATCCAATGCAACACTGCTATCGTCTGGAATTTTATACGACAAGGTACAAGAACCGCCTGCAATAAGTGTAGAACTCCCATTTGGACAGATATCTGTTGGGCAATCATTACCACCACTACAGTATATAAATTGAGAAAGACTGCCACTTAATACTGAAATATCAGTAATTGACGTCGCACCAGTATTTTTCAATTCAATGGTACCTGAATCTCCAGGCGCAAATGTACTCCTCGAAGACGAAAAGAGAAAATGCCCTTCAGCGGATACATTAAATGATATTGGGACAACACTTTGTGCGTTAGTACCATTCACGTTAATAGTGCCTGTAATGTTTGTCGTATTATCAGACGGAACCAAATAACTCAGCGAGCATGATTCGCCTGCTGCTAAATCAATACCATCGGCACTCGTTAAGGGACAACTTCCAGACGTAATAAACTGCTCAAATGAGCTCGCAGCGACATATACATTGCTAATTGTTAAGCCACCTTTATTAGTTACTTTAATTGTTCCCTTTGAGCCAGGAATAAGATTATCTAAACTTGTAGGCGCAACTACAAAATATCCTTCATTAGAAGGCACTGTAACTTTTAATATAGCTGAGCCTTTATTATTTGCATCTGTACCATGTGCGGTAATATTACCTTGATAATATTGTTCATTAGTTTGAGGAATACTATACACAATATTACACGATTCCCCTGAAGCCAATTCAATTCCACCGCTACTAGAAATAGGGCAAGCATTATCCGCATTAGGATTAATAAAGTTATTATTTATAAAATCTTGATCAACATCTAAATAGAAACCACTAATTGTCGCGCCAGCGACATTGACTACTTTTATTGTTCCACTGGTACCAGGAGACAAGGTTAAACTCGTTTCCGGTAAGCCATTTAAACTATATTCAAAATACCCATTAATAGTCGGAGAAACATTCACTGTAGGATAAATTGGTGATTGTATATTGGCCGCGCCTAAAGTCATGTCTCTATCGTTATCATTATTATTATTCGCCAATTCTGCCGCATTCTCTGTTAAATACGTACTTGTGCTCGTATTCGAATTTAATTTAAATGCCAAACAACAGCTTGCTTCAGGCGCAAGTGTGTTACCACAGACTGATGCCGAATCGCCACAAACTGTTTGATCAGAAGAAGCAACATACCCTTGTAAAGTTGAACTCAATGCCAAACTGGGATTATTAATTGCTGTTGTTGTACTTGCATTGGTCAATACAAACGTTGTTGTACCACCCGGTGTCAGGAAAGGTTTTGGACTTTCACTTACTGTCCCCACAGGTAATTCAGAATCACCGCTTGCGACAACTTTTAATTCTATCGGCACATTTAATTTTACGGTTGAACCCTGCTGATTGGTCGCGGAAACAATAATAGATGTTACCACATTCTCAGTTTGTTGAGGGACTTTGACATGGAAAACAACTTGACAACTCGTCCCATCCGCCAAGGCTGCACCACTGCCGCCGTTATTATCAAAACAGGCATTTTCGCTGCCACCATTGGTAATTGTAAATGTCGCGTTGGCATTAGAAGGAAATTCAATACTCTTTAAGGTAAACGCGGTTGTAGCATTTAAAGAAGATCGCGAATCGCTTTTTTGATTCGTCTGTTGTTCTGAAGATAACGCACTGTTAGCAGCGGATACTTGACTCGCTTTAACATCAAAAGAAACCACAGCTGTCCCGTTTTCCACAACTGGCTGCGGCATATTAATCTCATATTGAGAGCTTAGCTGTGAACTTTCACTACCACTACTATTACTACTGCTATTATGACAACCAGCAACAAAAACAATCGCTAATAATGGTAATATTGATATAAATTTACGAATCATGATTCTACCCCAATTTTTATTTTATTTAATTTGTATTTGTAATTTTACTACAAATTGGTTAAAAAATGTCCCTGTTGATTACAGGAGTAAATTACATGCTAAATTTATTAATGGGAATGATGCTAATTCCATTATACGACAAATCATTCTAAAACAGAGATAACTCAAATCATTGATGAGGTATTTGATTCAAGACCTAATATAGCTTTCAAGCCTTGTTAAAAACTCTACAAGCAACATGATGATTTCTTAAAAGAGTATTGTGAGAAACATCTGTTTAAACATCGGTGATTGCTGCGCGCTTTTCACGCTTTAAACTTTAACCCTTCGACTAAGCTCAGGGACCGCCCTTCGACTAGCTCAGGGACCGCACTGCGACAAGCTCAGAAACCAGCTTTCGACAGGCTCAGGGATCACTTGCGTTTACCTTTTAGTAAATTAGAGATAATTGAATATCTTTAACTACGCCCATAATCATCTTCATAACGCGTAATGTCATCTTCGCCTAAATAATCCCCACATTGCACTTCAATGACATGTAAAATATCATCACTTTCATTGCTTAAGCGGTGTTTTGCTTGCTGAGGAATATAAATGGATTGATTGCGTTCGAGTTTTAATGTTTTATCACCACAAACTACTGTTGCCACGCCTTGAACCACCACCCAATGCTCAGCACGATGCTGGTGTGATTGCAGTGATAATTTCGCGCCAGGTTTGACCATAATATTTTTGACCTGGAAATTATCAGCAAGCATTAAGCTTTCATAATAGCCCCAAGGACGGTTCACTCTTTCGTTACTCATTGTTTACTCCTAATTATTAACTTACTTAAAAGGCTTATTGAAATCTGAACTTTTTGTAATGTTTCAAGCAGTTATACTGCTTGAAATAACTGGATTCCCGCTTTCGCGGGAATGACGAATAGACCAGATTTCAACATTCGTTTAAAACTTCATTTTAGATGCCCATCGACCCTTCGACAAGCTCAGGGCAAGCAGGCTCAGGGACCATCTTTATAATAAACTTAGGAACCATTATAAATCATTGACCCGATAAAGAAACCATACTATCCTATTTTTTTAGCAAAAAATACGATAATGAAACAAAAAACAACTATTCTGCTCTATATACCCGCTCTATTAATAGGGTCTTACTGGGGATATGTAAAAGTCGCTTTGCCGGTGGTTCCAAGCCTTACCCAGGTGTTTAGTATACCTGAAAGTACTATTCATCGCATTTTATCGTTGGCATTCTTTCTCTCCGGACTCTCCGGGTTGATATGGGGTGCCATTATTGATTATATGTATATTAAACGTTTTATTATCATGATCACCTTGCTTGGCATGATTATATTATCTATTTCAGCAGTTAGTAATCATTTTTTACTTTGGTCAACATGTTATGTCTTCGGCGCGATTCTGCTAAGTGGTCTGTTAGTCTGTTCACGCAGTTTTGTCATGTTATACTTAGAAAAAGATAATCATATCAAAAAAGCGTTTTCAATCATGGTATTCGGCGCCTACCTTTCCGCCTTTTTGGCGCCATTTATTAGCGGTTGGACAACAACATTGTTAAATTGGCATTATGCTTTTCTTGTCATCCCGATAATGTTGCTCATATTATTGATCTTATCGCTTCGATTAGGGCCACAGCTTAAAGCGCCTGTTGGCAGCTTAAATATTGTAAATAATATAAGCTACATGTTACACTGCGTAAATGAAAAGACAATTCGCAAACTCCTCATCATGTGCAGTGCCACAGCCGCCATCTTGCAAAGTTATTACATCGCGATACCATTCTGGTTAGTGTCACAATATCATATTAAAGCACATAATCTCGCTTATTATTTATTAGCAATGCTGACACCAGGCTTATTAACACCGCTGATCATGCCGATGTTGATGGAAAAATTTTCCGAAAAAACGCTTTGTGTGTATTCCGCGATCAGTCTGATACTTGCCGGTTTACTTGCTTCTATATTCTCAGTGTCGCGCCATTTACCCAGCTGGATATGGTTAACGCCGGGCATATTGATTAGTTTAGGCACGGTCATCCTATTACCCATTGTGTCACTGCATATTATGAAACGCAGTGAAGGACGATATAGTATCGCCTCCAGTTTATTAAGCGTTGTGTCTTATGTATCAGGTGGTATTGGTATTTATATTACCTCTTATATCACGCTACACACATTTTATCGAGAAGCGATATTTATTGTATTGGCGACAATCGCAACGATTTACTTGCTGATAAATCTTAGAGCTGAGCTGAACTGAACTAAATTCAACCACAAGACATTAATACCTTTAAAAATCAATTATTTATCAAATAAAACGAGATATTATCCAAAGTCCTTAGTGGGAAATCTAAATTATTTTAGTATTTCAAGCAATGTAACTCTTGAAATAACTGGATTCCCGCCCTTCGACAAGCTCAGGGACCTCCTTCATGGGGATGACGAATTTGCCAGATTGCAACAGTCCCTTAGTATAGTTTTGCAGTTAAACACATTAAAATGACAATGCCACTTGTGTTAGTATAATTTTTACGCTAATATGTACACCTGATGTTGATGCGGGGTGGAGCAGTCTGGCAGCTCGTCGGGCTCATAACCCGAAGGTCGTAGGTTCAAATCCTGCCCCCGCTACCAAATTGATGATATTGAGATATAAAAACCCCGTTTGGGGTTTTTTTTGTGAAATGTGAGTGTAATACGATTTCAACATGATGAGTATGACAATAGGATTAAATAAATGGCAAAAACTGTTAAATGAGGCATTCGCTTCGCCAGTTATGTCAATGGGATACCAATATGTCGGCTGCGAATATCTGGCACAGTCGCGTCGTCCGATTATTCGTGTTTATATCGACAAAGCTAACGGTATCACCCTTGAAGATTGCGGCGCCGTCAGTCAACAGCTTAACGCCCTACTCAGCGTTGAATCACTCATTTCCGGCATGTATACCCTGGAAGTATCATCGCCCGGCATTGAACGTTTATTGTTTACTTCGGAACAATTTAAGACGTTTATAGGTCAACAAATCTCAGTGCGTTTACATAGTTCATTATCAGGAAGACGGAATTTTACCGGCATATTAACATCGGTTGGGAATGATGATATCACCTTAGGTTTGAACAATGAAACCATGGATATTCCACTATCGATAATTGCCAAAGCTAAACTGGTTACTACATTTAAAGGGGAACAAAATGAGCATTAATCAAGAAGCATTGCAAATGATTGAAATTGTCGCCAATGAAAAAGACATTCCATTGGAGGATATTTTTAACGCTTTAGAAACAGCATTGTCTGCCGCGATCAGCAAACGGATGCAATATAATGCTCGCGTAGTTGTCAATCGCCAGACCGGTGATTACAGTGTATTTCGTCGCTGGCAGGTTGTCGAAAGCATGGCGCATACGGGGATTAATGATAATTTAGACCATCCTGCCGCTTTCAACCCTGAATTACATATTATCCTCGCCGACGCCAAAGAAATCGATAATGAACTTGAAGTCGGTGATTTTGTTGAAGAAACTGTGGAAGCCATCGATTTAGGCCGTATCGCCGCACAAACCGCTAAACAGGTGATTTTACAAAAAGTTCGCGAATCAGAACGGCATCAAGTCACCGAAGCCTATCAGGATTCTGTGGGTAAAATTATCAGTGGCACAGTGAAGCGCGTCACCCGTGACGCGGTCATTCTGGAGTTAGCCGATAACGCCGAAGCGGTGCTGCCTCGTGAAGAAATGCTGCCTAAAGAAGCGGTTAGAATCAATGACCGTCTAAGAGCTTACCTCTATGATATTCGCCCTGAAGCCAAAGGGCCACAGCTTTTTGTCAGTCGCGCCTGTAACGAAATGTTGGCCGAACTGTTTACCATTGAAGTACCGGAAATTAATGAAGAAATTATTGAAATCAAAGCGGTAGCCCGTGATCCTGGTTCTCGCGCTAAGATCGCGGTAAAAACCAATGATGGCCGTATTGATCCAATTGGCGCTTGTATTGGAATGCGTGGCGCGCGTGTTCAGGCGGTATCCTCCGAATTAGGTGGTGAACGTGTTGATGTCATTTTATGGGATGATAATCCCGCTCAATTTGTCATTAACGCCATGGTACCCGCTGAAGTCGCCTCGATCTTTGTTGATGAAGATAAACGCACCATGGATATCGCTGTTGAAGAAAGCCAATTATCACAAGCGATTGGTCGCAGTGGTCAGAATATACGTCTGGCCAGTAAATTATCCGACTGGACATTAAATGTGATGACAACCGATGATTTGCGCGCCAAACAAGAAAAAGAAGAATCGACAACAACCACATTCTTCATCAATAATCTTGATATTGATGAAGAAATGGCAAAAGTTTTGGTGGAAGAAGGTTTTACTAATCTCGAAGAAATCGCTTATGTCGACAAATCAGAATTATTGGCTATTGAAGGTTTTGATGACGAAATTGTTGATGAATTACAAGCGCGCGCCAAAGAAAAAATTGAGCAACAAGGTCATCATAAACCAGCGGCTGACCTAATCAATATGAATGGGATGGATAGTGATTTAGCTTATTTATTGGCGAGCAAAGGCATTGTAACAATGGATGATTTGGCT
Source organism: Pseudomonadota bacterium (assembly GCA_039190005.1). Lineage (GTDB taxonomy): Bacteria > Pseudomonadota > Gammaproteobacteria > UBA12402 > UBA12402 > JBCCYM01. Next base: position 33,200 of record JBCCYM010000003.1, read on the forward strand.
GAACAATCCGTAGATGATTTACTGGAAATTACAAATTTGAATGAAGAACGCGCGGCAAAACTTATTATGACAGCGCGCGAACCGTGGTTCAAATAAGCATCCATAGAAAGTAGGTATACCATTATGTCTGAAAGACAAGAAGACAACAATACGCCTAAAAAAATGACCTTACGTCGTAAAAGCACAGGCACGCTTAAAGTAAAAAGCAATAAAACGGCAAGTAAAAAAACCATTAATATCGAAGTTCGGAAAAGACGCAGTTTTACCAAACAAACCGTAAAACCAAGCGCGGAGAAAGTCTCACCCAGCACAACAACTCAAACGCAACAAGACAAACCCATCACAACAATAAAAGCGCCGCAAATTGTTGACATGACCCCTAAGACAAGAAAAGTCAAAGCGGCATCAAGCAAAAAAGAAGCAGCCAAAGCTACAGAAACCGACAGCAAAAAAACAGAAAAACCCACAAAAGATAAAGATAGCGGCACCAAACTAAAACCTAAAAAAGCAAGCGCGAAAGTGCAGCAAGAAGAAAAAGAGAGCCGTGATAATCGGTCTGGAAAAAAATCTAAACTGCATCTTGAAAAGCGCCGTCAAAACCGACCCATTGATATCGAAAATGAAGATGGTGATGTCGCGAGATACGGACGTAAATCAAAAACACATAAGCCCGCCGCGATCACCCAAGCTTTTGAAAAACCGGTTGAAAGCAAAATTATTGATGTAGCCATTCCTGAGAGCATCTCTGTTGCTAACTTAGCAAAAAAAATGTTCATCAAACCCGCTGAAGTTATTCGCACCATGATGAAATTGGGCGTTATGGCAACCATCAACCAAGTTATTGACCGCGATACTGCCAGCATTATTGTCGAAGAAATGGGGCATAAACCGGTTGAACAAAATGAATATGATATTGAAGAATCACTTAAAGAAGAATTAAGCCATCAAGGCAAAGAAACAACCCGCCCGCCTGTCGTGACTATTATGGGACACGTTGACCATGGTAAAACCACCCTGCTCGATTATATTCGTCGCACTAAAGTCGCTGCCAGTGAAGCCGGTGGTATTACCCAGCACATTGGTGCTTATCATGTTGAAACTGACAAAGGCGTGATTACATTTCTTGACACACCAGGTCATGAAGCATTTACGGCAATGCGCGCCCGTGGCGCCAAATCGACGGATATTGTTATCCTGGTAGTCGCCGCTGATGATGGTGTCATGCCGCAAACCATAGAAGCTATTCAACATGCTAAAGCGGCAGAAGTACCGATTATTGTTGCCGTAAATAAAATTGATAAACCGGAAGCAAAACCTGATAATATTCGCAGTGAATTATCACAACATGAACTGGTTCCTGAAGACTGGGGTGGCGACACCATGTTTCTTGATATTTCGGCAAAACATGGTAAAAACATTGATGAATTATTGGATTTAGTCTTATTACAAGCTGAAGTACTTGAACTGAAAGCGGTTGAAGACGCGCCGGCAAAAGGTGTTGTTGTCGAAGCGCAAATGGATAAACGTCGTGGCGCGGTAACGACCATGCTAGTGCAAGAAGGTACGCTCAATAAAGGTGATATTCTCCTCGCTGGTTTACAGTACGGCAAAATCCGAGCAATGATGGATGAAACTGGCAAATCCATCACTACCGCGGGTCCTTCTATACCCGTTGAAATACTAGGTTTACCCGGTGCGCCCAAAGCTGGTGACGCAGCGATGGTGATCAACAACGAGCGTCGCGCTCGGGAAGTGGCATTATTTCGTCAAGGCAAATATCGCGAAGTACGATTAGCGCAAAAAGCGATATCCTTGGATAATTTATTTAGCGATTTAAAATCCGGCGATGTCGCCACGTTAAATGTTATTTTAAAAGCCAATGTGCAAGGGTCGGTGGAAGCTTTATCCGATTCATTAAAGAAACTTTCAACCGATGAAGTGCAGGTAAAAATTATTGCCGGCGCGGTAGGTGGCATTACGGAATCAGACGTCCATCTTGCCTTAGCCTCAAAAGCGATCATTATTGGTTTTAACGTTCGCGCAGAACCAAACGCTCGACGCTTAATTGAAAAAGAAGGCGTCGATGTGCGCTACCACAGTATTATTTATAAAGTTGTTGATGAGGTCAAACAAGCATTAAGCGGCATGCTCAAACCAGAAGTTAAAGAAGAAATCACCGGTATTGCTGAAGTACGAGAGGTTTTCCGCGTAGCTAAAATTGGTGCGGTTGCCGGTTGTATGGTCATAGAAGGCATGGTCAAACGCGGCAAACCCATTCGGGTATTAAGAGATAATGTTGTGATTTACGAAGGTGAACTGGAATCATTACGCCGGATTAAAGAAGATGTGAACGAAGTGCGCACCAATACTGAATGCGGCATTGGCGTTAAAAATTATAATGACATCAAAATCGGTGATCTCATCGAAGTCTACGATGTCGTCACCATTAAACGCACCTTGTCATAAGCGGCAAATACTATGGCAAAACCAAACCGAATGTATCGTATCGCCGATCTCATACAAATAGAATTGGCAAAACTGATTCAAAATGAACTCAAAGACCCGCGCGTAGGTATGGTGACACTGACAGGTGTGGAAGTTTCTTCTGATTTGGCGCACGCCAAAATTTACTTTAATGTTCACGATGAAACACATCATAAACATGACGCTTTGAATGGTCTGAATCATGCCGCGGGTTTTCTTCGTCGCCGACTTGCCAGTCTAATTGATCTACGCAACACACCCGCCTTACATTTCCATTATGACGACACCTTAACAAAGGCGCGACAAATCGATAAATTACTCGATGATATTAATACGCTAGATTCATGATAGATAACGCGACTGATGGCATTGTTTTACTGAATAAAGCCGTGGGCGTGTCATCGAATCAGGCGCTGCAAAAAGTAAAACGACTATTTAAAGCCAAAAAAGCGGGACATACTGGCAGTTTAGATGTGCTCGCCTCAGGTATGCTGCCTATCTGCCTAGGCGAAGCCGTTAAATTCTCGCGCTTTCTTCTCGATGCTGATAAATCTTATCAAACAACCCTACGCTTCGGTCAAACAACCGACACTTATGACGCTGAGGGCGATATTATTAGCAGTGCTTCTACAACAGCTATCACAAGAACTGATATTGAACAGACATTGACACAATTTCGTGGTGATTTAAAACAAACGCCACCCATGTTTTCCGCGCTCAAACACAAAGGACAACCATTATATAAATTAGCACGACAAGGTATTCACATCGAACGCCCAGCGCGTCATGTCTCTATTTATCGCCTGGAATTACTGGCATGGGATAATCCTGATTTAACATTGGCAATACATTGCAGTAAAGGCACGTATATTCGCAGCTTAGCATACGACATTGGTATGGCATTAGGTTGTGGCGGCCATGTACTGCGTTTACACCGCACCGCGGTAAATGGCTATAACAGCGCACAGATGTTTAGTTTAGAACAACTCGCTGAACTCGACAAATCCACCCTGCGCCCTGTTGATGACATGCTAACAGACTATGCTATTTTAGAGCTTAATGATGAGCAGTATGCGCGTCTATATAAAGGGCAAAAACAAATGGTTGATCAAACAACAGCGCAAGGTCTATTCAGACTGTATTATAATAATCGTTTTATCGGATTAGGCGACATTGAAAATCATATTCTCAAAGCAAAACGTTTGTTGCAATTTTTCTCATAACTGGAAAGTGACCATCACAAAAATATGCTAAAGCGTAAGTTTTTTATTTTTTACAGAGTCATATTTTTGGAGATCACTAATTTTTAAGCTTATCAAAAATGCCCTTATTATTAACAACCTTCTGTACATGTCATGGTAGCAGACATAGCATTAATATACGGGTTCTGTTTCTGTAAAGAAGTACTTTTTTTATAATAATAGTTATTATCATCATCATTAGTAGTGATGGTAGGATTTTCATCTAGAAACTCTACGACATGGCCATCATCATCATCAAACACTAAATACACATCATGCAATATAAAATTTTCATCAACTTGAAGCACTAAAAACTAACATCATTTTCACCATTAAACATAAAAGAATACGACGATGCTTGTAAACAATTCAGCAATTGCTTGTAATCTTCGTCAGGTGTGACAGAAGCATTGGTAAAATATACTGTATCATCGACACCTATATTTACTGGTTCTTCCTTTTGAATATCACTATTACTAAAATTCAATTTCCCAGAACAATTACTGCCATCAGGTAAGGAAATATTGACAGAGTACTGCGTATATGGCAAAAAGTAAGAACCATCTGAATCTGCAAGTGCCGGGTAGGTATAAGTCATTGCCAACAAAAATAAAGTCGTGATAATAGGTACTTTTGCTGTAAGACATGTTTTTGTATTCATAGTTAATCTCCTATAAATGTTAATTATTAAAATCTATTATAGTCAATAATTTTCACTTTTAAGATTTCAGTTCAATTAAATTTTGGAAAATCTTAGAGAGTGTTGAAATAACCATATACTGGGTAGTAGATGCCCTTCTCATATTATTCGTACAATTGTCACATTGCTGTCATTTTTTAATGTTAACATTAAAAGTTGATAAATTAGCAAACATCAATTATAAATGCTTAAATACCTACTTTTGATTCTATCCCTTTGCTTCGCTAGCGCATCCGCGATACAAGCAAAAACACGTATTGTATTTTGGCATTCCATGGGCGGTCAATTAGGCGTGATTCTTAATCATTTGGTCAAGGAATTTAATGACTCACAACATCAATATGTCGTCGATGCCATTTATAAAGGACAGTATGCGGAATCACTCACCTCCACTGTGGCCGCGTTTCACGCGCATAAAGCCCCGGATCTAGTTCAAGTTTTTGAGGTGGGCACAGCCACGATGTTAAGTTCAAAAGCGGCTATTGTGCCTGTTTATCGTCTAATGAAAGATAATAATATACCGCTTAGCAGTCAGCAATTTTTTCCAGCCATTGGTGGTTATTACTCAAACACAAAAGGACAGTTAATGGCATTTCCTTTTAACAGCTCTTCACCGGTACTCTATTATAATAAAGAAGCATTCCGCATGGCGGGACTAAATCCTAATAAACCACCAAAAACCTGGCCACAGCTAGAAGCAGACAGTAAGCAATTATTAAAAGCGGGTTATCAATGCGGCTTTACCACCGCTTGGCCCTCCTGGATACAGTTAGAAGTGTTTAGCGCTTGGCATAATAAACCCTTCGCGACACAGGGTAATGGTTTATTAGGCAATAATCCTCGTGTTAAATTTAATTATCCATTGCTAGTAAAACATATTGCCACACTGGGACGTTGGCAAAAAGAGCATATTTTTGAATATGGCGGGCAAGAAAGTAACGCGATCGCTTTGTTTGAAACAGGTGTTTGCCCAATGATAACTGATTCTTCAGGCGCGCTCGCGTCATTATCCAAGACAGTCAAATTTCCTTTAGCTGTGGGCTATTTACCTTACTGGCCAGCCGATGGTGTCCCGCAAAATACCTCGATTGGTGGCGCGGCATTATGGGTGATGGCGGGTCATAGCAAACATGAATATAAAGGTATCGCTGAGTTTCTACAATTTTTAGCAAAAGCAAAAATTCAAGCGTACTGGTCAGAAAAAACAGGCTATTTGCCGGTGACGATGGCCGCGTATAATTATATTAAAAATCAAGGCTACTACCAGCGTCACCCGAATCAAGAGATCGCCATAAAAGAACTCAATCATAAACCACCAACTCGCTATTCAAAAGGTATCCGCTTAGGCAATTACAGCTTGATTCGCAAAATAAATAGCAGCGCTATTGAAGCCGTCATGTCACAACAGATGACCGCCAAACAGGCTTTAGACAAAGCGGTTAAAGAAGATAATTTATTGTTGGAACAATTTCATCTGAGTATACAATAATCATGCCTATTTTTCGCAATCGTTATTTACCTTATTTTTTCATTGCACCTCAAATTATTGTGACCCTGCTGTTTTTTATTTGGCCGGCATTGACAGCATTCAGGCAATCTTTCTTTCTCCAGGACGCTTTCGGTTTAAAGCATCATTTTATTGGTTTAAAGAACTATTATTTCTTACTCGCAAGCGGTAGTTATTGGCATTCAATTTTAATCACCTTATTGTTCAGCGCGGTTGTCGCCGTGTTTACTTTAGGACTTGCTTTATTTATTGCCACACTCGTGAATCGTGTGGTACGCTTTTCAACGGGCTATCGTGTCTTATTGATTTTGCCTTACGCGGTCGCGCCGGCAATTGCTGGGATCTTATGGCGATTTCTTTTTAATCCGGCTATTGGGATATGCAGTTATGTCTTATCCTTATTAGGTTACCATTGGAATTATTTACTCAATGGCAAACAAGCGTTTATTTTAATTTGTATCGCCGCCATTTGGCAGCAATTCAGCTATAATTTTTTGTTTTTTGTTGCCAGTTTACAAGCGATTCCAAAGTCATTACTTGAAGCTGCGTCTATTGATGGCGCCAACGTTTGGCAACGGTTCTGGCATGTGATTTGGCCTTTACTGTCACCAACAACATTTTTTCTGTTGGTGATTAATGTGATCTACGCGTTTTTTGATACATTTGGTATTGTGCAAACCGTCACCCAAGGTGGTCCGGCGAACGCGACCAACTTAGTTGTGTATAAAGTGTATAGTGATGGTTTCTTAGGCATGAATTATGGCAGCTCAGCGGCGCAGTCAGTCATCTTAATGCTGATTGTGATTTTCTTAACGGTTTTACAATTTAGATACGCGGAAAAAAAGGTACACTATCAATGATAAAGCATCGTTCATTATTGCTGACGATAGGCACCCATGTGATACTCGTCTTGTGGCTGTTCATCATGCTGTTTCCAATCTATCTCGCCCTGGCCACATCCAGCCATAACGAACAATCTCTGTTACACGCGCCTATTCCGCTTAGTTTTGGCCATCATTTTTTACAGAATTACAAGTTGGTTTTATTCCATGGACTTAACGCCTTGGGCGGTATACCTGTTTGGGTGATGTTAAAAAACAGTTTAATCATGGCACTGCTTATCGCCTTTGGTAAAATCATTGTCTCTATCTTTGCCGCTTACGCGATTGTTTATTTTCGCTTTCCGTTGCGGATGTTTTTCTTTTGGCTGATATTTATGACATTGATGCTGCCAGTAGAAGTTAGAATTGTGCCAACGTTTCAAGTTGTCGCTGAATTTCATCTTATCGATAGCTATTGGGGGCTTTCTTTGCCTTTAATCGCCTCCGCGACAGCGACCTTTTTATTTCGTCAATTTTTTCGCACCATTCCCTCGGAACTGTTAGAAGCCGCGAGAGTAGATGGCGCCGGTCCGTTACGGTTTTTTCTTGATATTCTCCTGCCATTATCACGCACCAATATTGCCGCTTTGTTTATTATTATGTTTCTATACGGTTGGAATCAATACCTGTGGCCGTTACTGGCAACAACTACTGGCGATATGAGCACCATTGTCATGGGTATGCAACGGCTGGCGAATATAGCTGATCAAATCCCCCAGTGGAATTACATTATGGCGACAGCTATTCTGGCACTACTGCCACCGGTAGTGATTATCATCGTATTGCAAAAGCTATTTGTAAGAGGTTTGATTGATAGTGAAAAATAATAGGTTGGGTGTATGTCTACATTAGAATTAAAAAACCTTAGTAAAAAATATAAGGATACCACCATTATATCCGCGTTGGATGTATCGGTTAAAAGTGGCGAATTTGTTGTCATTGTCGGACCTTCCGGTTCCGGCAAATCAACCTTGCTGAGAATGGTTGCCGGCCTTGAAGACATCAGCGGCGGCGATATTATTTTAAATGGACAACCCATTAGCAAGCTTGAACCCAAAGATAGAGATATCGCCATGATATTTCAAAACTATGCTTTATATCCGCATATGACTGTGTTTAACAATATGGCCTATGGTTTACGCATGCGTAAATTAGCAAAAACGGAGATCACAAAACGCATCAACCATATTGCCAATATTTTAGGTTTGGAAAAATTATTGCAACGACTTCCTAGAGATTTATCAGGCGGACAACGACAACGCGTGGCGATGGGGCGGGCACTGGTCAGAAAAGCACAATTATTTTTGTTTGATGAACCCTTATCTAACCTTGACGCCAAACTGAGAGTCAAAACCCGTCTGGAAATTAAAAAACTACAAGATGACTTAAAAATAACCAGCTTGTATGTCACCCATGATCAAGTCGAAGCCATGACTTTGGCGGACCGTATTATCCTGTTGAATAGTGGAAAAATTGAGCAGATCGGCTCACCGCTTGAATTATATCTCAACCCTGCCAGTCAGTTTGTAGCTGGATTTATTGGTTCACCAAGTATGAACTTTGTCGACGTCAATTTAGAAAAGCAACACTTGCTTTTGTCAAATGGCTCAAAAATTCAGTTAGATTATTTACCTGATACCAATAATACCCAAGTGGTGATGGGTATTAGACCGGAGATGTTAAAAGTTGTCGACCAACAAGAAGAAAAAAATTTCCCTCATATTTGTTTTACCATTGAATGGGTAGAAGCACTGGGCACGGATAGTTACGCTTATGGTAAATTAAGCGACAGCAATACTTTATTCACCGTTAGATTATCGGGCAAATACCGTATCCACCGAGGTGATGTGTTAGATTTATTCATTGATCCAAAGTTTATTTATCTATTTGATAAACAATCTGGATTGAGAATTTCGCCTGAACTACCGACAACCCTGGGCGTCGATGTGCAAATCGCGTAATATTATTTATAGCGATTTAACGACCGCTTCCCATTTGTCGCATCGGCATTTTATCAACGATCTTAAATACATTCTCAAGCATGGCATCGTCTTCTTTTTGTTGTGCGGGAAACGTGTATTTTAAATGACCATCTTTACCAATAAGCGCGATTGAATTAGCAATTTTTTTAGTTAATTTCTGATCAACTGTCACCGTAACCGCCTGTTTGGTCTGAGGAAAAATCTGGTCATACGTGCTGGGCTTATTTTTATGCTGTCTGAAAACAAGCATCTCTCTATCATTTAACTGTGCCGCATAGTGATGCCAATCTATTGGTTTTTGCGTACTTTGAGACGCGGTTACAGATGGTAATAACAAAATACGATGATGCCAGCGAAAGTCCGACAAGGATTTTGATTGCACACTGGCAAAAATAGATACGGGAATAAACACCCCTAACAAAATTTTGCTTAAAAACTTCATAGCTTACCTCATTTATAATTAGAACTATTTCACAAACTATAACACGGCAAACATATATTACAAACTAATGCATTAGCTCAATTGCCGATAATAACACATCAATACCCGCATTTTTTTGATGGATATGTTCACTTAAATAACGACGCCATTGTTTTCCTTTAGGCACACCACGAAAAAACCCCATCAGATGCCGTAGCAGCGACGCTAAAGGGACACCTCGATCAAGCTGGCGCTGAACATAATGACTGTATTGCTGTAATATCTCTACAGCAGTCACTTGCTTGGTCGAGCAAGCGTAAAAATGCTGATCAATTTCACTTAAAAAATACGGCGCCTGATAGGCTTTACGCCCAATCATCACGCCATCGACATTATGTAAATGCTGGTGAATGCTGTCATAATCACTAATGCCGCCATTGATAATGATTTCCAAATCCGGAAAATCACGTTTAAGCTGATAAACACGTTGATATTGCAATGGTGGAATATCCCGATTTTGTTTCGGACTTAAACCTTGAAGCCAAGCTTTGCGCGCGTGAATAATAAATGTTTCGCAGCCCGTTCGCGCCACTGTCTCAATAAATTGATGCAAGGCTTGGTAACTATCCTGATCATCAACGCCAATACGTGTTTTAACCGTCACCGGAATAGCAACCACCGCTCGCATGGCGGCAACACAATCCGCCACCAATTGTGGTTCTTTCATCAGGCAAACACCAAAACGACCTGATTGCACACGATCGCTGGGACAACCAATATTCAAATTAATTTCATCATAACCGTATTGCTCACCCAGTTTAGCGCAACGCGCTAATTCATCCGCAACACTACCGCCCAATTGTAAAGCGATGGGATGTTCTTCTTGATTAAATGATAAGAATCTTTCAGGACCAGCATGGCACACGGCTTTAGCAACCACCATCTCACTATAAAGCAACGCGTTCTTAGTCAGCAGACGAAAAAGATAACGGCAATGTTTATCGGTCCAATCCATCATTGGCGCGATAGAAATTCTACGGTTTATGATTCGTTCACGCTCGCCAGGATCAGACATCATTTGTCTTCAGTCAGATAGGAATAGCGAATTTCTCCCCAAGATTTACAGCTGGGACAGAGCCAATGCATGGTTTTACCGGAAAAACCACAGGCCTCACATTTATAACGTGGATGCTCGGATTGTAGCTTTTCAGTCACACCATGCAATAATCGCAGCACAGCTTGCTCCGCTGGATTTGCCTTTGTCATTTTTAAAGTAATCAAATAATGTAAACCCAGCATTGATGGATGCTTATTGACATAATCCACCAAGGCGTTGACAATCACCTCATCCTGGCACCAATTATTAAATTGCTCGACAATAATCAAAATGATGGGACTCTGCGGATATTTACGCAAAATTTCATGGATATACTGCTCTAATACGTCTTCCTCACCCAGAGATTGATAGGCTTCGCTCAGTAAAGTAATCACTTCAGATATAAAATTGGGATTTTTTTCACCAGCTTGGCGGTAAATACGAATGGCATGTTTATGTCTACCAGAGATATATTCCAACTCGCCAAGCAACAAACTGGCACGCACACAGTTTTTATCGACAGAAAGCGCTTGTTTTAAATAATTATAGGCGTTATCCGTACTGCCGCTTTCAATATCAATTTCAGCTAACTCGCAATAGTAATGCGCGATTTGACGCTGCGTTGATTTGCCGGTTTCAAGCGCGATTTTTTGAGCGGTGTTTATCGCTTTTTCCCATGCTTTTTCTTGTTGATAGATATCCAATAAAAAACCTAGACTTCTTGGCGTATAGGCTTTTAATTCAACCAGTTTACTGAATAGTTTTTCAGCGCGGTCAAAAACACCGGCACCAAGATAATCGGTAGCCAAAGCTAACATTGCCTCGTTACGATCTTCAGCGGTTAAACTCGGACGAGCGATTAAATTTTGATGAATACGGATAGCGCGGTTGACTTCACCTCGACGACGGAACAAATTACCCAACGCCAAATGTGTTTCAACCGTATCACTATCAACTTCCAACATTTTTATAAAGTGATCAACGGCTTTATCCGGTTCTTCGTTTAATAAAAAATTTAAACCTTGCAAATAATCACGCGGCAAAGACTGACGTTGCGTCTTATCATCAGTACGCGAATACTGCAACAGGTATACCAGCAGTACACCAGCAAGTAATCCAACAAATAGCAATAACAACTGTGTCATATGAAATTTTTATAGGGTTTAATTTTTATCTTTGATGGGAATGTCTCTTAAATTCTTGACTTCCTGTTCAGCGTTTTTTAGCTTTCGTCGCAAACGTCGAATTTTTAAACGTAGTGTAATCACACGAATAAAACCAATACCACCGCCAAGTAATACACCTAAAAACAAGCTGATTGCCAAAAGCAATGATAAAGCGACAGTAACATTGCCAAAATAATAATTAAAATCCACGGTTTTGGAATTCAACATGGCAAACATCGTGCCGAATACCACAATAACCAAGATAATAATATAACTGATTAGTTTCACTTTTTTCTCCTGACTATACTTAATAATAGTTTCTTCGTCATGCCTGTCTACACAGCAATGACTGATAAGATATTACCTGATATAAATCGGTGTAATGTAAACTAGTTTAGCATAACTGAATGTTAGCGAAAAGATGAGATATGTGGATTCCCACACCTTGCCCGCCATTCCTGCACCCCTTCGACAAGCTCAGGGACCGCAGGCTCAGGAACCACGCTTCGTCATGCTCAGGATAAAATCCAGGAGAAAAATGTGTATGGGTGTGGTTTTAATGTAGCAAGACATATATACACAAACTACCATACTGCTCTCAACAATATCGAGCGTATTGTCGAAAGAAAAAATCTCTATGCCTATAGTTTGTTCCCTGGATTCCCGCTTTCGCGGGAATGACGTAGGGAGATCAGTTCTGCTTTTCTTCTTCTTTAGCTTGTAACAGATCGCCAAGCGTTGCTTTACCAGCGGCACTCGCGTTTTTACTGATTTCTTTAAGGATTTTCGCGTCAGCCTGCTCAATCGCTTTAATTGAGAGCTGCACTTCTCGGTTACGATAATCAAAACCAACAATCTTAGCTTCAATCTCATTACCCACAGCAAATTGCTTAGACAAATCACTTACTTTCTTAGATGATACATCTTCAGCACGCATGGTCGCGTGAATATTATCCTCTAAATCGATTTTCAGCACTTTACTTTCAACCGCGGTAATCTTACCTTTGACCAAACTACCTTTATCATGCGCTTGCGTATAATCGGTAAATGGGTCTTGATGCAACTGTTTAATACCCAAAGAAATGCGTTCTTGCTCCGCTTCTATCGCTAAAATGACAACCTCGATTTCTTCATTTTTCTTAAGCTGTCGCATTTTTTTATCCGCTTCAGCCAAATCCCAAGCGACATCAGAACGATGAATTAAACCATCAATACTGCCTTCCAAACCAATGAACACACCAAAATCAGTAATTGATTTGACCACACCATTAAGCTTCTCGCCTTTTTTATGACTGTCGGCAAATTGGGTCCACGGGTTCTCAGAACACTGTTTAATCCCCAGCGATATACGATGACGATCTTCATCAACTTCAAGCACCATGACTTCAAGTTCTTGATCCAATGACACCAGTTTACTCGGTTGGGCGTTTTTGTTCGACCAATCCATTTCTGACATATGTACCAAACCTTCAATACCTTCTTTGAGCTCAATGAAACAACCATAGTCAGTCACATTGGTAACTCGCCCTTTGACGCGACTACCTACCGGATAGCTCTCTTTCACACCTTTCCAAGGATCACCGGTAAGTTGTTTAATGCCAAGAGAAACACGATTTTTATCACGATCAATTTTTAAAACGGATACTTTAATTTTTTGGTCTTTGTCAATGATATCACTAGGATGTTTAATTCGTCGCCAAGACATGTCCGTAATATGCAATAGACCATCAATACCGCCCAAATCAATGAAGGCGCCATAATCGGTAAGATTTTTGACAGTACCTTCAACTTCATCCCCTTCTTTGAGGTTTTCCAACAAGTTTGAACGCTCTTCAGAAATACTCGCTTCTAATACAGCGCGACGCGACAACACAATATTATTGCGTTTGCTATCCATTTTGATTATTTTTAATTCAAATTCTTTATGCTCAAATTCACCGGGATCGCGTATTGGTCGCACATCCGCCAAAGAACCGGGTAGAAAACCTTTTAATCCCATGACTTCAACCATAAACCCACCTTTTACTCGAGTGGTGACATAACCGTTCACATTGGTTTCAGTATCATAGAGCTCCTGTAGCTCACGCCACGATTCGGCGCGTTTGGCCTTATCACGCGATAAACGTGTTTCACCATAGCCATCTTCAATCATGTCTAAAGCGACATCAACCTCATCACCGACATTGACTTCTAATTCACCTTTAGCGTTCTCAAACTGTTCACGAGGAATAATACCCTCAGATTTTAAGCCGGCATTGACAATCACATAATCCTTATCAATTCGGATCACTGTCCCTCTTATAATTGTACCCGGTCTTAAGATTTCATTAGCAAAACTTTGTTCTAAAAGTTCGGCAAAATTTTCATTCATCATTATTAAAAGATTTCCACATTGTATTTACAGGATCGTAATAATCCCATCTATTCGAGTTTCGACAAAAAAATACCTCGCCCGCCGCAAAGCGGAAGCAATAAATTTTTTGGCTAAGGTCTCGAAAATAAAAAAATAAATTTAACCAAAAACAGCCTTTGAACCCAAGTCAAAACACTGTTTCACCTCTACCATGACAGCAGACAACACTTCATCAATAGAACGATGACTGCTATCAATTTGAACGGCATCTTCAGCCGCGACCAGTGGCGCGACTTCGCGTTGACAATCGCGCGCGTCACGTCGAGCCAGTTCCCGTTCAATGTCGGCGATTGTACCACCAAAGCCATTATTTTGCAACTGTTTAAATCGACGTCTTGCCCGTTCTTTACTGTCAGCATATAAAAAAATCTTAAGCTCAGCGTCAGGAAAAACAACCGTGCCCATATCACGCCCATCGGTCACTAATCCGGGGGCTTGGCGAAAAGCACGCTGCCGATCCAACAACGCCGTTCTTATTTCTTTTATTGCCGATAACTCGGAAGCCAAACCACCTATTGCTTCACTGTATAATTTATCGGTAACACATTGATCTTCAAGATATATTGATACAAGACCATTTTCAGCGTCCGTCACAAATTTAAGCGGCAAATGATGCGCGAGCTGACAGAGACTAGTAGTATCGCGACGGTCAATTTGATTTAGATTTAAGCGTGCCGCCAACGCCAAAGCGCGATAAATCGCGCCACTGTCGAGATAATGCCATCGCAAGCATTTAACCAGTGCTTTAGCAATTGTGCCTTTACCCGACCCCGCTGGTCCATCAATTGTGATTACTGGGGCGCCTTGAATCATTCAGCATTCTCAACATCGTAAATTGTTTCCATGCCTACCAGTTTTTCTGGTGCTTTCAGATTTATCAAGCGTACACCTTGAGCGTTGCGTCCAATGGTGGATACCTCATCGACTCGAATTCTAACCAATGTCCCGCCATTAGAAATAAGCATCATCTCTTCTTCGCCATTGACCTGCTTAGCCGCTACCAATTTACCGTTACGGTCACTCACTTGAATGGCAATTACACCTTGTCCACCACGATTAATGGCTCTAAATTCAGATACTTTGGTACGCTTACCATAGCCATTTTCGGTAGCAGTTAGAATGGCATGATTTTCTTGATCTAATAAGACAATGAGAGCGACCACACGATGGGCGCCAGCAAGCTTAATACCTCTGACACCACGAGCGGTACGTCCAGTTGGTCGGATGGCTGTTTCACTAAAACGTATCACTTTACCGGCTGTGCTAAATAACATCACATCCTGTTGACCATTGGTAATCTTCACACCCACCAATGTATCGCCTTCATCAAGATTTAAAGCGATAATACCACTACTTCGCGGACGCGAAAAATGTTCTAAAGCGACTTTCTTAACAACACCACCGGCTGTCGCCATAAACACGTAATGATTCTTGTCAAACTCTTTTACCGGCAGAATCGCGTTAATACGTTCGTTTTCGGACAACGGCAATAAGTTAACAATGGGTCGCCCGCGCGACTGTCTTGAAGCCTGCGGAATTTGATAGGTTTTTAGCCAATAAAGTCGACCATGCGTAGAAAAACACAAAATAGTATCATGGGTATTGGCGACAATCAGTTTTTCAACAAAATCTTCATCTTTCATGCTGGTCGCCGACTTCCCTTTACCACCGCGACGTTGTGCCTGATACGTATCCAAGGCCTGCGTTTTAATATAACCTTGATGTGACAAGGTCACTGCCACATCTTCCTGCGCGATCAGGTCTTCCATATTCAAAATTTCACCACCAGGAATAATCTCGGTGCGGCGTTCATCACCAAATTGCTGCTTAACTTCTTCTAATTCCTCGCGAATGACCCGCATTAATTTCACTTGGCTTGATAAGATTGCCATCAATTCGGCGATAGTATTCAAAATCGCCTTGTATTCTTCAAAAATCTTATCCTGCTCCAAGCCGGTCAAACGGTGCAAACGCAAATCAAGAATCGCCTGTGCTTGTTTAGGTGATAAAAAATATTTATCTTGTTTTAGACCATAACTGTCATCAACATCTATCGGTCCGGTACGCTGAAGTAAATCTTTGACAATACCTACCGCCCATCCCTGCGCTAACAATTTTTCTTTAGCTTCAGCTGGATTTTTTGCCGCTTTGATTAGCGCGACAATCGGATCAATATTCACTAAAGCGATGCCTAAGCCTTCTAATAAATGCGCGCGTTGACGCGCTCGGCGTAATTCAAAATGCGTGCGTCGGGTCACGACTTCACGACGATGACGAATAAACGCTTGTAACATCTGCTTGAGATTAAGCAGCTGTGGTTGCCCGTCATGCAATGCCACCATGTTAATGCCAAACACTGTTTGCAATTGTGTATTGGTATATAACTGATTCAGCAATACTTCAGCGTTACAGCCTTTGCGCAAGGCGATCACCATGCGCATCCCGTCTTTATCCGATTCATCACGTAATTCAGAGATGCCATCAATTTTTTTCTCACGCACCAGGTCGGCAATTTTTTCCATCAACCGTGCTTTATTGACCTGATAGGGTAGCTCCGTCACAATAATCGCGTCACGACCATTATCGGATGTTTCAATTGTGGTACGCGCGCGGACATAAATACGTCCACGTCCTGTCTGATAGGCTTGAATAATGCCGGCATTACCATTGATAATGGCGGCTGTGGGAAAATCAGGACCTTGAATGTGGGTCATTAAACCATGTAAATCCAACTCCGGATTATCAATTAAAGCCAAACAGGCATTGATGACTTCATTGATATTATGCGGCGGAATATTGGTGGCCATACCGACCGCAATACCGGAAGAACCATTGATAAGCAAATTAGGCACACGGGTCGGCAAGACATCCGGAATCAATTCACTTTCATCATAGTTGGGCGAGAAATCAACTGTTTCTTTTTCCAGATCAGCCATCAACGCGTGGGCTAATCGCGTCATCCGCACTTCGGTATAACGCATCGCTGCCGGCGAATCACCATCGACTGAACCAAAGTTACCCTGCCCGTCAACTAACAGATAGCGTAGCGAAAAAGGTTGCGCCATACGCACCAGCGTATCATAAGCAGCTGTATCACTGTGTGGGTGGTATTTACCGACGACATCACCGACAATACGCGCTGATTTTTTGTAGGGTTTATTATAATCATTATTGAGCTCACGCATGGCATACAACACGCGACGATGCACAGGTTTTAAACCATCACGCACATCCGGCAAAGCACGCCCCACAATTACGCTCATGGCGTAATCGAGATAGGACTGCTTCAGCTCATCTTCAATACTAACGTTAATAATTTCTTGGGCGATATCGGTCATTTGTTAATGTAACTCATTTCTTAGCATAATAGCTGATTATGATACCATAATTCTTTTAACAACTCACCTTAAAATTTATTATTTTGCAATGAATTATCTGCATAAGTTTGCTGCGAAAAAAGTATCAAAATACATCTATACTATAAGTGAAATCCAATTTGATTTAAGCGCAGAGTATTTTTAGATTTAGTGGGAGAATAAAAATGAAATATCAATATTTTTTAGGCATTATTATGGCCACCCTAATTTTTCCACTTACGGTATACAGTACTGTAAATTCCCAATCAAGCCAAACGGTGATTCCTAGCCTGGATAAAACTATTATTGCTCCAGGTGGCACCACTACAATGACTTTCACAATCACAGGAAACAATAGTGGCGGCACTATTAACATTTCAAGCGGCGTTAATTTTACACTGACTACTTCTACCACTAGCACTGTAAATGCAATACTCCAATCATCTGCTTGCACCACAGAAAACCATACTGTGACTATACCAAGTGGTTTAGATAGTTGCGCTGTTGATGCGACAGTTTCTGATTCCACTTCCGATGGTACTTATAAATTTAGTTTTTCATCAAGTGATTTTACCTTTCCATTAGTCGATAGTTTAACTTTTTCAGTAAGCGGATTGGGTTGGAAACAAATTGCGGTAGGCTATGATAGCACTTGTGGTATAGCAACAAACGGGAAAACCTATTGTTGGGGCAGTAATCTTCAGGGACAGTTAGGTATTAATAACAATGATAACACTTACCAAAGCACCATACCTGTTGCGGTGGATACCGACGTTGAATTTGTACAAATTTCTTCCGG
Source organism: Pseudomonadota bacterium (assembly GCA_039190005.1). Taxonomy (GTDB): domain Bacteria; phylum Pseudomonadota; class Gammaproteobacteria; order UBA12402; family UBA12402; genus JBCCYM01. The sequence goes on from JBCCYM010000003.1 coordinate 51,246, forward strand.
TTTTGGTATCAATTGCGGCGTGACCGCAGATTATGCCGCCTATTGTTGGGGAGCCAACAATTCTGGCGCGCTCGGAACAGGCAGCATAGGTGGCAATAGCGCTGTCCCCGCACAAGTAACCGGCGGACACAGCTTTAAGCAAATCTCTGTCGGTTATAAATCCACTTGTGCTGTAACAACGGATAACTATGCCTATTGTTGGGGCAGTAATCTTCAAGGACAGTTGGGTAATACGTCTTATGGTTCATCATCATTAGCAAGTACTGGCACACCAGCACAAGTCCTTGATGAAGAAGGAAATCCAATCAGCCTTGCACAAATCTCTATGGGACAATTTTCTGCCTGTGGATTGAATGCTAGTGGTGAGGCATATTGTTGGGGGGCTAATAACTTTGGTCAACTTGGTATTGGCAACATAAACGGTGATAGCAATGTAACCTGTACAGAAGAGAAGAATAATAATCAATCAGTAGAAGTAAGCTGTTTTCCCTATGCTAAGCCTGTTACTACCAATCAAGATGGTGTCGCACTCAACTTTAATAATATAAAAGTGGGGCATCAAACTGCCTGTGGTGTCGCAAAAACTGATGGTGAAACCTATTGCTGGGGTGATAATGAATATGGGCAACTAGGTAATGGAGAAAGCGGCGCAACTGCTTACAAAAAACAACCAACTGCTGTTGAAGGCGGGCAAAAATTCTTAACTGTTTCTGCCGGACATTTAACAACTTGTGCAATTAATACGAATAAAAAAGCGTATTGTTGGGGTGCTAATGCTGCTGGACAGTTAGGCATTGACACTTACACTGATCCATCACAAGTTTCAACACCCACAGCGGTACAGCATGTTGAGTTATTTAATTCCATTTTTGAAGGCAGTTATTACACCACCTGTGGTGTTGCTAAAACAGGCCAAGGCTATTGTTGGGGCAGAAATAATGAAGGTCAATTAGGCATTGGTTCAAACGCCACCGGTGCAACCTGTATTATTGACACTCAGGGTACAACAGGCTTATGTGAAATGTTACCAACTTTAGTTGAAACACCAGCTTCTTAATTCAATGGCCTAAGATTTAAACGGATTACCCCCGTGCTTAAATACTAAACGCACGGGGGTACCTACTAATTTAAGCTTCTCACGATAGACATTTTCCAAATAACGATGATAGCTCGCGGGCAATCGATCAACCTGATTGCCGTGAATAATAATTGTCGGCGGATTATGACCACCGGCATGGGCGTAACGCAATTTAACGCGCCGTCCTTTTACTAAAGGCGGTTGATGTTGGCTTAACGCTCGCTCTAAAATAGCCGTTAATTTCGCTGTCTGTAATGGCTTTGTTGCTGAGGCATAGCAACGGTCAACCAATTGCATCAATAAGCCCACACCCGTGCCATGCAATGCCGAGATAAACTTTGTTTGCGCGTAGGGAATAAATGTCAAACGGCGATCCAATTCTTGTTTGACTTGCTCACGCTGGTAAGTTGATAAACCGTCCCATTTATTCACCGTCACAATTAACGCCCGACCGGCTTTGAGTATTTGTCCCAATAATTTTAAATCCTGATCGCTGATATTCATGCGCGCGTCTATCACTAAAATCACCACATGCGCCGCTTCAATGGCCTGTAGACTTTTAATGACCGAGAGCTGTTCAACCGACTGTTTGACTTTAGCACGGCGACGCACACCAGCGGTATCTATCAATGTGTAGGCTTTATCGCGATACGTAAACGGAATAAAAACACTGTCGCGTGTTGTGCCCGGCATATCACAAACAACCACCCTCTCCTCGCCTAATAAACGATTGATTAATGTCGATTTACCCACATTAGGACGCCCTAGCACCGCCACACGGATTGCTTGTGATTTACCACCATCTATTTCCGCTTGCTCAGCCTGTTGCGTTGTTTCCTGAGCATCCTTCATGAATGACGCCAAAGTCATGGATAAAAGTTGTTTCGTCCCGCGATGATGGGCTGCCGCGGTACTCAGCTGTTGAGCAAAACCAAGCGCGGAAAATTCACCGGCGACAAGATCAGGATTTAAACCGTCAATTTTATTAATCACCAAAATAACCGGCTTATTGGTGCCGCGCAATTGTTCGGCAATGGTTTCATCATCAATCTGCAAACCTACTCTGGCGTCGACCACAAACAGTATTTTATCCGCTTCTTCAATGGCACGATGTGATTGCGCTTCGGTTAAGTCCGCTATCTGTTCGTCATCACCATTTAGTCCACCGGTGTCAATGATAATAAAAGGCTGACCACTTAATTCACCTCGCCCATAAATCCGATCCCGTGTCATGCCTGGCATATCGGCGACAAGCGCGTCACGACCTTGTGTTAAACAATTAAATAATGTTGATTTACCGACATTAGGACGGCCAACAATCGCGATAACCGGCAACATCACCACACGCTATCGTTTACTGACTCGATAAGCCGTTAGACGACCGCTCATTGTATAAGCATACAACATATCACCGGAAACAATCGGTGTCGTTATCACTGATGTTATATTAATGCGTTTTCGCGCGACAATATGACCATCACTCAAAGACAAGAAATGAATATAACCGGTATAATCACCAAACGCCAAGACGCCCAATGATTTGATAACGGCAACCCCGGAAAGCTGTCGCAACTTGAATTGTTGATTACGCCAAACCACCATACCGGTTTTTAGATCAAAGGCCCAAACGTCGCCATTGAGATCGGTGGCATAGAGATTAACACCATCCGTCGCGATTTTATTATAAGCCGATAATTTCCGCTTCCAGCGTATCGCGCCGTCTTTTAAATTTACCGCCGCTAGATTGCCTTCGTAACTGACGACATAGGCGGTATTATCGACTATCAATGGCGCGGTACTGATATCAACCATACGCTCAATATCTGTCTGCCCCATAGGCTCGGCAATCTGTTTCAGCCAAAGTTGACGTCCCTGATCAAAATCCAGCGCCGCCAATTTGCCATCGGCAAAACCACAAATTACTTTTTTATCATACACTTGTGGTTGACTGCTAAGGTGTAACATCAGGCTTGGTGCTTGCTGACTAAACTGCCATAATTGCTTACCATCTGTTTGTGAATAGGCGGTCAAAGTCCCATCAATAGCATGAATTAGCAGCACACCATCAGTGGCTTTAGGCAACGCCAAAACCTGATCCGTTGCGGTTATTGCCCAAACAACGTCACCATTGCTTTGCTGAATAGCTAAAACATGGCCATCGCGCGTGCCAATAAATAATAAACCATTATCCGCGGCAAGACCGGTAACAAAATCCCAGTGATAGTTCTTCTTCCATAATCGTTTGCCTTTTTGATTCACGGCAATAATTTCGCCATCATACGCCGGTATAAAAACGCTTTGCTTCACCACCACAGGTTCTAAACGCAGATAATAGCTTGACGTGCCTTTACTAATGGTGCGCGACCAAACATGCCGCACATTCAATTGTGGCGAAAATCCACTTAACGCCGCCGGCTGTAATGCTTTTTTACTGCTTGCCGTTGAACAGGCATTCAAACCCAAGAGCATCACTACTAGGCCAAAAGCGGCAATGTATCCAGCTATTATTTTTTTCATGATTATCTCACTAAGATTTGGATTGAACCGGTAAATTAGCCAGTTTTGTCTGAATGATCGCACGCTCAGGTGCCGCGTCAGGTAATTGGCTCAATGCTTTTTGATACGCCTGCGCCGCGGCTGTTTTTCTACCAAGCGCGTTATAAGCGTCACCTTGCGCCTGCGATATAAGCGCGGCATAAATACTCCGCTTAGGCAATTTAGTCAGTAAATTAAGCGCCCGGCGCGGTTGTTTTTGCGCGATATAAATCCGTGCCAATCGAACCGATGCCAAATCATGCCACGCGCCCTTGTGCTGTTTGTTAATCACCCATTGTAAATGCTGACTTGCCGCTTTCAAATCATTCTGTTCAACCGATTGTTTAGCTAACCACAATGAAGTCAACACGGCATAAGGGGTATTTTTATAGTCTTTGATTAACGCTTCGGCATCCTTGGTAGCTTTCTTCTTATCATGCCCAGCTGTTTGCAACACAGTTTGATAGGCCGCGGCCGCGGCAATACTGTGATGAACTTGGTAATTTTTGTAGTAGCGCCAACCCACCACAATGGCGATGGCGATGATAATACCAAAAATTGTGGCAACGCCATACTTACGCCACCAGCTTTTGACCAGCTCGGCCTGTTCTAATTCATTATATTCAGTCAAAATAACACCTGCTTTTAAAATGTTAATGTTTGCAACCACGCGACGACTTCAGCTAAGGCTAATCGATGCTGTGGTTTATCTTCACGCATATATTTTACCGTAACTGCGTTACAGTTCAATTCTTCTGGCGCAAGAATTAGCACAATTTTTGCCCCACTTTTATCAGCACGTTTAAATTGTGACTTAAAACTGCCGTCACCACAGTGCATCCGTATACGCTGTTTTGGTATGGCATCGCGCCAACTGTCAATCTGTTTCATCGCTTCAAGTTGAGCGGCTTCACCCTCGATAAGCACATAAATATCGGCTTGCGCGACTGTCGAAGCCGATGGTAATTGTCCGACACTTTCCAGCAAGCTTATCAATCGTTCAATCCCCAGTGAAAAACCGATTGCCGGCGTTGGTTTGCCACCTAATTGCTCCACCAGATTATCATAACGCCCACCCGCACAAACAGTCGCTTGCGCGCCTAATTTATCGGTAACCCACTCAAACACGGTATTGGTATAGTAATCCAAACCACGTACCAGATTCGGATTAAGCTGATAAGCAATACCGAGTTGATCTAAAAACAAACATAATCGTTCAAAATGAGCGCTTGACGCTGATGACAGAAAATCCGGCAATTTTGGCGCCTCTGTTAACAATGCCCGCACTTGTGGATTTTTACTGTCCAAAATTCGCAAGGGATTCTGTGTCAATCGCCGTTGACTGTCTTCATCAAGCTGGTCTTTCAAAGGCATTAAATAATCGAGCAAGGCTTGCCGATGCGCCTGACGCGCGGCACGATCGCCCAGCGAATTCAATTGCAAACAAACATGCTCACGCAAACCCAGGTCTTGTAATAAACGCGCTGACATAGCAATTATTTCAGCGTCAATATCAGCGCTTTCAATACCAAACGCTTCCACACTAAACTGATGAAACTGACGATAACGCCCTTTCTGAGGTCGTTCATGCCGAAACATGGGGCCCAAATACCATAACCGCGGCGTCTGACCATACAATAAACTATGTTGCAATACTGCTCGCACACAAGACGCGGTACCTTCAGGTCGCAAACTGAGACTATCACCATTACGATCGGTAAAGCTATACATTTCCTTTTCGACGATATCAGTGATTTCACCGACACCGCGTTTAAATAGCTCTGTTTTCTCAACAATCGGAAAACGGATCTCCTGATAAGCGTAACGCTTGGCAACATCAATAAGTATCTGCTCAACATATTGCCATACCGGTGTAGACGACGGCAATATATCATTCATCCCCCGTAATGCCTGAATGCCTTTAGTCATGTTTTCATCTCACTATCTGCTCAGTTGAATTTTCTGTTCACGCAATTGCTGCTCAACTCTCAAGGGTATCAAGCGACGCGCTTTACGCTGTGTTCGATCCTGTACCTCACCCGCTAGCTGACCACAGGCCGCGGCAATATCATCACCGCGTGTTTTTCGTGTGGTGACAAGCATCCCCGCTTTTTTCAAAGACATTGCGAAAGCGGCAATAGTTTGCGCGTCAGAACAACGATACAGTGTCTGCGGAAACGGATTGAAGGGGATAAGATTTATTTTACAGGGCAAATCCCCCAGCACCTTGATGAGCTGTTTAGCATGTAAAGGCGAATCATTAATACCCGCCAGCATCACATATTCCACAGTGACTTTACGGCGTGGTTCATCACGAAAATAATGTTTACAAGCCGCGATAACCTCATCAAGCGGATATTTTTTATTGATCGGCACTAACACATTTCTCAGCGCGTCATTTGGCGCGTGTAATGAAATCGCCAAGGCGATATTACTGACCTTTGCCCATTCATACATCGCCGGCACGACACCGGAAGTGCTCAGAGTAATACGGTATTTTGATAATCCATAGGCGTAATCATTTTGCATGATATTAACCGCCGCCAACACAGCATCAAAATTAAGCAACGGCTCACCCATGCCCATCAGTACCACATTAGTAATCTGCCGATCATGCTTACCAGCACGTTTTGACAATGATCGCACTGCAATCCATAATTGCGCGATAATCTCGGCAGTAGTGAGGTTACGATTAAACCCTTGATGACCTGTGGCGCAAAAGCTGCAATTCAGTGAACAGCCAACTTGTGAAGAAACACATAAGGTATTGCGATCATCCTCGGGAATAAGCACAGTTTCAATACAGTTACCATCATGCAAACGCAATAACCACTTCTGACACCCATCCTGCGCATGTTGCTGTTTTACAACTTCTGGTAAAACGCATTCAGCCATAGATTGCAAACGTTGACGCAATGCCAAACTGAGATTGGTCATTGCCGAAAAATCAGTCACACCGAATTGATGCAGCCACTGTATAATCTGCCGGCCACGATAGGAAGCTTCACCAATAGACGTTAAAAACGCGCTCAGTCTTTGCTCATCATAGTTAAATAAATTAACTTTTTTTAAGGCGTTGATCTCAGGCACATTCGTCACGAGAATAAATGTCGTCTGGCGAGAAGAAAAAGCTAATTTCCTGTGCCGCTGTATCTGGTCCATCAGAACCATGTACCGCGTTCTCACAGATACTATCGGCAAAATCAGCGCGAATCGTACCGGCAGCGGCATCAGCGGGGTTGGTCGCGCCCATAATTTCACGGTTCTTGCTAATAGCGTTTTCGCCTTCCAATACCTGCACAAGTACCGGCCCTGAACTGATAAAATCAACTAATTCCCCAAAAAATGGGCGTTCTTTATGTACGGCGTAAAATGATTCTGCCATCGTCTGATCCAATGTTAACATTTTCGCTGCGACGATGGATAAACCAGCGTGTTCAAAACGTTGATTAATCTCGCCAATGACATTCTTGGCGACAGCATCCGGCTTGATAATTGATAGTGTATGTTCTTTTGCCATAGTAATTCCCGTTTTTATTGAATTGACCGCGCATTGTAACTAAAAAATCACTATATTTCAAGCGCAGCCGCGCTAATCTTTGACTTATAACACCCAGTACATTATTATAAGCTGATGAAAAAAATAGTATTTGTATGCAGCGGCAACATCTGCCGCTCACCAGCTGCGGAAGCCATTATGGCGGATTTAATTAAAAAACAAGGACTTGATCACAAATACCAGCTGGATTCCTGTGGCACGCACGGCTTGCACAGCGGCGAAAAAGCGGATCCGCGAATGCGGCGCATTGCTGACAAACATGGCTACACACTCACCAGTATCGCACGCAAATTTGAGGTTCAACAAGACTTTGATACCGCCTCACATATTGTTGCCATGGATAATACCCATGTTGAACAATTGCGGCAATGGGCAAAAAATCAAACCCAATCAGAAAAAATCATTGCCATGGCGGATTACTGCACACAACATCAAGCCACCGACATTCCCGACCCTTATTATGGTGACGATAGCGATTTTGAACAGGTTATTAATTTGCTTGAAGACGCTTGCGCCGGTTTATTGAACGCGCTGGAAAACGCGCCGCAGAAAAATACTGAAAAATAGTTAGCAAGCAATGTGGCATCACCATGCGTGCTACTGTGAACAGAATTATCACAACAAAAAATTGGCATTTTATCACCACCGTGTTATGATTGTACTTCGCAGCAATGCCGGAGTGGCGGAATTGGTAGACGCGCCGGATTCAAAATCCGGTGATGGCAACATCGTGTCGGTTCGAGTCCGACCTTCGGTACCATCAGGAGATGATCTTCAAAGCTTTGTGACAGCATTGGTTGATAGTATGAAGCCATTAATGGACAACAAACAATTATTGCATTACAAATTGCCAATCTTCACATGATGCAAATTCAATTAATTTCTGAATACGCATCTTCTACAGGATATCATCCTAAACCCAGTTCATTATCAGAAAAAATGAATAGTATTGCCAATTCAATTAGTAAGCTTGCAAATACAACTGCTAATTTAATGTCGCTCTACCACCGATTGCAATCAGACAGCACATTACCGACTGGCATTAACCATGTTAATGTTGCTTCAGGCGGTCAAGCGGTGGTGGGCAGTGTGATACAGACCGAAGTAAAAAATAAAAATAGCGGTAATACCCCATGAAACGATGTAATGCTAAGACAAGAAAAGGTACACCTTGCCAACGCTATGCCCTTAAAAACGTCAAAAATGGACGTTGTCGGCTACATGGTATATCTACCGGAGCTAAAACAAAAGCCGGTAGAGAGCGTTTACGGGCTGCTCAGCTCAAACATGGGTATTACAGCAAAGAATCTATATCACAGCGCAAAAAAATAAAAGAGATGCTTACTTTAGCAACAGAAACAATTCAAATGGCAGAGAATGCTTAATCACCCAGTTTCGATGCTGCAAATAACTAGCTATAAATTCTTGCAATTATTTTTTAATTGTTGATAATTGTATTGCTTTACGGACATTGGCATCATAATCAATATTATTCAAATGATGGAGATATTAACAATGGCAAAAACTGGTTATATAAAATATTTTATCAAATTCTTTTTTTATTTTTTAATATGTTTAGGATATTTTTTGAATTCATTTATTTTTGCTCAGGCTCAAACTATACCAACGTTTGTTACTGGCAATAAATTTTTGGGCTGGTGTAGCGCTGTAAAAAAGATTGCTGATGGTTCAATATCTAACGCCAGCGTTTCTGATGATTATAATTCTTTTATTGCAGTTAGTTATGCTTTGGGCGTGCATGATGCATACATGGAAAATTTATCTTACTTAATGAAAAATAATTTCGCTGAATGTTATAACAAAAATTACTTAGGCTTTAAACCACAACAACTAGTATTATCAGTATGCAAATATTTAGACAATCATCCAGAAACTTTAAATTATAGTGCTGCATCTATTATTCAAGTTGTAATTACAAGTGAATATCCTATTCCTGAGCAGTGTTATAATAAGAAAGAAAAAATTGACTTATCAAAATATAAAATAGATACAACTAATCAGAAAAATAAAACTTCAAACACTAACAAAAAATAGAGAGTATTTAATTTGAAAGATCTATTTTTAGGCATATTATATTATTAATTTGTTTAGTAATTTTCTTATTGCACTCTTGTCATAACAATCCTGAGGATGCTCCTGAGTATAAACAAAATTACAGCACCGTGTACGATGATAGTGTAATTGATACATGTAATGTATGTAATAACAATGCGGTCTATGAAAGCCAAAAGGAACTGTGTCAGCAGATATGTCAGTAATTAAAAAACCTGGAATAATTAATTGAAAAAATATTTGAGGTCAGAATAACGTGCCAACTGGATATTTCTTCATGAAATATCCAGTCACACGCCCTCATCCTCTCAGCCATTCATACTTGAAAACAGCCCTACCCATAAACCACTATTACTAGCAGCTTTGTTGCAACAAAATTGAGCCATCGATACTGACAGCTCGATTCCACACTCACACTATAATATAGCGTGGCGATCCTCCATTTCCTCTTTGGTATAATCATAGTTTTTCTAATATGAATTATTGCTATTATTGTTTATTATTATTCACTAATGAGCTTGTAATCTTAAATTGATTTTATAGTAATCATTATTTTCAAATAGTATTAGCGCAAAATTAACTTTAATCTTGGCATTATAAATTAGGACGTTGAAATCTATCTCATATACTGCTACCTTGAACTTGCTAACAACATAGGATTTCATCATGGAAAATTATCGTCATGTTAATTAAAACATTTACTTACTGCATTATTGGGACAGTATTGGAATGGTACGACTTCGCGCTTTTTGGTGTCCTTGCACCTATCCTATCTACCATTTTTTTTCCGCATAAGGATAAAACAACCAGTTTACTAATAGCTTTTTCTATCTTTGCTACTGGATTTCTAACGCGACCACTTGGCAGCATTTTCTTTGGACATATTGGCGACCGCTATGGTCGAAAAAAAGCGATTATTCTATCAATGTTGCTAATGTGTTTTTCAACTGTTGGGATTGGATTATTACCCATTCATCACGTCAATACACATCTTATTGTGATGGTTCTGGTTATCTTAAGACTTTTCCAAGGCTTTTCAGTAGGTGGTGAGACAGGCGGCATTATTACCTTTGTCAGTGAATTATTTTCCAGGAAAGAAAAATTGTTTTTTTACCAAAGCTTTATTTATGCTGGCATGAACGCTGGCATTTTATTGGGAACGGCTATTGGCAGTCTTACATTTTCTGTTTATCACCATAATATTCAAACCAATGTTTGGCGATTACCTTTTCTTATCAGTTTATTATTAGGGATTGTTGGACTTTATTTACGTTTAAAAGCGATTGAGTCGCCGATATTTAGCAGCATCTTACAACAAAATAAAGTGGTAAAAATACCTTTTGTTTATATGTTGAGAAAATGTTATAGACAGGTAATTTTTTCATTATTACTGATGTTCTCTGGCGCAATTGTTTTCTACTATACACTCTTCTATTACCCAGCATATATCAATCATTTCCTAAAATTTGGTCGATATTTGCATGTTGAGATTATAGGATTAGTCTGTTTACTTTTTCTTGCGCCATTTTTTAGTTTCTTTTACACAAAAAACAATGTGAGAAAAATTACTATCGCAGGATTTCTGAGTTTTCTTATTTTCCCAATTCCAACTTTAATTTTGGTTGCATTATATCCACATCAACTCGCATTGGTAATACAGTTGTTCTATATTGTTTGCTATAGCACTTTTCAATCGCTTATTCCAACACTGCCATGCCTGTCTTTTCCCCATGAGGTCAGATACACTGGTCTATCATTTTGCTTTAATGTGGCAGTATTATTTGGCGGAACATTCCCAATGGCTGCTATCTTACTGACGAAAATAACAGGTCTCTCTTTTGCCGGCGGCCTATATATGGCACTAGCAGCCTTGCCAGCAATTATTGCGCTGCTGTATCTCTGGAAAACAATGGCAATTACAGCACGACCAAATCACTAGAAAGGTAAAAATCGACTAATTCTGAACGCGCACTCATACCAAGTCTTTCTTTCAGATTATTCTGATAGGTTTCAACGGCTCGATAGGAACCCAACCCAAGCAGAATAGCCGTTTCTTTATTACTCCTGCCTTGCGCTAAACATCTCAAGCATTCAAATTCTCTTGCTGTAATCCCGATACGCTTTCCCTTATACACCACATTGTAATGCTTAGGTTGCAGACTTTTTTCTAATTTTTCTGGATTAAATGGCATCTCGCACCTCTTAGTATTATTATCATTGTCTACATTGTTACCAAGCATAATTTTACTATGAAGCGCATCAGCAACCAGTCGCTTACTTTTTCCTAAAAAGTCATATTTTACTAAGGTCAAAAATCGCCAATTCTTAAAATAAAAATCCATCAAATTGCTACCATCGGAAGCAAAACAAAAAAGTTCATAGTTTTCATCACTCTGATCGACTATCACCACTGGCGTACCTAAGCCATATTCTTTCGCAATTGGACAAATGTTTTTATTATCTTCTCTTGGAAAATAAAATATCTGATTATGAATGGTATGTGTTGATTTCTTCGCTTCAATACTATCAATCTGCTTATAACAAATAGCTTTTTTCATATTAATGGACATACCCGTCCATTTAGCATCACTTGATAAGAAAATCGATGAACCATCTTTCCAATACTTAGAATAACAAAAAAATCGAACATCCGTGTTTTCAAATAATGGTCGGCATATTTGCCGCACATCATCTTGATAGGTGAATAAGTGACTTTTAGATAAATCTTGCCGCATTTTCCTTGCTCCTTTTTCTTATTTTTCGCAATGCTATTAGTGTACTCTTATAAAAAAAATAAAGCAAATGGGCTAAACCTAACAAATTTTCTATGGGACACTCACGGGACACTTGCAGATAAAAAACAGCGATTATCTACAATTGGTGACCACAATGAAAATCATATAATATTATGATTTTATTACAATTATTGATTGTCAATTATTGCCGCTATTAGTATAATTTCAGATTCAAAATCCGGTGATGGCAACATCGTGTCGGTTCGAGTCCGACCTTCGGTACCAAAATTATAGAATAATAATTAATCAACTTGAAAGCAGAACATGTATGTTGGTAGGCACGATTGGGATTGAACCAACGACCCCCACCATGTCAAGGTGATGCTCTACCATTTTTAATCACACTTAAGCAATAATTAAAAATTGACTCAAAATGTGTATTGTGTGTATAATTTATTGTCATGAAAAGTACGGAAATTATTAAAATCCTTAGAATGGATGGTTGGACAGAATGTCACAAAAAGGGGAGTCATTGTCAATTTAAACACCCGACAAAATCGGGCAAAGTGACTGTGCCTCACCCCAAAAAGGATTTACCTATAAAAACCGTTAATAGCATATTTAAACAGGCAAATATTAGCCGGAGGTAAGATCATGCACTACCCAGTTGTGATTCATAAAGATAAAGAAAGTGATTTTGGCGTCATCGTTCCAGATCTTGCGGGCTGTTTTTCTGCTGGTGACACCTATGAAGAAGCGCTTACCAACGCGGTAGAGGCAATTGAGTGCCACCTGGAAGGTTTATTGCGCGATAATCAAACCATCCCTGTCGCCAAAGAAATTGATAACTACATTCATAAACGTGAATACGCAGGAGGTATATGGGCTTTAGTTGAAATCAACATTAGCCAATTATCCGGTAAAGCTAAGCGAATTAATATTACTTTACCCGAACGACTATTGCGCCTGATTGATCTTCATGCAAAAAATCTTGCTCATAAGAACCGGTCCGCATTTATTGCTGATGCGACATTAGCTTATATGTCTCAAGATAACTACCAACACAACACCAGAGAGAGATAATAATTAGTCAACTTGAAAGCAGAACATGTATGTTGGTAGGCACGATTGGGATTGAACCAACGACCCCCACCATGTCAAGGTGATGCTCTACCACTGAGCTACGTGCCTATTTTAAATATCGGCCTTGCATTCGAACAATGCTGTGTTTATCTATCGAAAGACTTCCCTAAGACCGATGTTTATCATGACATGAGTCCGTTTTTAATGCAAGCGCTTTATCAAGAATGTTTGATAAATTCTTGTTTAAGGTAATGTATTTTATCGCGCAGTTTAGCGGCTTGTTCAAATTCAAGATCGTTAGCGTGTTGATACATCTGCTGTTCTAGCTGATTGATTTCATGTTCAATATCCGCGGCCGTCATCACTAAATATTTTTTATCTTCTTCCGCGACCAGATGTATTTTTTGCTGATCTTGTTCATAAGACGCTTCCATAATATCCGTCACCGCTTTTTTAATGCCTTTAGGCGTAATACCATGTTGTTCATTATACTGCTGCTGTTTTTCCCGACGACGTTCTGTTTCATCTATGGCGCGCCGCATTGAGCCAGTCACCTTATCGGCATACATCATCACCGTGCCATTGATATTACGCGCGGCGCGTCCAATGGTTTGAATCAACGAACGATCGGAACGTAAAAACCCTTCTTTATCGGCATCTAAAATTGCCACCAATGAGACTTCCGGAATGTCCAAGCCTTCACGCAATAAATTAATACCAACCAAGACATCAAAAGTCCCTAAGCGCAAGTTGCGAATAATTTCCATGCGTTCTACTGTATCAATATCAGAATGCAGATAACGCACTTTAATGCCATGATCCGCCAGATATTCGGTTAAATCTTCGGCCATGCGTTTAGTCAGCGTTGTGACTAACACACGCTCACCTACCGCGATACGTTTATTTGCTTCTGATAACAAATCATCGACCTGTGAGGCTACCGGTCGCACTTCAATCTGTGGATCTAGCAATCCAGTGGGACGCACAATCTGTTCAACAACATTATCTGTCTGTTCCTGCTCATAGTTGCCCGGTGTCGCCGAGACATAAACTGTCTGTGGCGAGAGTTTTTTAAATTCATCAAATTTTAATGGTCGATTATCCAATGCCGATGGCAAACGAAAACCATAGGTGACTAAATTTTCTTTACGGGCACGATCACCGCGATACATGCCATTAAGCTGTGGCACAGTCACATGAGATTCGTCAATAAAAAGCAGCGCGTCACCGGGCAAATATTCAAATAAGGTCGGCGGCGGTTCGCCGGTGTTACGACCGGATAAATAACGCGAATAATTTTCAATGCCAGAGCAATAACCAAGCTCTTGCATCATTTCAATATCGAAGTTTACCCGCTGCTCTAAACGTTGTTCTTCGACTAATTTATTCTGTTGGTGCAACGCGACTAAGCGTTGATGCAATTCTGATTTAATCGATTCCACGACATTTAAAATAGTTTCTTTCGGTGTAACATAATGTGTTTTCGGATAAATGGTTACCCGCGGCACTTTTTTTAATACCTCACCGGTTAGCGGATCAAAATAAGCAATACTCTCAACTTCATCATCAAATAACTGCACCCGCACGGCATCGCGTTCGGATTCTGCCGGAAAAATATCAATGACATCACCACGAACCCGAAAACTTGCCCGCTGAAAATCGGTATCGTTACGACGATACTGCAATTCAGCCAGATGCCGCAAAATTTTGCGTTGATCAATAATATCCCCTCGTTGCAAATGCAATACCATTTTTAAGTAAAGATTAGGATCACCAAGACCATAAATTGCCGAAACAGTGGCGACAATGACGGTATCGCGCCGCTCCATCAATGCCTTGGTTGCCGATAAGCGCATTTGCTCAATATGGGCATTGATCGACGCGTCTTTTTCGATATAGGTATCGGTGGTTGGCACATAGGCTTCCGGTTGATAATAGTCGTAATACGAGACAAAATATTCAACGGCGTTATGAGGAAACAACACTTTCATCTCACCATAAAGCTGAGCCGCGAGCGTTTTATTGGGCGCGAGAATCAAACTGGGACGCTGGCAGGCGGCTATCACATGGGCCATAGTAAATGTCTTACCGGAACCGGTGACACCAAGCAAAATTTGTCCGGCTAAGCCATCGTTAATGCCTTGCACTAGTTGGTCTATCGCTTGCGGCTGATCACCGGCCGCTTGGTAATCACTGCTTAAATCAAATGCTCTTTTCATGATAGTTTATAGTCATAGTTTTATCTTGATTGTTAATTATAAACTGTTATGATAAGGATATAAACATGTATTTAAGCTGTCATTCCAGCTTCTCCTCCGTCATTCCCGCGCAGGCGGGAATCCAGGAGAAAAATGTTTATGCCTGTGGTTTGTTCGCTGGATTCCCGCCTGCGCGGGAATGACGAGGAAAAGATGCGGGAATGACGGGGAAGAGATGCGGGAATGACGAGGTAATATCAAATTATTAAGGTTACACACCATGCAAGAATTTCTTTCCCAACGCATTCAAAAAATACAACCATCAATCACCCTGGGCTTAAACGCGAAAGCAAAAGAATTACGCGCTGCCGGTCAGGATGTGATCAGTCTAGCCAGTGGCGAACCAGACTTCGCGACACCGGCAAACATTCAGGAAGCTGCTATTAAAGCCATCCGCGACGGCGAGCATAAATATACCGCGGTTGAAGGTTCACCGGCACTTAGACAAGCTATTGTTGCTAAATTAAAACGCGATAACAACCTTGACTACACGATCAATCAGGTTGAAGCCAGCCCTGGGGCAAAACAAGCAATCTACAACTTGCTGGTAACACTGCTTAATGATGGCGATGAGGTCATTATTCCCGCGCCCTACTGGGTTTCTTACTTAGATATGGTCCTGGTGACCGGTGGAAAACCCGTTATTGTCTCCAGTGATATTAACCAACATTACAAAATTACTGCCGCGCAATTAGAACAAGCCATTACGCCAAAAACAAAATTATTGATGCTCAATAGTCCCAGCAACCCTTCGGGCATGGTTTATAGTCATGAGGAACTAAAACAACTGGCTGATGTGTTGACGCGTCATCCACATGTACTGATTATGTCTGATGACATCTATGAACATATTTTATGGTCAGCGCAGGCATTTAAAAATATTGTCAATGTGTGTTCAGAACTTTATGATCGCACCATTATCATTAATGGTGTGTCAAAATCTTATGCCATGACCGGTTGGCGTCTAGGTTTTGCCGCCGGTCCGGAAAAAATTATTGCCGCGATGAAAAAAATACAAGGTCAAAGCACTTCTTGTCCATGCAGTATTACTCAAGCTGCCGCTGTCGAAGCTTGGAATGGCGATCAAAGCTGTTTGCAGTCCTTCCGCGCCGCGTATAAGCAACGTCATGATTTGGCGTATGAACGCTTTAAAAAAATGCCAGGGGTAAAAATTGCGCCGGCAGAAGGCGCGTTTTATTTATTCCCCGATGTGAGTGAAGCTTACCAGGCTTTAGGCATGGCAAACGATGCCGAGTTTGCTGAATATTTACTAGAGCAAGCAAAAATTGCTTTAGTGCCTGGCACCGCTTTTGGCGCCCCAGGTTCGATACGGATGTCCTGCGCTTTAGATCAAGCGAGTTTAGAAAAAGCGTTAGATCGTTTTGAAAGCGCGTTGAAATAGCATCAGTTTATTTGATGCTATTATTATAAAAGGAGGCCACCATGAAAATAACCCAAGCTGAAATCTTTGATATTCATTCCCCTAAAACTACCGTATTGAATCCTGTTTTTGTGCGATTACATACCGATGAAGGCATTACCGGTGTCGGTGAAGCTGGTCTGGCTTACGATTTAGGTCACAGCGCCGCGGCAGCGATGATTAAAGAATTTGCCGAAGCGATACTACCAAACGCCGATCCATTTCAAACTGAACAAATCTGGTCACGCATGTTTCGTGAGAGCTTTTGGGCGCTTGGTGGTGGTCCAGTGGTCTACGCAGCAATGAGCGCCATTGATACCGCGTTATGGGATATCAAAGGTAAAGCGCTAGGTTTACCCGTTTATCAATTACTCGGCGGCAAATGTCATGACAAACTGAGAACATACGCCAGCCAGCTTCAATTTGGCTGGGATAAAGCATTCAAGGAACTCAATAATCCAGCGGATTACGCTAAAGCGGCCGAAAAAGCGATGGCGGAAGGTTATGATTGTGTCAAAGTTGATCCGATAATGTATGACGCACAAGGCAACACCCTGTTTGACTGCACCAAATTATTCACTACCCCGGAAATACGTTTAATTCGTCAACGGATGCGGGCCATTCGTGATACCATCGGCGATGACAACGATATTATTCTTGAATGCCATAGTTTATTAGGCGTGACTTCAGCGATACAATTGGGTGAAGTTGCTGAAGAATTTCGCTGTATGTATTATGAAGAACCGGTGAATTACTTAAATTCAGCGCTGCATAAAAAAGTAGCGGATAAAGTCAATGTACCCATCGCCGCCGGAGAACGATTATACTTGCGACATGGCATTCGCCAATATCTGGAAGATCAAAGTGTCGATATTTTGCAGCCGGATATCGGCTTATGCGGCGGTTTCACCGAAGCCAAAAAAGTCTGTGACTATGCCGATATGTATGATGTCAGCGTTCAAGCGCATGTCTGTGGTGGACCAGTAGCTACAGCAGCCGCCTTACATCTTGAAAGCGCTATCCCCAATTTTATCATTCATGAACACCATACTTACGCGATTAAAGATTGGAACAGAGAATTGTGCCAACAAGATCTACAACCCGTTAATGGCTATTTCCAGGCACCCGATCGTCCTGGCTTAGGTATTGAACTCAATGATGCCATCGTTAAACAATCACCGATGGTGAGTATTAAATTGTAATAATGTGACTATTGGAATCTAACAAATCCGTCATTCCCGCGAAGGTGGTCCCTGAGCTTGTCGAAGGGTCGAAGGGCGGGAATCCAGTTAGTTCAAGCCCAATTATTTTAAATAATGGACACTGCTTGAAATAGTAAAATAATTCAGATTGCAACAGTCTCTGAATGGAAAGATCATCTACGTTTCGCGATGACAAAAGAAGATTATGATTCGTTTACTTCATGAGGAAAACTAATAAATATGTACTGCCAGCCACACACATGGTTCATTATGGCTTGTATACTTAACTCTGTGTTTTCTATGGCTTTCAATAAAAATGTAGTCCCCTGGCTGTAAATGAGCTTCAGTGTTATCTTCAAACTGTAATATCGCTTGTCCTTTTAACAATAAAACCCATTCATCTTGCATTTGATCATACCACTTGCCTTTGGGTGTTGTGTGTCCTGTGGAAATAATACGTTCCAATTTAACATTGTCATGTTCAATTAAGGTTTGAAAAAGCTCTTCAGGGATGTTGTTATTAGGTAAACCATCAAAGATATTATTAAGTTTGCGCATATTTATTTACTAATAATCCAGCTAATTTTTTGCAATCAACTAAAAAACCGTTTACAAAACGTTAAGTAGCGATTGAGTAGAAAATTCCAGACAAAAACAATCAAAGTGGTTAATACCCGACTGATAAATAATTTAAAATGGAAAAACTCTACCATAATAGCCATGAGCAGAAGGCTTAGTAGGAAAGCACTGATTACCACAACTATTGAAATCAGGAACTGCGTTTTTACCCGCTTGGAATGACAACGAAAAGCAAAAAGCTTATTACAGCTAAAACTTACAATACTGCCCACTCCCATCGATATCAATAATGCCCACGGATAAGAAAAATCAAGGTAATCGGTAAAAAAATGAAACACACCCCAATCAACAAGCGTGGCAACAATACTGCCTAACAAATAACGGGAAACAATGGTGTCGTAAACGCGGCGATTTAAAAATATCAATTTCATCCGCCTAAGTCCGTCAATCACTCGATTGATCAGCGGACGCGAGACGCATTGCCAGTATAAAGCTCTGTAAAATATTTATACCAGACAGCACTACCAGTATGATTAATAACCACCCAGCTAAAACAGAACTCCAATGCGCTGACACAATAATCAGCAAAATTAAAAAATATATTTCGCCGCGATTAAGAATACGCCAAATTTTCTTTTCTTCAGGATCAATCACTGCTTGGCGATGATTGGCGTAAGCGACAATAAACGAGGGCATCATGACACCAAAACCAGCCATATATATCCATAAATTAATCGACAGTACAGGAAATTGCATGGGCAACCAGAAAAAACTGCCCACATAAATAAAGTCAACAAAACGATCTAAGATACCATCAAGAAAAGCACCTCTGTGGGTCATCTTACCACGAACACGCGCGCAACTACCATCAATAATATCCAACACACCTGAGAGGAAGAAGAAAAAGCAACCCCATAATAATTTTCCATTGGCAATGAATATAAAACCAATCACGGCAACTGGAATCGTCATCCAAGAATAAAAATCAGGGGAAAAAGGCAGTTTGGCAAAAATTTTACCGACAAATAATGAAAAATTCCGCCATGTTTTAGATTTTTCTTTGATCATTTACGCTTAAGTTTTAATATACTGTAATTGGCGCCTATCATTACATGATTGCTTATTGTTGTCAATGAAACTGAAAATCTGGAGACGCGTGCCTGTGGCATGTATAGCAGCAACTTGAAATTTGTAATTATCCTTTATATGATCATAATTAATTATGCTTGTGAGCAATTAAACAAAGGGGAAACGCGTGTTGAAAAAAAGTGCAGCTTATTTAGCTTCAATATTCATAACAATATACCTAATTCTAGGATTAACAGCCTGTTCAGGAAATAGTAGTGATACAAATACAATTAGCAATCAAGTCACTGGTTTTAGTTTAGATACAAATGATACCAGTTGGTTAAGTAATAATATCTATGCCCAAACCTCCAGTGGCACAACAACTGTAACAGTTGATTTTACCAAAACTAACAACAGCACACAATTAGGTGCAAGTGCCATAGATGGTGGAAATATCACTGTTTCAATTACCGGTGTCAATACCTGTTTAAATGATCCAAATACAACCCCATCAACAACAGTGAGTTCTTCAGCAAACAGTGCCACCGTCAATTTGAACTGGGCTGATCCTATTCCTGAAAACTGTAGTAGCGCAACCATCAATGTGTCTCAGCATGGCGTTGCGATTGGCAGTCGACTCATTCGTTTTTCCCGTACTGATTATACCGCTGAATTACTGAATACCCAACCTTATCCCGATGCTTCTGGCATTAAGTTAACCAATGGCTCTGGTGTTATTGTTGATAACCCCATCACAGTAACATTACCAGCTTATTTAACTGTCGTTTCAAATGCCTCAACCCAACCCGATTACATTCAGAATTTATATCATTACATTCATAACAATGATACGAATGGGACAATATGCGCGGTCACCACCAATGATAACCAAACCACTGTCACAATACCAGCAGGTACAAGCTCAAGCTGCATGTTATGGTTGGCAGTGAACCATAGTGAGTCGCCCTATAACACCTTTTTCCAACGTTTAAATCAATCTGGAGCTGTAAATTTACACAGCACCTTAGATAGTACGAGTACCGCTTTTAATGTCAATGAAGCAGGTTATTATCTTTATGCGGGAGGTGGTGATGATTTTAGTGATAAAAAAATTTTCTATGTTTGGCGTTGGGATGGCAGTAGTTGGTCTAATGATTGGCCAATAGGTAATAATCAATTCGATGGTAATATTATGTCACTAATTACAAATCCCGCAGGTGTATTGTATCTTGGACTTTTTACGCCTGTCGATGGCAGTAATGTTAAAAAACTTATTCATGGGGGCTGGTCTCGGATGGGTGATATTGGCGGTGCTGTTTACAAGCTTTTATCTGATAAAAATGGTACCATTTATGCCGGAACGCTCACGGATGGCAATTTAGTGCTCCAATGGAGTCCATCAGAAAATAAATGGATTCCACTGGGCACTGGAGCGGGTTGCCTTCAGGCAAGTGATTTAATTATAGATAAT
The DNA here is from genome assembly GCA_039190005.1 of Pseudomonadota bacterium. Taxonomy (GTDB): domain Bacteria; phylum Pseudomonadota; class Gammaproteobacteria; order UBA12402; family UBA12402; genus JBCCYM01. The sequence continues at coordinate 72,307 of JBCCYM010000003.1, forward strand.
TCAGGAAATATTTATATTACTTGCGCCCCTTCATTTAACGTTAATCATATTGAAAAATTTAATGTTAGTACTCAAACTTGGTCAGCATTTTCTAAGTTTTCTTCAAGTCCAGTTACTCTAATTTTTGACCAAAAAGGCACACTTTATGTTGGCGGTACATTCCAAACAACCGACGGTGGCACTAGTAATTACTTAAACTATATTGCTAAAGCATCCACAACAGATCCAAGCACAGCCACATGGCTACCAGTCGGACATGGTTTTTATGGCGCTTCTACGACAAGTGCCCAACAACCCGTTGTAAAAACACTTGCTATGAATTCGCATGGAATCATTTTTGCCGGTGGAGCATTTAATCAAAATAATGATGGCAATGGCAAAGGAGTTGGCGCGCCTTTATATAACGTTGCTCAATGGGATGCTACTAACAAAACATGGCTACCAATAGGCAATGGTTTAAATAATTTTGTCCGCGTATTGTATTTTGATACTGCTGGTCATGTATATGCTGGCGGCGTATTTAGTGAAAATGGCAATGGTGCTGCAATGCAAAAAATTGCTGTTTATAAGAATGGCAATTGGCAAACTATGGGATTTGGTAGTATAACTCCTGAACCCAATGCTAGTGTTATACGTACTATGACAAGCAATGCGCCATTGGTGCTATCAGCGAATGACTAATTTCCCTCACGGATATCTGCTCATGCGAGTATGACTTGTGATCAAGATGAATGATTCCTCAGCCTGTCGAAAGATCGAAGAAATTACATCGATTTCCTAAACTGATTCCAAGACATTTTGATATACATCAGCATGGTCCACAAGGTCAGCGCCATGGCCATGTAAAGCAAAATATAGCCAATAACGCGCAACCACAAATAGCTATCAGGTGGGCTGGCTAATAAAAAAACAATGGCAAACATCTGCACAGTTGTTTTAACTTTAGCGGTATAACTCACCGCGATTCTGGTTTTATCGTTTATTTTTGCCAACCACTCGCGCAGCGCAGAAATCAGCACTTCTCGACCAATAATAATCATGCCCGGCACCACTAAATAATCAAAGCGTTTAATGACGAGAATTAATGCCGCGACAACTAAAAGCTTATCGGCAACCGGATCGAGAAAGGCACCAAATGAGGTTGATAAATTCAAAGAACGGGCAAGATAACCATCAAACCAGTCAGTAATACAGGCAACGGCAAAAAGTATGACAGAGGTAATATGTCCCCAAGGCAGATAATAGGCAACAACCAATAATGGTATAATCGCGATGCGAAATAAAGTCAATGATGTCGGCAAGTAACGTAATTCAAGTTTCACAATCAATCTCCTACTGATTAGATAATAATTTAGATTGAGCAAAATCACAAACTATTTTGACTTAAAAACCATTTGATCCCTAAGTTCATCGAAGGGTGGTCCCTGAGCCTGCTTGCCCTGAGCCTGTCGAAGGGTCGAAGGGCGGTTCCTGAGCTCGTCGAAGAACATAGCAAGTTTTTCGAAAGCAGGTTTGGGCTTCGACAAGCTCAGCCATCTATGCCTTAAAGACGTTCAAAGGGCGGGCCCTGAATTCATCGAAGGGCATAGCAGGTTTTTCGAAAGCAGGTTTGGGCTTCGACAAGCTCAGCCATCTATGCTTTAAAGACGTTCAAAGGGTGGTCCCTGAGTTCATCGAAGGGCATAGCAGGTTTTTCGAAAGCAGGCTTGGGCTTCGACAAGCTCAGCCATCTATGCTTTAAAGACGTTCAAAGGGTGGTCCCTGAGTTCATCGAAGGGCATAGCAGGTTTTTCGAAAGCAGGCTTGGGCTTCGACAAGCTCAGCCATCTATGC
>JBCCYM010000004.1:0-60622 GCA_039190005.1 Pseudomonadota bacterium
GCAGGTGCCGCGCCAATCCTGCGTTCGCTAAACTTTACGCCATATATGGATGGGCTACCCATCTTTAGCGGGTACCACATCGCCTGCTCGAAATTCCTATTGAATAAAGATCATACAAAATCGCGCGCTGTCTTTTTAACTTATTGATTTAACAGAAATAATCTCAAAAGAGAAAATTTGATAAATACTAATTAGAATTCGCCGACAGGCTTGAACAGCACACATGAGTTATTACTACCACTCTTTTGCTTATTTTGCTATGATTAGCTCACTTTGCTGGTAACTTTTTTACCAAAGCGGCTTAGCCAGAGAGGAAAACTGAAATGAAAAATTTATTAACGTTATTACTTTGTATTTTCCCGATAATACTTTTCAATGGGTGTAACAATACTAGCCATACTAACAGCCTTAAAGTAGGCGTGATGGCGGGACCCGAAGCTGAGTTGATGAAAGCGGCACAGCAAGTCGCTCAAGAACGCTATGGATTAAAGGTCAACATAGTCACATTCTCTGATTATTCAATCCCGAATCGCGCGCTTGCTGAAGGTGATATTGACGCGAACTCATTTCAAAGTAAACCATTTCTCGATGCCGATGTAAAAGCCCATGGCTATAAACTGGCGATTGCCGGCAAAACTTTTCTTTTCCCCCTCGGTGTCTATTCTGTCAAAATTAAAAACCTCGATCAGCTACCAATAAGTGGTATCATCGCCATAGCTAGTGATCCCACTGATGAAAGTAGAGCATTGCTATTATTACAAAAAGCTGGTCTAATCAAATTACGACCAGGTGTTACGATCACAGCCACACCCAAGGATATTATTGCCAATCCAAAATATATAAAATTTATAGCGCTGGACGCGTCTAATCTACCACGCACCTTACAAGATGTCTCAGCAGCTGTTATCAATAATAACTTTGCCGTCGCTGCCGGCTTCTCACTAAAAGATGCCATTTACAAGGAAAGCACCGATTCACTTTACACGAATTTGCTTGTGGTGCGGGCGGGTACAGAAAATGATCCGAGAATAAAAGAACTCTTGGCGGCAATACAATCACCACAAGTCGTTGCTAAAGCAAAAGAGATTTTTCATGGTGGCGCCATTCCAGGCTGGAACCAAGATAATGCCGAGACGATCAAACCAATGACAAGAAATAAACAGAAATGAAAGAACTACTGGCAGCAATACAATCACCGCAAGTGGTTACTAAAGCAAAAGCAATTTTTCATGGTGGTATTCTTCCAGGTTGGAAGCATGATAAAGGTACACAGAAAGTTTGATTTATAATCATTTTCACGATTGTTTTCACAATACTATTTTTTAATATTTTTATATTGATATATTTCCATAGAATCATTTAACAAACCGTCTCTTTGCGTCGTCTAACCCTAACTATAAAAAAACAGTTTAATGGGGTAATACGTTTTGACAAAAAAAACAGTTATGATTGCTTTGAAAAGCATTGAAATAAGTATAGCAACAGACTCACCAACAATGCCAAAAAAATGAAGCAATGGTATGCTGATTATCACTAATACACATAATTCCGCTATTGCAATTTTTATCAATAACTTATGATGACCTGAAAAAGCCAGAATAAGTGACGCTAAACGAGAGGCTAAGCCGGTAAGCGCACTTAAACATAGTATAACCAGCGCGTTTTCTGCGGCCAAATATGCTTTGCCGAAATGACCTAATAACGCTTTAGAAAAAATGATTAGTATAATAAAAACAAGTATACCAATTGAGAAAGCAATCAGATTGGTTTTATTTATTAAATCTTGCAATTGTAATATGCCCGATTTGGATTTAATCAGCGAATTAATCCTTGGTTTAACAGCATTATAAACATTTTCACTAATGATAAACAGGACATCCGAAATTAATGAAGCAACCGCGAACAGAGCGGTGGCACCTTTTTGCGGATGGAAAATCGCGACCAAAAATAAACCGACTGCGCAAATAATAGTGAAAATAATATTATTTAATATTAAACCATATGAAACTTCTTTCCAGTTCTTCTCATATTTTCGGTTGGTGAATTTTCTAGAATTAACAAAAAAAGATTTCAATTCTAGTGGCATTTTAGTCCAAAACGTTAAGACACCTATTAATATCAGTATCACATAAGTGGTCACCCAAGTAATTAAAACATGTATTGTTTCGAGTGTCGGACTAATGAGTGTGACAATAGTGAAAAAACATAAGAAAAAAAACAAATACCTGCCAATTCTATTCAGGAAGGTTGCTAAAAATATTGATCCTAGTGCAAAGAGATAACTGGATATTAGTACGGTAAATGCCAAAAATGGTGCAATTAACATGGCATAAACACTTAAATGATGCGTTGCGATCTGTTTGATATCCCACAGATGAAAAACAACCATAATAAATAAGACGAATAACGTAAAAAACCAACCCATAAAAAACGTTTTGCTGATTACTTTTATATTCCAAAAAATATAATCATACGAAGTTGATATGTTTCGCGTGCTAATATACGTTGAAAAAAATCGCTGAGAGCTAGTATTTGTGCCAAGTAGCATGATAGTTGACAAAATTGTAATTACTTTTAGTGCAATGGATATTTCAGCGTATAGTTCCATAGATGTATATCGTGCCACAAAAGCCGATAGACCATAGTTTAAAAAATAACCGCCAAATCCCATGGCAGTAAGTGTCGCACTGTTATAATAATCTTTTTTTAGAGTCATTCCAAATAAGTGTGTAAATCCCCACCCGCTTAAACATGAATTCTGTTTTCAAACTTGATCATAAACTGATTCATCGCAGAATTCCAGTCTCTAATGAGCATTGTCTATTTTTTTGAAATATCTTCAAATGCCAAACGATAACATGTTCAACAACTCAATCGCAAGCAAGGGAGATTTCTCATTTTAAAATGAAACTTTTTTAAGACAAAAAGCTATGAATTGAAACCCAAAACCAACTAAAAGACGTAAAAATCCACAACGAGATTGTCGCTTATACTGCTTCACTTTTATTCTTTCTTCTTCATTCTATAAGCTTTAATGGTTTTGCCATCAAGATAAGCTGCAAGCTTAATAGCTTGGTGCTCATGATTTTGTAACGATAAGCACAAACATTTGATACTCATGAAATAATCCTCTAATTACTTTATCTCAAACTAAGTACAGCATAAAAGCATAAATATGCAAATCAGTTTTTTGATAGCAGTGATTTTGCTATTTAAAATTTCAATCTCTTTATTCGTATTTGAAAAGTCCTATAGACTCAATTTTGAATGAGATCCAAGACGAACAAGCTCTAAAGAATTTCTATCTGGTTTTCTATAGATTAATATCAGATCGGGTTTAATATGGCAGTCACGATGATCTTTCCATTCACCAATTAAAAAATGGTCATAATATCTTTTAGATAACACTATGTCTTGCGTAAGCATTGATACCACTTTTATAAGTTCCTTATCCAATGTTTTTTTATAAGCTCCAGATTTTAATTCTCGTTTGTAATCACGTTTGAATTTGCTCGTGTGCTTAATCGTTCTCATTTAGATTTTTTATTAGGTCTTCTGGATTTTTTCCATCTATATTCAATTTTCCCTGACGCGCGGCTTTCATTGCCTCAATTGTTTCTTTGTTTGGAATGAGTGGATTAAAAGGTAAGGCTTTCTCTTTTGCAATACGTACCATAAGCATACGGAAAGCATCTGAAACGGTTAGTCCCATAGCGGATAACACGGCAGCCGCTTCTTCTTTTATTTTGCCATCTATACGAGCACGTACTACTGAATTCTCAGACATTTATTTCACCTCTCAAATACGAGATATATCATATATCACAACATATATCCTGTACCTACATTGTAGCCCAATATAGTATTCATTACAAGATTTTCAAGTGAAAGAAATTGTTATGGTTATTTTTTCAAATAGTGATATGACTCTAAAAACCACAGTGGTCCCTGAGCCTGTCGATAAACTCAGGGACCACCCAAGTCTATTTACTCATCGTCATCATCATCCCAGCTTAAGGCACCACCGGTTTGATATTCAGTCACCCGTGTTTCAAAAAAGTTTTTCTCTTTTTTAAGGTCCATGATTTCACTCATCCACGGGAATGTGTTGGTGGCACCGGCGTATTGTTCTGGCAGACCAATTTGCACACAACGGCGATTGGCAATAAACTGCAAGTAACCTTTAAAACTACCGGCGTTCATGCCTAAAATACCATGCGGCATGGTATCAATGGCGTATTGGTACTCAAGATCAACGCCTTGATGAATCATATCGATGGCTTCTTGCTGAAATGCCTCGGTCCACAATTCAGGGTTTTCAATCTTGATTTGGTTGATCACATCAATACCAAAATTCAAGTGCATTGATTCATCACGCAAAATATATTGAAACTGTTCGGAAACACCTACCATTTTATTGCGACGTCCCATAGACAGTATCTGCGTAAACCCAACATAAAAGAAAATACCTTCAAAAACCACATAGAACGCGATCAGATCACGCAACAAACGTTGGTTGGTTTCAAACGTACCGGTTCTGAAATTTGGATCGCCTAAGCTTTGAGTATACGGTAAGGCCCATGCCGCTTTCGTCGCGACCGATGGTAATTCACGATACATATTAAATACTTCAGCTTCATCCAAACCCAAACTTTGAATACAATACTGATAAGCGTGGGTGTGTATGGCTTCTTCAAACGCCTGACGCAACAGATATTGACGGCATTCAGGATTGGTAATATGACGATACACCGCCAAAACCAAATTATTCGCCACCAAAGAATCAGCGGTGGAAAAGAATCCGAGATTACGTTTGACAATACGGCGTTCGTCTTCAGTGAGACCATTGGGATCACGCCATAAAGCGATATCCGCCGCCATGTTAATTTCCTGTGGCATCCAGTGATTGGCGCAACCGGTGAGATATTTATCCCAGGCCCACTCATATTTAAACGGCACTAATTGGTTCAGGTCGGCGCGGCAATTGATAATTTTTTTATCATCAACCTGCAAACGCCCGGCCCCCATTTCCAACGACTCCAATCCTGTAGCGCCACCTTGATTATTTTCATCCCATTTCATAGTTGTTTCCGTAGAATTCATGATTACCTCTTTTACATTAACATTTAATTACACTGCCTTCCATGATTATTGACAAGCTTCACATTCTGGATCATCAATCGCGCACGCTTTTGGCGCGGTATTGACTTTCACCGCGTTCAAGGCACCGGTAGTGACTGTTGATTTTTCAGTACTACTCGCGCCTAGACTACGCATATAATAGGTTGTCTTTAAACCCGCTGTCCAGGCATGACGATACAGATTATCCAGTTTTTTACCAGAAGGATTTGCCATATATAAATTCAGTGATTGCGCTTGATCTATCCATTTTTGTCGTCGTGCCGCGCAATCCACTAAATATTTGGCATCCATTTCAAAGGCGGTCGCGTAAATCGCTTTTAAATCATCAGGGACGCGATCAATTTTCTGGACACTACCATCATAATATTTCAGATCATTAATCATCACTTCATCCCATAAACCCACCGCTTTTAAATCTCTTATCAGATAAGGATTCACCACCGTGAACTCACCGGACATGTTTGATTTAACATAGAGATTCTGATAAGTCGGTTCTATGGATTGCGACACACCACAAATATTGGAAATCGTCGCGGTCGGCGCGATAGCCAATACATTGGAATTACGCATTCCTTTTTTAACTTTTTCACGCAAGCTATCCCAATCCAGTGTTGAATCGGTATTGATATCTAAATATTGCGCCGGACGTTGTGATGTGACGTTTTGTATCGAATCAAGCGGCATAATCCCCTGATTCCACAATGAACCGTCAAAGCTGGCATAACTGCCGCGCTCCTGTGCCAATTCGGCGGAAGCTTCAATGGCGTAATAGCTTACATACTCCTGATAACGATCGGCAAATTCTACCGCTTTAGTTGACGCGTAAGGAATACGTTTTTTATACAAGCAATCCTGAAAACCCATCACGCCAAGACCAATAGGACGATGTTTCATATTGGAATTAAATGCCTGCGGTACGGTATAAAAATTGATGTTAATGACATTATCGAGCATACGAATGGCGGTACGCACGGTGTTACGCAATCTTTCAACATCAAAACGATTATTGTCGTCCATGTGTTGCGGCAAATTAATACTGCCAAGATTACATACCGCAATTTCTTCTTTAGACGTATTTAGCGTAATCTCTGTACATAAATTAGAACTATGTATCACCCCACAATGTTGTTGCGGCGAACGAAGATTACAAACATCTTTGAACGTTACCCAAGGATGCCCTGTTTCAAATAGCATCGACAATAATTTACGCCATAAATCTCTGGCAGCAACCACCTTATAGGTTTTTATTTCACCATGACGTGCTTTCTCTTCATAAGCGATATACGCTTTCTCAAACGCCTTACCATATAAATCATGTAAGTCAGGCACTTCATTCGGTGAAAATAAGGTCCATGAACCTTTTTCATGCACGCGCTGCATAAACAAATCATTTACCCAAGCGGCGATATTCATATCATGAGTACGTCGACGATCATCACCAGTGTTTTTTCGCAGCTCGAGGAAATCTTCAAAATCTTTATGCCAGATCTCTAAATAAGCGCAAACCGCGCCTTTACGTTTACCGCCTTGGTTGACCGCAATTGCTGTCGCGTCAGCGACATTTAAAAAAGGTACCACACCTTGTGACTTACCATTGGTGCCGTGAATATGTGATCCCATCGCCCGCACTGGCGTCCAATCATTACCCAAGCCACCGGCGTATTTTGACAATAAGGCGTTATCTTTGATCGCGCCATAAATGCCATCAAGATCATCGGGCACTGTTGTCAAAAAACAACTGGAAAGTTGTGGGCGAATTGTCCCGGCGTTAAAAAGTGTCGGTGTGGATGACATAAAATCAAAGCTGGAGAGTAAATTATAAAACTCAATGGCGCGCTCTTCTCTATCTTTTTCTTCCAACGCCAGCCCCATCGCCACACGCATGAAAAATGCTTGCGGCAAGGCATAGCGGGTGCCATGATGATGGAGAAAATAACGATCATAGAGTGTTTGCAAACTCAGATAAGTAAACTGATGATCACGTTCCGGTTTGATTGCCGCAGCAATTTTATCTAAATCAAAATCTAACAATTTTTCACTGATGCGATTGAGTTCAACACCACGTTTAAGATAGGCTTTGAAATAGGTTGGATACAAATCAAACATTTGTATAAATGTCGCCTGGCTGCCTATACCGAGGAAATTCAAGGCTTCGCTACGCAATTGATCCAACAACAATCGTGCGGTTACATAGCTGTAATCCGGATCTCTTTCAACCAGACTACGCGCGGTGATAATCAATGCCTTACTGATATCACGTTCCGGCATCCGATCAAACAGGTTATGCGCCAACTGGTCTAAAATAAGCGCGTTATCCGCCGCTTTAAGACCATCACAGGCTTCATGAACCACTGTTTTAATACGTTGTTCATCAAGTGGCACTACTTGACCATCCGCCGCGACCACATTGAGTGATGGTGTCTCTGGCGCCGGTTTTGCCTGTTTTTCACGTTCTTTTTGCCGCTCCTCTCGGTACAACACATAGGTCCGCGCGACTTTCTGTTCACCGGCTCGCATCAAGGCTAATTCAACCTGATCCTGAATTTGCTCAATGCCTATGGTACCATCAATTAATACCCGCTCCTTTAACACATCGGTAATCGCGGCGGTCATTTCCTCAACTTTGGCGTGAATGCTTTGCGAGGCTACCGCGTTATCACCTTCAACCGCTAAAAAAGCTTTGGTCATAGCGACTCTGATTTTGTTTTCATCATAGGCAACCACATTGCCACGACGATTAATCACTTTTAACGGTTGCACCACTGTTTGTGTTTTATCGTCTATGACTTCGTCAATAGTCTCAAAAACCGGTGTTTTTTGATCATTTTTTAACATCACTGATGCTGCTGATGTTGGTGTATTCATGTTTTTATTCTCCAATTTCATATCATTTTATCCATGATTTAGGCAATTTAACTGCCTGAATCCAAACTAATTTCTGCCCTTTTTGCCCTTTCGATCCTTCGACAGGCTCAGGGCAAGCAGGCTCAGGGGCTTTTTGGTCTAATATATCAACGCCATCAAAGCAAACCCTATATATGGGGTTACAATGGCAACGCTGTAACAAGATAATGAGGTTGAGCAAAAAAATCAAGCAAAAATAATGGGGAAATATTGTGGATAAATTGTGAGCTATTTAAATAGCACCTGTCATCACTTAATTTACTAAAAACTATTTGCAATATTGCCATAAATGCGTTAGTGAGAATTTTTTAGTGATTATTAATAAAGGCAGTTATATAATGCATCATACAAATTAACAATCCAAGTAACATCACTGGATTCCGGTCTTTCGACCTTCCGACAAGCTCAGGGACCGTAAGCTCAGGAACTACCTGCGCTGGAATGACGGGAAAACAAGAAAAATTTAGAGAAAGAAAGTGACTAAAAAAGCTACGTTAACACGGCAAGAAGTAAAAATCCTAGTTATTACCATTATAGTTGCCGCTTGCAGCATGTTAGGTATCGACATTCATTTGGCTTCCATGCCTCATATCATGCGCTACCTCCATACCGATAAAACTCACATGCAGCAATCGGTATCAATTTATCTTCTCGGTATGGGCGCTAGTTTATTTTTTTATGGTCCACTTTCTGATCGATATGGACGCAAGCCAATTGTAATATTTGGACTATCACTTGCAGCGTTAGCCAGTTATGGCACCATGTTTACTCATACGATTGTTATGTTTCTATTTACTCGATTAATACAAGGGGTTGGTTCAAGTGTTTGTATTGGCGTAGTGCGTACTATTATTGTCGATGTGTTAAAAAAGCGAACGGCATTATATGCGTCATATTTTACCATGTTTCTCGGCTTATCGCCCTTGCTGGCGCCCGCCATTGGTGGTTATATCCAGCATGGTTTTGACTGGCAAGCCAATTTTTTTGTTTTAGGCTCAGTAATTGCCCTGGCTTTATTCGTTTATACTGTATTTTGTCCGGAAACTAATCATTATAAAAACCCAGATGCCTGTAAGATAAAAACAATTTATCAAAACTATACATTTCTCCTTTGCCACAAAGTATTTATTGGCTGTACGCTGCTAGCTGGTATTGTCATGGCGGCTAATATGGCGTACGCGACTACAAGTTCTTTTATTCTACAAACACAATTCAATTTAACACCGATTATTTACGGCTGGACTACAAGTATTGTCGGTATTGGTACGATTATAGGTAAGTTTATAACACCGACAATCATCCATCGTTTTGGTCAACCTAAAACCGTGATCACTGGATTAGTTTTATTATTAATTGCTGGTTTATGGTTAGTCCTTTTTATCCTATTTCGATCGATCAATGTCCCACTGATTATGATTGCTGTGATAGCAACATTACTGGCACAAGCATTTGTTGGGCCAACAATCGGATCAGCCGCCCTTACTCCTTTTCATGATAAAAGAGGCGCAGCTGGCGCATTCTATGGTGGTTTTCAATTGCTAGTGACTTTCTTAGGCAGCGCGATTATTGGTAGCTTTGCTCATGACGGGATATGGGTGCTGGCAATTGCTTATACTGTCCTTGGACTATTGGGATTAATTATTTATCGCTATGCCGTGATAAATAGTTTTGATTAAGCTAAAAACCGCGCTGTCCCCTGAGCCTAGCCGAAGGGCGGTCCCTTCGACCCTTCGACAGGCTCAGGGCAAGCAGGCTCAGGGACCGCTATGCTTTTAGGATTTAACTAAATTTCTTCCCGACCAGAAAAAGCGTGCGCTAAGGTACCACCATCAACATATTCCAACTCACTGCCTAAAGGCACACCATGAGCGATGCGGGTAATTTTAATGGGAAAATCCTGTAACATACTGCTGATATAATGCGCTGTCGCCTCGCCTTCAACAGTTGGATTGGTGGCGACAATAATTTCTTTGATAGGTTCATTTTCATCAGCGGCAATATGTTTCAGACGATCCAAACCAAGATCTTGCGGACCAATGCCATCCAAAGGCGATAAATGTCCCATCAGCACAAAATAACGACCATTATAGCTCGCGGTTTGTTCAATCGCCAAAACATCCGCGGGTGACTCAACCACGCATAACACTTGTTTATCACGTTTATCACTGACGCAGAGTTTACAATAATCACTTTCACTGAACGTACGACAGAACTGGCAATGCCCGACTGATTTCATTGCCTGACTCATGGTTTCAGCCAGTTTTAAAGCACCGGTGCGGTTGCGTTGTAATAAAAAAAATGCCATGCGCTGCGCGGATTTATTACCAACCCCAGGTAATAAACGTAGCGCTTGAATGAGCTCATCAAGTAATGGGCTAAATGCCATGGTGTAATTATTTAATAAAGTTATCGAAACCGGGCGGTAGATCTAACTCTTTGGCGACATCGGCCATCTTATCCTTTGAAGCCTGTTTAAGATTATCAGCGGCGTTGTTAACCGCGCTGGCGATAAGATCCTGAATCATTTCTTTATCTTGTTCTTGCCATAAACTGTCATCAATGTTGACCGTGGTCAGATGATAGGCGCCATCCATCGTCACTTCCACCAAGGGTTTTGCGGTCACCGGCGCTTTCCCAGTGACGGTAATTGAACGGGTAGCTTCCTTAGCCTCGCTCATTTTTTCCTGCACCGCGCGTGCTTTCTCCATTAATTCATTAAAGTTTGGAATATTCATGTTAACCTATACTGTCTTATTAGTTACCCAGAAAATCATAACCCACAATATCAACAAAAACAAGTATTCTAGCGCTCTTGACCGGGCACAGTTACCTGCTGCACGGCCGCGCCAAATGTTGAGACTAAATCCTGTACCTGTTTGTCCTGACTAATGGCATGGTAAGCTTGCTCCTGACGTTCATTAGCTTGTTGCTGTTTTATTTGCGCCGGCGTCGTTGCCTCAAATTTTTCAACATCAATGCTAAGTTTCATTGATTTATTAAAATACTTATTCACCGCCTGGTTTAATTTCTGCTGTTGTCCAGCGCTGAGTAAGGCCGCGTGCTGCGGTGCCAGAGACAATTGCATCATCTGCTCATCCTGTTTTTTTACCACACAATTACAGGCTAAGGCATGGGTTAAGCCAGTCAATTGCAGCTGATCAACAATCTCCGACCACGCTGTCGCTTTTGTCGACGCCTTGGCAATAGCTTGATTGGACTGGGCTGGCGCTTGTGTCGCCGAGTTTAATTTAGTGTTATCCGGCACAGCTTGTTGCGTCACTGCCGGTGACTTTTTTGCCCCAACTGCCATTGTTGCCGGTTGAAAAGCCAACATACGCAACATGACCATTTCAAAACCGGCTTGCGGATCGACCGCGTAAGCTAAATCACGTTTACCAATCAAAGCAATCTGATAATAAAGCTGAATATCTTCACGAGAGAACTGTTGCGGATCAAGATCAGCGAGGTGATCATGGCGATAAGTATCCGGCACGGCCTGCGCTAAGGCTAAATGATGTAACAAACTCAGCAATTCATCGAGTACTTGATAAAAATCAGGCGATTGCTCGGCTAATCCGCGCACAACCGCTAATAATTGATGCCCGTCCTTAGCGGCTAAAGCTAGCATCATCTCACCGAGATAATGCTGCTCAATATTGCCCAACATCGCGGCGATTTCCTGGCTGGTTAATACACCATCGGCAAAGGCAATGGCTTGATCAAGTAAACTCAAGGCATCACGCATACTGCCTTTAGCAGCTAAAGCTAACTGTGATAATGCCGCGTCTTCAAAGTCAATTTTTTCCTGTTGCAAAATATGCTTTAATTGCTGCGTGATCAGTGTTGGCGATAAGCTTTTCAAATGGAATTGCAAACAGCGTGATAATACAGTCACTGGCAGTTTCTGTGGGTCAGTCGTTGCCAGTAAAAATTTTACATGTTGCGGCGGTTCTTCCAATGTTTTTAATAAGGCGTTAAAACTATGACCGGATAACATGTGCACCTCGTCAATGAGGTAAATTTTAAATCGACCACGCGTGGGTAGATATTGGACATTATCAAGCAGTTCTCGTGTGTCTTCAACTTTAGTGCGCGATGCCGCGTCAACTTCAATTAAATCAACAAAACAACCCTTGTTAATTTCGACACAAGTCTGACACTGATCACACGGTTCGGCACTAATACCCTGCTCGCAATTTAAACATTTTGCCAGAATACGGGCAATGGTTGTTTTACCAACGCCACGGGTGCCGCTGAATAAATAAGCATGATGTAAACGCTGTTGCTTCAGCGCGTTAACCAGCGCGCGCAAAACATGCGTTTGACCAACCATCTGATCAAATGTGCGAGGTCGCCAACGACGTGCTAATACTTGATGAGTCATATTTCTATTCTAAATCGGTGGGGTCAAATTAGCCGAGCCTCAGCACACAATACCAAAGATACCGTTGCTTCCTTCCGGACCTGGCGGGGTTTTCAATGAATTGTTGCAAGGAGACCAATCTGACCACCGTTGAATAGCATAACAAAAATTCTATGCGCTGTCACGATATGACTGATTTAGGTAATAGTCTCAGTTTAGCACTCTTCCCCGTCATTCCCGCGCAGGCGGGAATCCAGGAGAAAAATGTGTATGCCTGTAGTTTTGCTCCCTGGATTCCCGCCTGCGCGGGAATGACGAGGAAAATATGCAGGAATAACGGGTGATGAAAAAATCAAGATAAATTCACCCTATTAATCATTAAGATCTTTAGGCGGATTGGTATGAAAAATATTTTCTTCAGATACACCATGCTGCGCGGCGATACTGCGTAATTTCCTTAGCGCTTGCATTTGCCGTTGGCGGATACTTTCACGGGTCATGTTAAAATGTCGAGAAATTTCTTCCAAGGTTTGTTTATCTTTGCCGTTAAGACCATAACGGTACGCTAAAATATGCTGATCTTTTTCATCCAGCTTATCAATCCATTGACTCAAACTATTCATTAAATCATCATTAAGCAATTCATTTTCTGGATTATCATCCTCACCTTCAGTTAACACATCCACCAGTCTTTGATTATTTGTTTCGCCCATAGTCTGATCGGTGGAAACGGCAACCTCATTATAAGAAATGATTTTTTTCACCTCATCTAAAGGTTTATCCAGTTTGGCGGCAATTTCTTCAGGCGAAGCTTCTTTCCCTAGCTCTTTTCTAATTTGTTTACCGGCACGCAAATAAATATTCAATTCTTTAATCACATGAATCGGTAAACGTACCGTGCGTGACTGATTCATAATAGCCCGCTCAATATTCTGACGTATCCACCAAGTCGCGTACGTTGAAAAACGAAAACCACGCTCCGGATCAAACTTCTCTATCGCGTGCATCAAACCTAAATTACCTTCGGCAATCAAATCAAGAAATTCCATGCCACGATTAATATAACTACGCGCGATTTTCACAACCAAGCGCAGATTGCGTTCAATCATTTTATGCCGTGCTTCTTCGTCGCCTTTAACAGCCAAACGGCTGACGGCTAACTCTTCTTCAACACTTAGCAATGGCGTATAACCTATCTCACGCAGATACATTCTTGTCGCGTCAAAATCTTCCGTTTTATCCGGAACCTTACGCTCAAAACGATTATCACTACTCTGTTCATCTGCCTCAGCAACGTCAACATCATTCTGATCTATTATTGGATCTTCTAGTATCATTTCATCTTTATCTTTAGCCATAGCAATCAACCTACTTTATTGTATCGATCCAGTCATGCAAACGATCAAAACCATCATAATCGGTCCAATCCATGCGGAAAGGTGTCACCGAAACTCTATTACTGCGCACCGCGAAAAAATCACTGCCCTCATTGATATCACGGGCATCACCCGGCAAACCGATCCAGTATAGCTCGCCACCTCGAGGATCTTCTACTTTAATAGTAGGTTCAGAAGCATGTCGACGACCAAAATAAGTCACTTCAATACCTTCTATTTTACTTAAAGGCAAATCCGGCACATTAATATTAAGAATTGTATCGCTAGGCAGTGGTTTTTCACGCATTAAGGTGACCATCTCTTTGACGATGGCCGCCGCCGCCTGATAATGTTCAGCGGGACTGCCTAAAGAAACCGCCAAAGCCGGAAATCCCAAATAACGCCCTTCCATCGCGCCGGCAACAGTGCCGGAATACATAATATCATCACCTAAATTATAGCCTCGGTTGATCCCTGAAATCACCATATCCGGTTGCACGTCCAAGGCGCCGGTAAGCGCGAGATGCACGCAATCGGTTGGCGTGCCGTTGACCATATAATGTGAATCCGCCATTTGAGTAATACGCAGCGGTCGATCCAATGTCAATGAGTTGCTGGCGCCACTGCAGTTACGATCCGGCGCGATCACGGTGATATCGACAATGTCAGCTAATACTTCAGCCAAACATTGAATGCCCGGTGCCGTATAACCATCATCATTACTTAGTAATATTTTCATTAGTTTTTTTATCTCTTATTCCCCGTCATTCCTGTGCCCCTTCGACTAGCTCAGGGACCACCTGTGCTAGAATGACGAGTGCTCTCTATATTGTATAATATTTAAATTTCTTTTGGAACAGTTATAATTATACTAACAAATATCATTTAAAATCAAACTGTCGAAGTACAATATCAAACGCCTGTTTAAACCAAGGTGTATAATTATCCGGCATGCGCGCGTAATCAGCGTTAATCTGTTCCGGTCTTAGCCAAGCATAATCGGCAACTTCTTTGTCGTTAACCACAAATTTTTGTGGTCGCCAAAAACCCAATAAGACATGATCTATCTCATTTTCAGTCAAACCATCATCAAAATGGGCGATATAATGAAAAACACCAATCGCTTGTAAATCAACATCGGCTATGCCCATCTCTTCATACAAACGACGCTGACCAGCCGCAATAATAGTTTCACCCGGTCGCGGATGACTACAACAGGTATTGGTCCATAATCCGCCACAATGATATTTATCCCATTGGCGTTGTTGCAATAACAGCCGTAACGATTGCCGCGTATCATCAGCAATAAAAATAGAAAAAGCGCGATGTCGCAAACCATGCTGATGCGCTTTCAGTTTTTCTTCAGTGCCAATTAGCTGATCCTGATCATCGACTAAAATAACTTGTTCTGTCATAACAATTGCTCTCGATAAGGTTGTACAATTTCTAAATTTGGAAAATGAGTTTGTACGGCGTGTTTGTCTTCTTCTAAAAATAATAATTTCAGATTAGGGCCAGCATCTTGAGTAAAAAACAACGACAAGCCTTGATCACGCAACTGCCAGATTTTTTTCATCGCGTTAATTGTTTCAGCACAACTATACATAATCGATGGCGCTGCCGTCAGCATACACGCGTGCATGGCTAGCGCGTTACGCTCCGCTGTCCGCCCTAATAACTTAAAATCACGCGCGGCAATGGCCTGCCGCGTCAACTTGAGATCATTATCTACTCTAGCTGGCCATGCCTGATAGAATTCACTTGCCATCGTTAAGCGCATGGCTTTGCCACTGCTCATTTTTTTCGGCTCGGTTTTAAATAACAATAAACCGACACATAAATCTGACCATAATGGCGCCACAGGTTGGGCGTAACAATCCATACCATCTTCACGTTCACCACACTGCCATAACACAAAACGATGCCAAAATGAACGGCTGGCACTACCACTGCCAAGACGCGCTAAAATAGACAATGCCCTATCCGATAACTGCCAAGCAAAAAATTGATTCAATGCCTTTACTAAGGCGGCAAAGCCACAAGCGGACGATGCCAAACCCGCGGCTATCGGCACAGTACTATGACTGTTCACCCGAAAAAAAACGTTTTTATCGCCACGAAAAAGATCAAGATAAGCACACAAGCGTCGCGCTAAACCGGTATCAGAGGCAATGACTTGGTCATTGATAATGATTTCATCACAGTTACCGGACGCTAAACTGATCCGCGTTGTCGCTCCGCGCTTGCCTAGCGATACCGATAAGCTCGAGGTGACTGGCAAATGCAAGCCTTCATTACGCTTACCCCAATATTTAACCAAAGCGATATTACTTGGCGCGAATGCTGTCGCGCTTTCCATAGCCGGTTGAGTATTTTTATTGGCTAATAGCGTTCGCACAATGCTTTGTTTGTCTGTCATAGATAACGCACACCTTGTTTTTCTACACGCACGTCAATTTGCCTCACGCCCGCGTTTTTTTGTGCTGTATTGACGGGAAAATAATTGTCCGGCAATTTTCCCAAAGTAATAAAACAATCACCCAAGCCGGCGCCAGAAAGTTTAGCGGCTAGTATACCCGGCATTTGACGCAATTGTAATAACAAACCATCAAGCCAAGCGTTACTCAGTGCCAGCTTTTCCATTAAAGCTTGTTGCGCGCCCATCTGCTCAGCTAAACTGTGCCAATCTCGCGCTATCATTGCTGACCAGGCTTTTTCAACCAGCGTCGCAATTTGCGTATACATGGCATCATAGCGTTCAGGATATTTTTTTGCCTCATCCGCCAGTTTTTTTACCACATCCGCTGTCGGCGTTTTACTACCGGAATACAATAAACTCAGTTCTGGAAAATGTTCCGCTTGTTTAATTGATAATGACCGCGGATGATAATAAATCATACCACCAAACACACTGGCAGCAACATCCGCGCCCGAACCCATACCCTGCACCCGTCGCACCACTGTTCTCGCTTGTTCTAATAAGGCAATGGGCGTGATTGTTCTAGCCAATAAGCGATTGATTGCCGCCATCATCGCGACAGTGACCGCCGCCGATGAACCCAGCCCAAGATTATGGGCAAATTCTGTGCGAATACTTAGATCAAATCCATTACTAAGCTGCGCTTTAAAAAATTCAATTGACGCTAACACAAAAGAAAATGGCGCGGCAATGCTTATGGTATCGAGATCGGTATGATACTTACCCAGTTGATCTGAATAAATATTTATTTCTCTGTCTTTACGCGGTGATAATTCAACATTGATCACACAATCAAGCGCGCAGACAATCGCCGGATGGCCATAGACAACCGCGTGTTCACCCATGAGCATGGCACTACCCGGTGCCGATGTTTTAATGACTGGCTCAGGCAACACGCAACCCTTGATGTTCAGCGATAACCGGCTCAACAGTATAATGGTAATGACGACAGACTGGCTTTATGTGATCAAGCTGATCAGTAATCACTAATACCATACCGGCATTATCGCCAACAACACTACCAGCGCCACATATCTTAGCAGCGGCACCGTGTTGCTCTAAATCCTGAATAAATTGTTGCACTTTTTGTGGCACCACCTCAATACGACAAAGCAGGCGGTGATTATGACGAATGATCGATTGAATTTTATCAACATCATCTGAAGCCAAAAGCTGATCCAAGGCGTTGGTTGTCGCGGCAAATTCATTCCAAATAGCATCTTCAGCAAAATACTGTCTGACATGACTGACACTCTCACCGGTTGATGATCGCGGTTTGCCAGTATTCACCAAAAACATCGGCACTCGCGGTATTGGTCGCTGTTCAATGTCGCCGCCATTCACATACACACAACCGCCATAAAGTGATACGTTTAAATCAATCCCACTGCTGTTACCATGCTGTAGATTTTCAATTTCATGGCTCATTTTCAAATACATGTCACTATCAACATGATGACCATAATATTCATTGATTGCTTTTAACACACTTAAAGACACGGCCGCCGATGAACCCATGCCACAACCGACAGGAATATTCGATTGTGTCGACACTTTGATACCCTGTGGCGGCTGTTGTAAATGCGCCATTAAATGCGCTGTGGCAAACTGAACTAATTGCACCGGTTGTTTGATCACATCTTGAATGGTACATTCCTGATTTAAAAATTTATGGTACTTACGTTTTATACTCGATTTTAAATCTTTTAAAGCTTGTTTGGTTAAAGACTTGTGGTAGTGTAAATCAAGCAAATCGAAATCAACCTTATCATTCTCACTATCAGCGACAACCGTTGTTTCAGCGTAACGATTCACCGCCAAAGCAATTGCCGGCTTACCGTAAACAACCGCGTGCTCACCGGATAAAATGATTTTACCAGGAGAAATCGCCCGACTCAGTGCCGGTGTCGTGATAGGGACAGGACGCGACGCATCTGCTGCACTGCTGTCATTGCGTTCATAAAGCCGTTTGTGATTTTCAATCCCCGCCAAACGGTAGTTACCGGTATTGTATTGTGGCAACTGAAAAGCACTGCCATCACGCGGTAATTGACTGGTGAAAAATTTTTCATAGTCTTCAATGCTCAATGCCTGACGCTGCTCAATCAACTGTTGATGATAAGACTTATCCAGATATTGCTGATAACCTGCTTGTATCACACCGCTAAAATATTCCGCCACGCAACCGGAACCATAGCTGTATAAGCCGATACGTTGATGACTTAAATCATCCGCACTGTTTTCCAATAGTGAAATCAAGCCAATATATAACGACGCGGTATACGTGTTGCCAATCTCCCGACCATAACGCAAACCATCAGCTGTTTGCGCGGCGACTTGTTGATCATCCAACGGCAATGATTCATAGCGCGCCAATTCTTTATGCGCTTTCTCAACCAAACGCGGCACCGGCGCGTGATAAAGAAACCCACTAAAATCATTAAAACCATGTCCGGAATTTTCCTTATAATGTTGCCATGATTGCTTGAGTGCCTGTAAATACATTTTCGCTGAATATTTTCCTTCCACCAATGCCTCGCGGCGGTAATTTGGTCGCCAGAAATCCATAATGTCATTGGTATACAACCCATAATGCGGTTCTATCGCCAGTAATCTTGGTTGCGCGCTGATTAACATGGCAACCGCGCCACCACCTTGTGACGGTTCACCGGAACTGCATAAGCCGTAACGGGCAATATCCGCGGCAATAATCAAAACATTTTTATCCGGACGACGCTGCACCATCGCGCAGGCCATCTGCAAAGCTTGTGTGGCGCTATAACAGGCTTGTTTCAGTTCAACAACACGACAGCGTTGCGGCAAATTGAGCAGACCATGCACATAAATACCCGCTGATTTTGATTGATCGATACCACTCTCAGTAGCAAATAATAGCGTATCAATACTGTCACAATCGACATCGCGCAATAGTCGTTCGGCGGCATTCGCCGCCATGGTGACCACATCTTCATCCGGCGCCGGCACCGACATACGATGCTGCCCCAAACCAATAAGAAATTTATCCGGATTAACACCGCGATGCGCTGCCAGCATTGATAAACTCAAAACATAATGTGGGGTATAAAAACCGATTTTATCAATACCAACTGTCGTCATATTACCTGTTCCGACGTTCAAATAACTGATGCGCTCGCATCAACTCATCAGGATTTGTTAAGGCGGCTAATAGAGATAACTCGCCACATAATACCGTGGCCGCAATAATTTCAGCCAAGCGCCGCGCGTTTAAACCTGGCTCGGTTGATGCTAGACAACCTAACTGTTCAAGATTATCTTTAACAAACCCAATCATTTTACCATGACCGACTGTCCCGACAATAAGATTGGGAATTGTGACTGAAAAATAGAGACCTTGATCATCACATTGGGCGTGAGTAATCCCCTGTGAGCCTTCAACAATATTGGCGCCATCCTGACCCGTCGCTAAATACATCGCCAACAATATATTAGCAAAATGCGCGTTCGCACTTTGAAGACTACCAGCCGCTATAGAACCAATTAAATTCTTTTTGATGTGCAAGTCAACCAAGCGCGCCGGCGTTGTATTCAACACTTGCTGACAAATATTCTCGGAGATATTGATTTCAGCAATCATATATTTACCGCGACCGAGTATCGCGTTAACCGCGCTCACTTTTTTATCAACACAGTAATTACCACTGATAGAAACATAACGTAAATCAGCAAATACCGACAGCAAATAATTCTGAATGTGTTCGGCGGCAAATGTCACCATATTGTGACCGGAGGCGTCACCGGTAGTAAATGATAAACGCAGATAAATTGTTTTGCCGATAATGTGATGCTGTATGGCTTGTAACTTAGCGAATCGACTGCCTTGACTGACAATACCCGCTAACTTATCATAATGATTCACTTCGATGGATCGCGCGATTTCAACCGCTTGCTTAGCCGATGGCGCTTCTAAGCTAATTGAACGCGTCATACAGTCACTGACCATGCTGACCGCAATTCCTCCGGCTAAACAAGAAACCTTGGCGCCACGTGCCGTTGACGGCCAGAGTGTGGTTTCATAAGTCGCTAAAGGCACGTTAATTTGTTCGTCGTCAATGATCTCGGACCGTACTCTTACCGGGCCGATAAACCGCATCGGAATGGCAGCGACTTGATTATTCATGATAGGCTAAAATTATTCGATATAACTAGCAGTAGTATATCATGAAATCGGCATAAAAGCTAGGTGGCGCTAGTGTCTGATTTTGCCAATTTACTGGGGGCGACAAACTGATAATAGGTTTCATTATCTTTTATCATGCCCAATTTCTGACGCGCCAAGGATTCCATGGCGGATTTGTTAGATTTTAATGCATCAATTTCGCGCGCGAGTGTTTGATTACGTTCGCTTAAACGCGCGTTGATTTGTGTCTGCCGGCTAATTTGATGTTTAAGTTGTAAGGTATGGGTCATGCCATTGGCGGAAAACCAAAGCTTATACTGAAGCAGTCCAAACAGCAGTACAAAAACAAGCAGTAGCGATTTCAACATTGACATTACTTATTACCTTAACACGATAAGTTAGTAGAAATAGTTTACAGTTTTTCTCGCGAATGTCACCTTAGTTTTTGAAAAAATTGATATTTTTTATCAAAATAGTATTTTAATAATTATAAAACACAATATATTGTGGCTTATCACTTATCACTTTTGCTATTAGCCATAATGTTTTGAAATTTATAGCTGATTTTGGAAATCTTTAGCTGCAAAAATCCTACTATTTTGTATGATATAATAACGCGTTACAGCAATCTCTTTAAGAAAATCACTGTTATGAGAAATCACAAACATAGCGCCAGGATAATGCTTTAACACTTGGACAACATGCGCGTAGGTCTCTAAATCCAAATTATTCGTTACCTCATCCAAAATAAGCAATTTCGGCGTCACTGCCGCGATTTGCGCCAAGCTCAGTCGCGCTTTTTCACCACCGGATAATGTTGCCACGTTGGCATTAATTTCTTCATTTTTACGAAAAAGAAAATCATTCAAATGTCGGCGCGCTTCAATGGCTGACCACAGCGGCATGCTTTCAGCAATCGTATCAAAGACAGTCATTTCCTCATCAAGTGTTTTATAGTGCTGGTCAAGATAAGCGATATCATTCAATTTAGGCACTACCCAGTGTCCTGTTTTTTTGACCGCGGCACACGATAAGATTGCTTTAATTAAGGTTGATTTACCACTGCCATTATTGCCACAAATCGCGATGCGATCTTGAGCGTTTACTGATAGATTAATATCGCTTAGCACCACATGATTATCATAAGCAACACTGGCATCGCTAATTGCCACAAGCTGAGCATTGCTTACAGCCCCCTTGATCGAAAATTTAGGCACGATAACTTCCGCTAATTTTAAATCGGCAAGCTGCTGTCGCGCCATGGTTTTCTTATCATCAATCGCCGCTTTTTTTCGTCCTGATGTCATTTCTGCGCGTGTTGCTTTAGCAAAGCTAGTAACCATTGCCCATTTGCGATTAATAATATTTTTTCTTCCTTTCTTACGACTATTAGCCGCGCGTTTTTGTTCACGCATCAACATCTCATGCGTTTGTTTTTTTTGTTTATTGAGCTGCGCGATTGTTTTTTCTATCGCCGCGCGCTGACGTCTTTGCTCGACAACATAGTCATCATAATTTCCTGAGAAAACATGAATCTCACCATCGTCAATATGCCATAAACTGTCAACACAACGACGCAGCAGTTCCACATCATGAGAGACAACAATTAAACTACCATGATAGGCCTTTAACATCCGCATCAGTGATTGACGATTATGGTAATCAAGATGATTAGTCGGTTCATCCAGTAATAATAGATTAGGATTGCAACTTAATGCTTCAGTCAATTTTTTATTAAACCGTTCACCGCCACTGGCATTTAACGGTGAATCAATAACTTGCGGCACATAAGCGCAAATAACATCATCGGGAATCTGTACAGTGCCACTACTCGGTTCAATTTTGTCTTGCAAAATTTTTAATAATGTCGATTTGCCACTGCCATTAGCGCCGATAATGGCGATACGATTACCGTAATGCAAACTGGCAGTGAAATCAGCAAAACAGATTTTATGCGGAAAAAAGAGGCTGACTTGATCAATTTTTATAGGTTTATGCGTCATGATAGTTATTAAACAATTAGGGGAAACATTTCCATTAAAACTTGTTAAAGTTCTAATGCCGACCTGCTTCTTCACCGGAAGCAATGTTTAATAACAATTGTTCACGACAGCACGTACCTCTATAAAAAATTTGGACTTAACATTCAATTAAAGAATGCTATTAATATGCCATATGCTAACAGCATTTTAATTAAAAATCAAATTACCGTCATTTTTTAGCTGTTTTCTATAGCATCAGCGGCTTGAAAGGTAATCTGGTACGCCATTTCTGACAATGTTTTTTTCTCATTGTCGCAGAGATTAAAATCGTTATAGTCCTTAAAAGCGGCGCTAATATCCGACAGCTTGTCTTTAGACGCTGATACAAAAAAATAAGCCGCGTCAAGACGTGTGAGTATATTTTCGTACGGCAATTCCCAAGCGGTAATTGTACCGGCTTTTTTGAGAGACTCGAGTTTATCTTTTACTTTATTGATACTTTCAACGTACATTTTTACACCTCATATTACTCTATTAGACCTACCATAATATATAACGAGAATTTTGATTTTTTCAAGGTTTTTTATCAAATATTTATGGTATACATGTTTATGATTTCGATTCAAAATCAAATCTATTGCGATAATCAACAATAAATTTTTCTAAGCTTATCGGTGTTCTAGCCAATATTTTTTCTACCACAGGTGAAACACGCGCATACTCGCCATTTTTAACGCCCTGAAAAAATTGCATTGACCGCTTGGCAACGTCGGCAGATATACCATCCGTTTCTTTAGTCGCAATATATGCTTGATCCGCCAATGCTTGATACACCACTTTTCTTCTTAATACCTTAGAAAATATTGCCGCCACCTGATAATAATCCAAAGATTCAGCGCCAGTTAATTCATAACATTTATCAACATGATTGGCTTGTGTCAACACAGTCGCGGCAACATCGGCAATATCTCTAACGTCAATGAAACTTGTCTTACCCTCGCCAGCGGGTTCTACAATTTTTTGTCGTTTGCTAATACTGGTGACAAAATTATAAAAGTTCTGCATAAACGTATTTGCTTGTAACGCTGTATAAGGTATATTTGCCGCGAGCAATAATTGATCAGCTTCATAATGATTACGAAAAAAACCAGTTTGCGTCGCGCCCATGCTTGATAACCGCGTAATATGCCGCAATCCTTGTTTACCGCCCTGCTCGATTACCATTTTCGCGACCGCTTGTTCCAAGTCACTTCCTTGTGGGGTGATTAAAAATAATCTATCCACATTGACCAAGGCGTTTGCTAATGTTTGAGGTCGCGCGTAATCTAATAAGACACTTTCCACGCGATCAGACCAAAAAAATTTTTTAATTTTATTTGTATCTCTGATGCCAACTCTAATTTTTACATCCTTTTGTAATAATGATTTGACAACTTCTCGCCCAACCGTACCCGTCGCGCCGGTTACTAGGATTGTTTCTTTCATTTCTAATTTTTTCAGTTATGCTAATTAATCCTATTCAATATCTTTATCAATGTATCGGCGGTAAAAAGCTGAATTTTACCCTGTTTCAAATCATTCATTCTCGGCTGCGTCACATGCAGCAATTTCGCAGCTTGTTGTTGTGTAAGTTCTTTATCTTCAATATAAGCAATGACTTGATTCATTAACGCCGCGCGAGCTTTTAAATTAGCGGCTTCTTCAGCATCAAAATTTAGATCATCAAATACTGAGTTTTTAGTGATGTGTTGGATCATAATTAACATCTTCCAAATTATCTCTCATCCAAGCTTAGCACTTTTGTTTAGTAAAACACAATTGTAAATAATAATTCTTATTTATCGAGAGATCTGTTAACATTATTTACTCGTCATTCCCGCGTAGGCGGGAATGACGAGTAAATTGATTTATTTTCAGATTAGTAATATGTTAACAGAAGAAAATTCAACACCGACAGTAACCGTCACTGAACTTAATCAGCAGGTAAAAAGTCTGTTGGAGTCAGGGTTTGACAGTTTATGGATAGAAGGCGAGATTTCTAATTTTTCCTGTCCGGCATCGGGGCATTGGTATTTTTCACTTAAAGATGACAAATCACAAGTCCGCTGCGCCATGTTTCGCGGCCGCAATGGCTTAGCCAAATTCCTACCGGAAAATGGCTTGCATGTGTTATTACATGCCAAAGTCAGTTTATATACTGGACGCGGTGATTATCAACTGATTGTCGATCACATTGAAGAAGTCGGTGCCGGCGCCTTACAACGCGCTTTTGAGCAGTTAAAGAAAAAACTACTAGCTGAGGGTTTATTTGAACAACAGTACAAAAAACCGCTGCCAACTATTCCTAAACAACTCGGCATTATTACCTCGGCAACCGGCGCGGCCTTGCATGATATTTTACATGTGTTAAAAAAACGTTGTCCATCGTTGCCGGTTATTATTTATCCCAGTCTGGTACAAGGTGATGACGCGCCGACAGCATTGATTAAAGCCATTCAATTAGCTGACAAACGTCAGGAATGTGACGCCTTAATTATCGCGCGTGGCGGCGGATCATTGGAAGATTTATGGGCGTTTAATGATGAAACATTAGCGCGCGCTATTTTTGCCGCCACCATTCCCATTGTTTCCGGTGTCGGTCATGAAGTCGATTTTACCATTACCGATTTTGTTGCTGATTATCGCGCGCCCACACCCTCAGCGGCAGCGGAATTCATCAGTCCCGATCAACGCGAACTGCAAAGTAATTTGAAGCGTTACTATAACACGCTTAATTATCATATGATTAACAGCATCAGTCATTATCAACAAACCGTTGATTATCTCGAAACTCGTCTTAAACAGCAGCATCCGCAACAGTATTTACAAAATCAAAAAGAATTGCTGGCAAAAACTGTTCAAAGTTTGCGACTGGCGCAACTGCGTGTGATTGAAAATAAACAAGGGCAGTTCCAACGTTTAGCGCACAGCTTAAACACATTGAGTCCACTGGCAACACTGTCACGCGGTTATAGCATTACTCGAAAAATAAGGACTGATAAAAAAGCGGGTGCTATTATTTATTCAACCGATGATATAAACATAAAAGATCAACTGCGGGTTAAATTGCATCAGGGTGAATTTGATTGTACTGTTTCGTCTATAACTTCGTCATTCCCGCGACCCTTCGACAGGCTCAGGGAACAATCCAGGGAATAAAACCACAAGCATAAACATTTTTCTCCTGGATTCCCGCCCTTCGACCCTTCGACAGGCTCAGGGCAAGCAGGCTCAGGGACCACCTGCGCGGGAATGACGGGAAAAATACGGGAATTGGCGAGAAAAATATCACCAACCCGCCGCTTCAGCAACGGCTTTACCTAAACCGGCAGGCGACCGTACTGTCGTTACACCAGCCGCTTCAAGTGCTTTGAATTTTTCATCGGCCGTACCTTTGCCACCAGAAATAATGGCGCCGGCATGGCCCATACGTTTACCTGGTGGCGCGGTGACACCGGCAATATAAGCGGCGACCGGTTTGGTCACATGGTTTTTAATGTAGTCAGCCGCTTCTTCTTCGGCACTGCCACCGATTTCGCCGACCATCAGAATGGCTTCAGTTTGCGGGTCTTCATTGAACAGCGCTAGAATGTCGATAAAACTGCTACCAGGAATCGGATCACCACCGATACCGACACAGCTACTTTGACCAAAACCCAATCTTGTCGTTTGATCAACAGCCTCATAAGTTAATGTGCCTGAACGCGAAACAATACCGACTTTTCCTGGCTTATGGATATAACCGGGCATGATGCCAATTTTACATTCACCCGGGGTAATCACGCCTGGACAGTTTGGTCCAATCATACGCACATCCGGATGATTGTCTAAATAATATTTGACATCTAGCATGTCCAAGACCGGAATGCCTTCTGTAATGGTGACAATTAATTTAATGCCGGCATCAACGGCTTCAATAATTGAGTCTTTACAAAACGGTGCCGGCACATAGATCACCGAAGCATCGGCACCGGTTTTTTCAACGGCTTCTTTAACCGTATCAAATACCGGCAAATCAAGATGGGTTTGCCCGCCTTTGCCCGGTGTCACACCACCCACCATGTTGGTGCCGTATTCAATGGCCTGTTCTGAATGAAAAGTCCCGTTTTTACCGGTAAACCCCTGACAGATAACTTTTGTATCTTTGTTAATTAAAATACTCATGATGCTTTGACCTCACTTAAAATCTTTTCAGCCGCTTCTTGCAATTCTGTTGCCGCGATAATACTCATGCCGCTATCGTTTAATTTTTTACTGCCTAACTCAGCATTATTCCCCGCTAAACGCACCACCACCGGCACCGTCACCTGTGCTTCTTTCACTGCGGCAATGATACCGTCAGCAATCATGTCACAGCGCACAATACCACCAAAAATATTTACCAGAATACCTTGGACACTGTCGTCGGATAAAATAATTTTAAACGCCTCCGTCACCCGATCTTTGGTCGCGCTACCGCCGACATCAAGGAAATTTGCCGGATTACCGCCATGTATTTTAATAATATCCATCGTCGCCATCGCCAAACCAGCACCATTGACCATACAGCCAATATTACCATCAAGGGCGATATAACTTAGATCGTGATTATGCGCCTGATTTTCACGTTCATCTTCTTGCGATGGGTCACGCATACTGCGCAAAAGCGCTTGGCGATACAAGGCATTATCATCAACGACTACTTTAGCGTCCAGGCACAGTAAATCATCATTTGGCATGATAATTAAAGGATTCACTTCAACCAAGCTTAAATCTTTATCAACAAACATTTCGCCCAGACCATTGACAATGGCAGTGAACTGTTTGATCTGCTTGCCTTGCAGACCTAATTTAAAAGCAATCTCACGCCCTTGATAAGGCTGTACACCCAGTAAGGGATCTATGATGAATTTTAAAATTTTCTCTGGCGTTTTCGCGGCGACTTCTTCAATTTCAACGCCGCCTTCGGTCGAGGCAATGACCACAATACGTCGTGTCGCCCGATCCACCACAGCACTTAAATAAAACTCTTTGGCAATATCACAAGGATCAGCAATCAATACCCGGTTCACCGGTTGACCATTTTTATCGGTCTGAAAAGTGACCAGATGTGAACCGAGCAAACGATCGGTATGATGCGCGACTTCTTCTTTGGATTTACAAAATTTAACACCACCCGCTTTACCACGTCCACCGGCATGAACCTGCGCTTTAACCATCCAAGCTGTGCCACCGATTTTCTCAGCAATTTGCAGTGCCTGTTCAACATTATCCGCAGTTTCACCCTGCGCGATTGGTAAACCATACTCAGCAAAAAGCCGTTTACCTTGATATTCATGTAAGTTCATAGTTTCCCCTATTTTTATTAATGCTTAAAGATCAAGTAAAAATTTAGCTGGATCTTCCAACAATTCTTTAACAGTTACCAGAAAAGACACGGAATCTTTACCATCAACAATACGATGGTCGTAGGATAATGCTAAATACATAATCGGACGTATCACAATCTCTCCATCACGTACTACCGGTCGTTCAACAATATTGTGCATCCCTAAAATCGCGCTCTGTGGTGGATTAAGAATCGGCGTTGATAACATTGAGCCGAAGACACCGCCATTGGTAATGGTAAAATTCCCACCGCTGAGATCATCCAAGGTCAATTTGCCATCACGACCGCGCGCGCCAAAATCACGAATTTGTAGTTCAATACCCGCCATAGTCATTTTATCGGCATCACGCACAACCGGTACCACTAAACCACGATCGGTAGACACGGCAATACCAATATCAAAATAATTATGATAGACAATATCATTATCATCTATTGAAGCATTGATTGCCGGAAATCGTTTTAACGCTTCGACAACCGCTTTGGTAAAAAAGGACATAAAGCCTAAACGGGTGCCATGTTTCTTTTCAAATGTGTCTTTATATTGTTGGCGCAGTGACATCACAGCAGACATATCGACTTCGTTAAATGTGGTTAACATCGCTGTCGACTGTTTGACATTCAATAAACGCTCAGCGACACGTTGGCGCAATCGCGTCATCGGCACGCGTTTTTCTTCACGCGCCTGCATGGTTTGGGCGACATTGAGATTCGTCTGTTGCGCGGCGATTTCTTCGGTACTTAAGCCTTGCTCCGCGGCTAAACGTCGTAAAGAAGGTGATAATTTATTGCTAGTAGCACGGATATCGGAATGCGCGCTCGCCGTTGATTTCTCAACAGTGGCGCTGGCGGGTTGCTCTTCTTTTTTTGCCGGCGCTTGTTCGCTTTTCTCAGGCGCTGGACTGGCTGGCGCCGCGCTTGTGCTTTTCTGTTCAGCAACAGCGCCTTCTTCTAACACGGCAATCACATCACCGCCATGAACGGTGGCACCACTTTGTACGTGAATTTCTTTCAAGACACCATCAGCCGGCGCCGGCACTTCAAGGACAACTTTGTCAGTTTCCAGATCAACTAGATTTTCATCACGACGCACGGTATCGCCAGGCTTTTTATACCAATCCATAATCGTCGCATCGCTGACTGATTCCGGTAGTGCCGGTACTTTAATTTCAGTAGACATATTTTTTCCTCAGTTTAGTTTAAGCATTTTAAATTGAGCGCGTCGACAACCACCGCTTCTTGTTTTTGTCGAAATTGTTTATTTGAACCCGATGATGGTGGCGCTGATTCCAGACGGCCGACATAAATTACTGTCTTATCACTGCCCACACAAGCCTGCAATCTAAACGCGAGCGGATACCAAGCGCCATGATTTTTAGGTTCTTCTTGACACCAAACAATTTCCGCTTGTGGGTATTTTTTAATCTCAGCGCTAATTTCCGCTTCAGGGAAAGGATAAAGCTGTTCCACCCGTATAATAGCAATGTCTTTAATCTGTTCAGCGCGACGACAATCCAATAAATCGTAGTACACTTTACCGGAACACAAGACAACACGTTTTACTTTCGCAGGATCGAGATCATCTATTTCAGGCAATACTTTTTCAAATTTACCCTTAGCTAAGGCGTCAAGCGAAGACACCACCAGCTTATGACGCAATAAATTTTTTGGTGACATCACAATTAAAGGTTTGCGGACTTTATATAAAGCCTGTCGTCTCAACAAATGAAAAATCTGTGCCGGTGTCGTTGGATTACAAACTGACATATTCTGTTGCGCGCTCAGCATTAAAAACCGTTCCAAATGCGCCGATGAGTGCTCCGGTCCGGCGCCTTGATAGCCATGTGGTAATAATAAAGTTAAACCACAGTAACGATCCCATTTCTGTTCACAAGCACTCAAGAATTGATCCATGATAATCTGGGCGCCATTAGCAAAATCGCCGTACTGCGCTTCCCATAATATCAAGGCATCCGGCTCAGTAGCCGCGTAACCATATTCAAAACCCAAAGCGCTCAGTTCAGAAAGCGGTGAATTGACACAGCAAAAATACTGCTGATCTTCACTTAAATGATTGAGCGGTGTGAAGGTTTCACCATTTTTCTGATCATGCAATACCGCGTGTCGATGGGCGAATGTGCCGCGCTGGCTATCCTGTCCGGCAAGGCGAATGTGATAATTTTCGGTGAGTAATGTGGCGAAAGCCAGTGCTTCGGCCGCGCCCCAATTCAATGCTTGTTCACCGGCAAACATTTTTTTCCGCTCATCCATAATTTTGCCGACCTGTCTTTGCAAAGCAAACTGTGCCGGCAAGGTTAACAAGCTTTTGCCCAGTTTTTTCAAAACATCCAATGACACCGTGGTATCGACATCAACATTCAGATCGGTATTTTTTAAATACGGTTCCCAGCGATTAACATGTGCCGTGTCCGATGAGTTTTCAGTTGTCTCCACCGGTGTGCCGCCCTGATCAAGCAGTTCGCGATACGCGTCACTGTACTGATCAAATTCTTGATCGCCGACTATTTTTTCAGCCAACAGTTTATCGGCGTAAATTTTAGCCGGAACAGGATGTTGACGGATGTGTTGATACATCAATGGCTGTGTCGCCGAAGGTTCATCGGCTTCATTGTGACCCAGACGACGATAACAAAACAGTTCAATGACAATATCCTTGTGAAACCTCATGCGATAATCAAAGGCTAGTTTTGCCGCCAAATAAACGGCTTCGGCATCATCGCCATTGACATGCAACACCGGCGCCTCAATCATTTTGCTCACATCGGTGCTGTAATAAGACGAACGCGCTTCCGCGTGTAAGCTAGTGGTAAAGCCAACCTGATTATTAACGACAATGTGGATTGTGCCACCGGCAGTATACTCTTTGAGTAAGGATAAATTAAAAATTTCCATCACCACGCCTTGACCCGCAACCGCGCCATCACCGTGCATTAAAATCGGCAAAACCTGCTCGCGCCGCGCGTCTTGACGACGGAATTGACGCGCGTGAACAGAACCCAGCGCGACCATACCAACCATTTCTAAGTGTGAAGGATTGGCCATCATGGATAAATGGGCAACGCCATGCGCTGTATTGACATTGGATGAGAAACCACTGTGATAAATCACATCGCCGGCACGATCGTCTCGGATATTGTTACCTTCAAATTCGTCTATTAAAGTGTTCATCGATTTACCAAGCACATTCACTGAAACATTGACACGTCCACGATGTGGCATCCCAAGCACGCATTCTTTAACGCCCCGCGCGGTACTACTATTGATAATAGTGTTTAAAGCCGTTATTAGATTATCACCTCCCTCCAGGGAAAAACGGGTTTTACCCACATATTTACGGCTGAGATATTTTTCCAAACCATCAGCGGCAACCAGTCCTTTTAAAATCTGTTTTTTCTCTTCAGCGGATAAGGCGGTAGCTGGCGCCTCAATACGTTGGCGTAACCACTCACGCTCGTCTTCATCGTGGATATGCATGTATTCAAAGCCTATGCTGCCGCAATAGGTTTTTTGCAAATCAGCAATCATACCCGCCAATTTTTTCTGCCCCATATCGCTATGCTGAACATTGGTATCCAAATCGGCATTACTCAGACCATAATGTGTTAAATCTAAAGCGGGCAACGGTGCCTGTTGATGTAATTTTAGCGGATCAAGCTGTGCCTGGCGATGCCCATACCGACGGTAAGCCTCCACTAATCGCCATACTGAAAAAT
Source organism: Pseudomonadota bacterium (assembly GCA_039190005.1). Lineage (GTDB taxonomy): Bacteria > Pseudomonadota > Gammaproteobacteria > UBA12402 > UBA12402 > JBCCYM01. Next base: position 31,547 of record JBCCYM010000004.1, read on the forward strand.
CAATCGTTGTCGCGGAGACGGGCATCGAAGTGTTTGACGCCGATGGCAATTTTGCCGCGTAAAAAAATTGTTGGCGTAAATCCTGATGTGAGATATCGGTGATTTGTTTACCACCATTTAATTGAGCAAAATACGCCCGCCATTCGTCAGGGACATTATCGGGATTATCGAGAAACTTATCATAAAGCGCCTCTAAATACTCACTGTTTACCCCAGCCAGATAAGAATCTTGCCGCCAATCTGCCATACTATTTTCTTTCACAGTTCTATTTTCCCCAATGTTATATTATAACCTTTCTTTACTCTGTGACGAGCTTAAGTGTATAATAAAAAATTAGCCATCGCAATTAATCTTGATTAATTTTTGCCAATTGATGATTCAACTTGAATACAGTTTTGGTTATAATCACCATTAAATTTAGCAGGAGTAACCAATGATTATCAAACCCAAAGCACGCGGATTTATTTGCACCACGGCTCACCCCGATGGTTGCCGTTTAAATATCCAAGATCAAATTAACACTATCAAAAACCAGGCGGCAATTCCCGATGGTCCCAAGAAAGTTCTCATTATCGGTGCATCAACCGGTTATGGCATGGCATCACGCATTGTTGCCGCCTTTGGCTGCCGGGCACAAACTATCGGCGTATTTTTTGAAAAAGCGGCAGCAGGTAAACGCACAGCTTCGGCGGGTTGGTATAATACCGCCGCCTTTGAGCAAGCTTGCCAAGACGAATCTATTTACGCCAAAAGCATCAACGGCGACGCGTTTTCGCGAGAAATAAAGCAACAGACCATTGATTTAATCAAAAAAGACTGGCAAGGTGGTGTTGATTTAGTGATCTACAGTCTCGCGTCACCACGGCGCACCGATCCTGATAGTGGTCAAGTATTCCAATCGACATTAAAAACAATCGGACAAGCGTATGATAATAAAACGGTGGATATTATCAGCGGTGACGTGTCTGACATTCATATTGACGCGGCAAATCCCGAAGAAATTGAAAACACCACGAAAGTCATGGGTGGCGAAGATTGGCAATTATGGATAGACGCTTTACTGGAAGCGGATGTCCTAGCGCCTGGCGCGACAACTGTCGCTTACAGTTATATCGGTCCGGCATTGACCTATCCGATTTATCGTCATGGCACGATCGGTCGGGCGAAACTTGATCTTGAAAAAACAGCGCGAACATTAAATCAACAATTAAACGCTGCTTGTCAGGGGCATGCCTATGTCGCTGTCAATAAATGTGTGGTCACCCAAGCCAGTGCCGCCATCCCTGTTGTGCCATTATACACGGCATTATTATTCAAATTAATGAAAGCGAATGGCAGCCATGAAGATTGTATTGAGCAAATCTACCGTCTTTTCGCGCAACGATTATATACCGGCAATACGGTGCCGGTGGACGATGAAAATCGTATCCGTATTGATGAGCGCGAACTTGATGACACAATTCAAAGTGAAATTGAAGCATTATGGTCACAAGTTAATGCGCAGACCATCGAAAATCTATCTGATTTACACGGTGTGCGTGACGCGTTTTATAACTTATTTGGCTTTAGTCGCAGTGACATTGATTACGAAAAAGAAGCTAAGGCTGAGGTGGACATTCCGTCGCTTAGATAATTTGATGATTATTCAACCTAAAAATGGCATTGCTCCCTGAACCAGTCGAAAGGAGCAATGCCATTTTTAGGTTGAATAACTAAGGCAGCGTAAACCAAACATTACTACTGGCATCCTTAGTCCATAAAATACCATTAACACTACTACTACTGTAACTCGCTGCAATCAGCACTTGATTCGTATTAGGATTAAGTAATAATTGTGATGTCGTGATACCTATACCACCTGTCGGAGCTGTTCTACTCGACCAACTGTTATCGGAAGCCGCATCCGCTGTATATATTATGCCAGCCACATTATCCGCACTACTAGAATAACTTTCAGCAATCACTACATGACCATTGCCGGTATTCAGCAACAGTTGTGGTGGAACTATAAATGGTTCATTAGCCGGTATTGGCTCAGTTAACCAAGTATTGCTGGACGCATTCAAGGTATACCGTACACCACCAGCATCACTACTCAAATCGGTTAAAGGAGAACCTATTGTACCATTCGCGTAACCAGCAGCAATCACCACCTGACCATTAACGGTATCCAGTAACAATTGCGGTGTGCTCGCCCTATTTGGAGTCGGTTCAGTTAACCAATTATTACTAGAAGAGGCATCCAATGTATATATCACGCCATACACACCATTATCAGAATTATTATAGCTGGCAGCAATCGCTACCTTAGCTTGTCCATTGCTACTGGTATTTAATAACAACTGCGGTATACCCACAATTGCCCTACTAGGTGCTGAGTCAGTTGACCAGCTGTTGTCTGAGGATGCCTCTAATGTATACATCACGCCATTGACACTACCAGTACCGCCATCACTATAACTGGTAGCAATTACCACATGACCATTAACGGTATTCAGCAATAACTGCGGAGAATCCCCCACAGAAGTTGCTTGCGCCGGCACTGGTTCAGTTGACCAACTATTACCTGAAGTCACCGTATACTGTATACCATCCTCACTACCACCATAACTGGCAGCTATCACTACTTGGCTTGTGTTAGTATTAAATAACAACTGCGGTATGCCCAAGCTCGTTACGTTATCCGGATCACTCTTAATTTGCCAACCGCTGCGTCCTGAAGACGCATCTAAAGTATACATAATGCCAACCCCATCCAAACCCGAACCATAGCTTGCAACAATTACTACTTTATTTGTCTTGGTATTCAGTAATAACTGCGGTGTACTAACCGAAACTGTATCTGAGGGAACCGATTCAGGCATTTGCCAGCCATCACTACCTAAGGACGCATCTACCGTATACATCACACCAGGCTGAATAGCTTCTAGTCGATTGCTATAACCAGCAGCAATTGCTACTTTGCCTGTGACAGTATTCAGCAATAACTGCGGTGTGCCCACAATTGCCCCATCAATCGGCACTGGTTCAGTCAACCAGCTACTGCCTGAAGACGCATCCACTGTATACATCACGCCATTCACACTACCAGTATCCCTATCGCTATAATTGGCAGCAATGACTACTTGACCATTAATAGTATTCAGCAATAACTGTGGCTCTCCCACACCTGTTGCACCATCTGGCGCATCCTTATAGTGCCAAGTCTGTCCACTATCAAGACTGTAATATAAAACTGTGCCAGATGAAAATGCCAATACTGCTTTGCCATCATTGGCGCTCACTAACGTTGCCAAACTACCTCCTTCTAAAATTTCAGGCAACACCATCACCTGAATTATGGCTGACTCTATTGTGCCATTGGGATCGCTCACTAACAGTGTGTGTTCACCAACACTTGCGCCTTCATCTAATACGGTAAAACGACATTCTTGCGTATCTGTCAAGGTACAGGTATTGCTAACAAACGATAGCTTTGTACCGCTTGTGGTATCCTCAATATTTAATGTTGTCGCGTCCAATGGCACACGCGAACTTACTTTGTGTTGTGCTACCGATGCCCCAACCTGTACTGTTAAGGTTTTCTCACCACCTAAGGCAATCGCTTGAACTGGCATCGTGATACCAACCGACGCGGCAGTAATTTCCAACCCCACTGTAGAAGAAACAAGTGTCACATGAGGGTTGGTATTCGACAAGCTCAAATTCAGAGTATATTGACCGGGTACTGTTGCTAATGTCGTATTAATCTGGATGGTACAGCTTGTCTGCCCTGCCGAAATGACGCATTGACCGTTAGACGGTGTAAATGTCACCGAACTATCCAAGGATGGTGTGCTACCCGTAATTGTTGCGGTCTCATTGGTACTAATTGGCGCGCTTAAGGTAAATACAATTGAAGTACTCTTACCCACCACAATACTATTTGCTGTGATGGTCGGCGTAATGCTTACTTGAGTGATACGATTACCGGAGCAAGCAGTTAACGCTAGCATTACTGCTATAAACAATACGGTTCTTAACTTTATGTGCATATAAAATCCTCTACCTTTACAACAAAAAAAACAGATCTACTCTTAGGCAAAACTAAGCTTGCTCAAATATTGTATTTAAACAAATGTGATTTTGTCAAATTTAGAGCTGAGAACTTGATAGAAAATCAATTATATTAGTCTCAAACAAATTGCTTACGCAGAATATCCGGTACATACGGACGTTTCTTTGCCGGATCTCGGCAATCCATACAGACACCGATATTATCAGCAGTTGCCGCAATGATTTCGCCTTCTGATTTAATCACTTGCTGTTTGAACAAAAATTTTAATTTGCCTTGGGGGAATAATTCGCAGGTGACATAGAATTTATCACTGGGCAGTAGTGGCGATTGAAATTTGATATGGCTTTCAATTAAAAATAAAAGCTGTTTGTTTTCAGTGAACTCAGCAAAATCAATGCCTATTTCCTGAAGAAATTTATGGCGGGTATGCGCCATATAAATAAAATAATTGGCATTATTGACCACACCCTGTTGGTCGATTTCACTATCTCTGACTTCAAAATCCAGACGGTACATCAACTTATCCTCTCTCCTCCATCATTTCTGCATTTTCCCCCGCCATTCCCGCGCAGGCGGTCCCTGAGCCTGTCGAAGGGCGGTCCCTGAGCCTGTCGAAGGGTCGCGGGAATGACGAATAATGGAGGCAAAAATAACAGAGAAAATATATTTTAGCATAGTTATAAAGTTACCCCGCCGCAACAGTCATTGATTCCAGCAATATTGAACCGGTATGAATATTGCCATTGTCATCAATATCATTGGCAACATCAACGAGGTTCGCGAACATAGCTTTGAGATTAGCGGCAATGGTCAATTCAGTCACTGGATATTGAATCTCGCCATGCTCAATCCAAAAACCACTGGCACCACGGGAATAATCACCGGTTAGAATACTAATGCCCTGCCCCATTAAATCCGTCACCAATAAACCTTTGTCCATTTTTTTTATCAAGGCGGCAAGATCATGATCACTATGGGAAATAAACACATTTCTAGCGCCACCGGCGTTAGCAGTTGTCTGTTGATCGAGCTTTCTGGCACTGTAACTGTTGAGTAAATAATGTCGCAATACACCATTAGCGACAATAGCACGTTCTTTGGTGGCAACCCCTTCACTGTCATAGGCTGAACTTCTTAATCCTTTAAGCAAATGGGGACGTTCATCTATGGTAATATGCGGCGCGAAAACCACTTGATTGAGTTGATCCAATAAAAATGATGATTTCTTATAAAGATTATCACCACTTATCGCTGAGAGAAAATGGTTGATCAAACCACCGGCCACACGCGCGGCAAAAATGACTGGCACCCGACAGGTAGTGAGTTTACGCGGCGATAAGCGTTCAATGGTCTTACGCGCGGCGTTATTGGCTATCCTGTCAATGCTGAGTAAATCATCGGGATCACGCGCGACACTGTAATCATAGTCACGTTCCATGTGATTGTCTTGTTCAGCAATCAACGTACAACTATGGCTATGTCGGGTGGCAAATTTTTGTCCGATAAAGCCATGACTATTGGCGTACACGGCGCAGCTTTGCACCGAAGCCATATCAAGTCCCTCACTCTGCTTAATACGCGGATCTATCATCAATGCCTGCTTTTCCGCGGCAATCGCGGCATTAATTGCCTGTTCAGGGGTAATATCCCAGGGATGATATAAATCTAAATCCGGTATGTCGCTTGCCATCAATGCCGCATCCGCTAGCCCATGACAACTGTCTTCCTGGGTATGACGGGCGATAAAACAGGCTTTCTCAACCATTTCTTTAAGCGCTTGTTCATCGCTTGCCGTCCCTGACACAGTCGCTTTTTTTTGACCGAAATAAACACTTAAACCGATCGCTTTGCTGTTATGATAAGTGAGTGTTTCAACATCCCCCATACGCACCGTGATGTCAAAACCTTGATTGACCAACAGTGACGCGGCGGCTTGTGTGGCACCATTTTTTTGGCTCAACTGTATTAATTGTGCCGCGATGGCTTTGGTCTTATCTTTTTCCTGTTGTATGATTGATTGTGCTACGCCCATCTACTCACCTGTTTCTGTGCCACCAACAATCAGTTCATCAACCAACAATGTCGGTTGACCAACGCCCACCGGCACACTCTGCCCCTGCTTGCCACAAGTGCCGACACCTTTATCCAACTTCAAATCATCACCAACCATAGATATTTTACGCAACACCTCGGCGCCATCGCCAATTAATGTCGCGCCTTTAACCGGCTGAGTTACTTTACCCTTTTCAATTAAATACGCTTCACTGGCGGAAAAAACAAATTTTCCATTGGTAATATCCACCTGACCGCCACTGAAATTTACTGCGTATAAGCCTTTTTCTACCGAAGCAATAATTTCTTCCGGATTATGCGGACCGGCCAACATATAGGTATTAGTCATACGCGGCATGGGTAAATGGGCGTAAGATTCACGCCGACCGTTGCCTGTTGGCGTGGCTTTCATCAAGCGGGCGTTATGTTTATCTTGCATGTATGTTTTTAAAATCCCCTCTTCAACCAATGTGGTGCATTGCGTGGGGACACCTTCATCATCAATATTTAAGGAACCACGTCGATTCGGCAAACTACCGTCATCAACAATGGTACATAATGGTGAAGCGATCCGTTCACCAATACGATTAGTGAATACTGAACTACCTTTGCGATTAAAATCCGCTTCTAAGCCGTGACCTATGGCTTCGTGTAATAACACTGCCGGCCAACCCGGACCCAGCACGACAGGCATGACACCGGCAGGCGCTGGTTTAGCGTCAAGTTTAATCAATGCTTCGCGTACCGCCGCTTGCGCGTAACGCGAGGCCCGATCAGATTGCTGAAAAAAGCTATAGTCAAATCGACCGCCACCACCATAATAACCCTGCTCACGACGATTGTTTTCTTCAACAATCACCATCACATCCAAACGCACCAAGGGACGAATATCCGCCGCCAGTGTGCCATCGCTTGCCGCGACCAAGACAACATCGTGTTCCGCGGATAATGCCACAGTAACACGCTTAACCCTGGGATCTAAACCATAAGCCGCTTTTTCAATCTGCCGCATTAATGCTATTTTGTCACTGTCATCTACTGTTTTGAGCGGGTTATCCCCCGCGTAGAGTTGATGGCCAAACAAATAATGTAATTGCTGAGCGTTATCACTTCCGCCATATCGGGCGATACGCTTAGCCGCCTGAATGGATTGTTCAATTTGCGGTAAAATAAGTTCATCCGAATAAGCAAAGCCAGTTTTTTCGCCACTGATGATTCTGGCGCCGACACCACGACTGCTGTTATAACTGCCGGATTTAATAATACCATCATCCAAACGCCAACTTTCACTGCTAGACTGCTGAAAATACAGATCCGCCTGATCAATGTCACGCGCCATCATGGTATCTAATACTTTTTGCAGTTTTGACGCAGAGAGTTCCGCCGGTTCGAGCAGTGTGTGTTCCGCTTGTTTTAATAGATCGTTGATCATATTCAGATGTTAAAATTTGATACCAAATCGTGATAGCAGTAAAAGCAACATAGCATAAGCCATCACGGTTAGCAATATGGCAATGAGCATGGCAAGATAAAAAGGAATTTTAAATTGTAACAATAATGTCGGCAAGCTGATGAAGAACACCAGTGACGGCAATACCAAGCAAAAAATGCCTTTTGATAATTCAGCAATCCTGTTGACATTACCGGTATCCCAATACAACCAGAGTATCGACAGCAAGGCGATAATTGGCAATGAAGTCACTAATGCCGCGACAATGGTATTGCGCTTGGCTACTTCACTAATAATGACAATCAGCAATGCCGAGACAAGGACTTTAATACTGTAATACAACACGCTGACAGTTTAGTCTAAAAGATGCCTAAGCTTGATAGCGTTTAACACTGGCATTGATTTCTTGACAAGCTGTTTCCGCGTCGTGCCACTGTTGTACTTTCACCCATTTACCTTTTTCTAAATCTTTATAGTGTTCAAAAAAATGTTTGATTGATGCCAGCAAAGGCTGCGGTAAATCATCTGGCGATGTCACCTGATCATATAAAGGTGTTAATTTACTCACTGGCACAGCCAATATTTTCGCGTCTTTGCCGGATTCATCTTCCATTGCCAACATCCCCACCGGACGGCAACGAATCACCGAACCATGCACCAATGGAAAAGGGGTTACAACTAAGACATCAACCGGATCACCATCCTCAGATAGCGTATTGGGCACAAAACCATAATTGACCGGATAACTCATTGCCGTGGCAACAAAGCGATCCACATGCAAGGCGCCACTGTCTTTGTCGATTTCATATTTAACCGGCAGTGTGTTGGCCGGAATTTCAATGACAACATTGATATCATGCGGCACATCAGCCCCGGCTTTAATTTTACTTAGATTCATAAACAGCTCTCCTCTTAGATGTTAAATTACTAATGGCTAACTATAACAAAAATAAATCCGCTTATAAACCTAAAAACCCCACTAAAAATCGCGGCTATCATCCTCAAGCAATCAAATCAGACACATCGCCTTTGCCTTGGCGAATAACTTGCGGCTCGCCGTCACATAAGTCAATCACAGTGGTCGGTTCAATACCGCAATAACCACCGTCAATCACCAGATCAATCTGATGATTCAATACATCGGCGATGGTGGCAGGATCATGCATTGGTTCCTGTTGCTCGGGCAATATTAATGAAGCACTGGCAATAGCGTGATTATAACAGAGTAATAAATCCTGAACAATGCGATTATCCGGCACTCTAAGCCCAATACTTTTACGTGATTTACACTGAAAATAACGTGGCACCGCTTTGGTTGCCGTTAAAATAAAGGTATAGGCGCCAGGCGTGCGCGCCTTGAGAAAACGGAACGCTCGGTTATCTACTTGCGCGTAAGTCGCTATTTCTGATAAATCACGACAAACCAAGGTGAGATGATGTCGCTGATCGATACCGCGAATTTTACGTATCCGCTCAATCGCGACGCGGTCTTCAAGACGACACCCTAAAGCGTAAGCGGAATCCGTAGGATAGGCAATAATACCCCCCGCCGTCAAACACTCACTGACCTTTTTCAGCAAGCGCGCTTGTGGGTTTTCCGGATGTATATGAATAAACTCAGCCATCATTTCTCTATCAACTTTATTAAACCTAAAAACCGCAATGGTCCCTGAGCCTGCCGAAGAGCGAACCCTGAGCCCGCCGAAGGGCGGTCCCTGAGCCCGTCGAAGGGTGGTCCCTGAGTTCGTCGAAGGGCATAACTGGCCTTTCGAGCATATTTCCGGGCTTCGACTAGCTCAGCCATCTATACCTTAAAACCTGTCAAAGGATAGTCCCTGAGCCTGCTTGCCCTGAGCCTGTCGAAGGGTCGAAGGGTGGTTTTTAGTTTAAAAAATAATTATACTATACCGTAATTATAATCATAGAGACTTATCATCATGCAAATGTTTTTTGAATTTTTACCGATTATTGTGTTTTTTATTGTTTACAAAATAAGCGGTATTTACGCGGCAACTGCCGCGGCAATTATTGTTTCGGTGCTACAAACAGGTATTTATTGGCTGAAAAATAAAAAACTTGACCGCTTACAGCTGGGCATGTTAGTGCTTATTGTTGTCCTTGGCGGCGCGACCCTGTTATTACATAAACCGATATTCATAAAATGGAAACCGACGGTGATCAACTGGTTGTTCGCCTTAGTTTTCTTAGGATCACAGTTTGTCGGCAAGCGGCCGTTAATTGCCACCATGCTGGGCGGCAAAATCAGCCTGCCTGATAAAGTCTGGCGACAGCTCAATTACAGTTGGAGCCTGTTTTTTATTTTGATGGGCGCGGCTAATATTATTGTCGCCTACCATTTCAGCACCAATACCTGGGTAAACTTCAAATTATTTGGAGTATTGGGACTGACCGTATTATTTGTCTTAATTCAAGCCTTCTATCTCGCCAAACATATCGATGACAGCCAACTCAAAAAATAAACACCGACTTGCCGAGATACGCCAGCGCTTGCAAACAGCTTTCGCGCCTGGCTTACTTATAGTCGAAGATGACAGCCATAAACATATCGGTCACGCTGGCGCCAAAAGCGGTAAAGGACATTTCACGGTCACAATTCATGCCGAGGCTTTCCAAGATTGTGCCTTACGCACCAGTCATCAAAAAATCTATCAGGCTTTGGACGATCTGATGGAAAATGATATTCATGCGTTGTCAATAAAAATAGAAAAATGATTGATAAATAATGAAAAATTTAGCCATATCGTGTTAAAATTTACATATCACCCAATAGCCGCCGCGCGGCTTCTGATAATAAAGCTGATCGACTCTTATGCTGACTCTGCGCGACATGGTCAATCGCGTTCAATAAGGCGCTATCAATTGTAATATTAACCCGATGCGCTTTGCCACTAGGTGAAACAATCGCGATAAATAACGGTATACAGCCCTTCGCGTCTTTCAGTTTCATTACACTATCAAGTGATGTTGGTTGAGGAATGGACTCCTGAGCTTCAATCATTAACTCAATATGCGCAATTAATCCCTCACGGGTATTTTTTCTGGCCAGCTCAAGTGTTTTTCCTGCCGATCCAAATCCAGGAAAGTCCGGTATAAAAACAGTATAGCCATTACCTACTTTTTCAGCTAACGCAATGTACTCGATGATCATTGTTTACCCCTTTAATTTAGCCTGTTTCAAAATACTATTGAACAGCCCTTTTCCAATAGCTTTTTTGGGATGAGGTACTGTCACAATGCCTTTTTTCATTATGTGTCTAAAGTGATGATGACTACCTGTCACTCTAACTTTGTACCACCCGTCACTTTCAAGTAATCGGATAATATCTCGGCTGCTATGAATTCTTCCCATAATACTATCTCAAATTATACACATAATAAGTGCGTATAGTATAAGGATTTTTGTTAAAACGCAATTATTATTTTGAGGCATCGCGAACTCGATAATCTCCATCGAAGATTAATTGAGTGAATCAGACCACCACTTCATTTCATATTGAACAAGCTAATTCTTCCATTATCTATTTATTTATGTTACAATAAAGGCAAAATTTTTGTGATCAATGCACACAGATATAATAACACTTAAAACAATGAGGTAACTATGCAACCATCTAACCGATTTACTGTACAAAGCGCGGGATCAGCGTTAGCCGTCAACGCGATGCTGAAGAAAGTATACGCGCTGTTAGCGGCGACACTTTTATTCAGCGGTTTAACGGCAGCCATTGCCATGAACATGAATGTACCGCCATTAAACCCTATTTTGACCATTCTTATCTATTTAGGTCTACTTTTTCTCACCAGTGCCTGCTCAAATAATCCAGTACGCGGCATCATCGCGGTGTTTGCTCTTACTGGCTTTCTTGGTTTTACCCTGGGACCGATACTTGAAATGTATCTCCAACTGCCCAATGGCTCTCAGCTGGTTGGTACTGCGCTAGCAGGCACCGGCATCATCTTTTTTGGCTTATCTGCATATGCCTTAACCACTAAAAAAGATTTCAGCTATCTTGGTGGCTTTTTATCGGTCATCATTATGGCCGCTTTTCTTGCCGGCATTGCTTCCTGGGTATTTCACATGCCGATATTAAGCATCGTGGTATCTTTCGTGTTCGCGGTGGCATCATCAGCATTAATCCTGTTTCAAACCAGCCGGATTGTCAATGGTGGCGAAACCAACTACATCATGGCGACCGTGACACTTTATATCGCCTTATTTAATTTATTCTTGAGTCTGTTGCGTATTCTAAGCTTTTTCAGCAATCGCAATTAATTCAATCGCAGTAATCCAGTTCCCCCATTGTCAATAATGGGGGACGATCAGGAGCAACTATGATCTCTCATCCTTGGCTTGGTTTAGCCTTCTTTTTTATCAAAGTTATTATTATTGTCATCGCGATTATTGTGATATTAGCGGTTTTTTTCAGCCTGCTTACGCGCAATAAAACCAAAAAAAAGCGCGGCATCCAAATTACTCGCTTAAACAAGCATTATGATGACCAAAAACAGCAGTTAGAACAGGCGCTTTGTGCCTCTAAAACAGAATTGAAACAGCAGAAAAAAGCGGGCAAAAAAAAGAAAAAAACCAAAAAACAGGCAAAAAGCAAGCCGCATTTGTTTGTGCTTGATTTTAAAGGTGACATCAAAGCCGAAGCTGTCGATAATTTCCGTGAAGAAATTACCATGGTCCTGACAAAAGCACAAAAAACGGATGAAATTTTTGTGCGCGTTGAAAGTCCTGGTGGTTTAGTCCACGCCTATGGTTTAGCGGCATCACAATTGCAGCGTATTCGTGAGCGTGACATTCCCTTGACTGTTGCCGTTGATAAAGTAGCCGCCAGCGGCGGTTACATGATGGCTTGTGTTGCCAATAAAATTATTGCCGCGCCATTCGCCATTATCGGCTCAGTCGGCGTGCTGGCGCAACTGCCTAATTTTCATCGTTTATTAAAAAAACACGATATTGATTTTGAACAAATCACCGGCGGCAAATACAAACGCACTCTCACCCTTTTTGGTGAAAACACCGACCAAGATCGACAAAAAATGCAAGAAGAAGTCAATGAAATCCACCAACTCTTTGCCGATTTTGTCAAACAACAGCGCCCTCAAATTGACATTGATCGTGTCGCCACAGGCGAGCATTGGCCGGCAATTCAAGCAAAAAATCTACAATTGGTCGATGACATTATCACCAGTGATGACTATCTTCTCAACGCCGCGGAAAGCCACACCATTGTTCATATCGAAACCATTGTAAAACAAAAGCTCATGGCTAAACTCATGGGACAAGCCCGCTCCGAGCTCACACAGATGAATCAATGGCAGTGGCTTAAATAAACCCACAACCACAGCGGTCCCTGAGCTCGTCGAAGGGTATAGCAAATTTTTCGAAAGCAAGCTTTGGCTTCGACAAGCTCAGGAACCACCCTTCGACCCTTCGACAGGCTCAGGGCAAGCAGGCTCAGGGACCGCGTGCACTAATTATTATCCGTTTTAGTATTGTATTTTATGCGCTCAAAAATTTCCTTACGGTGAATACTGATATTTTTAGGCGCTTTAATCCCAATACGGATTTTATCACCCAGATTTTCTAAAAAGGTAATGGTAATTAAACCATCACCAATAATAATAGACTCATGCTCTCTTCGAGTTAACACTAACATAACTATTTTACTCCTGTATTATTGTATAGTACGTTCTGTAATAAAAATTCTCATCTTGAGCAAGATGAGCATAGAGATTGACAATAGGCAAACGTTGACCGTGCTTGATCAGACCTTATTGTTTAAAGCCTCATTCAAAACGGTCATGCTTTGCTATCAAATAAAGGGGATCTAAGAAAATAGGTGATTCTTTTGATAATCTTCTATCATTGCCGTAACTCCTGTTAATCGTTTTGATTTCATGTCAAAGAAGAAGTTATACTATACCGAGAAAATTAAAAAAGCAAATAGTTTTAATCATGAAATTTCTGCTTTTTGTTTATATAGGATTAAGATAATATCTATCGGGAAATGCTGTAAAAAATAAATAATTCACAAAGGTGAAAAATATGTCGGCTCTAAAGAAACTTGTCTACACCACGCTAACGTTTTGTATCATTGTCAGCACCAATTCAATTAAAGCAAATATCAACACCAACTATCAAACCGTTAAAGTCAATCCACGGGCGACAGTAAGTCTTTTTACCAATGCCGATGTGGTCAAACCTGGACAAACATTTTACGCGGTATTCCATTTACAGCTCAAACCGGGTTGGCACAGTTATTGGATCAATCCAGGCGAATCCGGTTTAGCGCCCGCGGTAAACTGGCAATTACCATCAAATTTTACCGCCGCGCCGATAGAATATCTGCCACCTAAACGACTCATACTCGACAATTTCGTCACCTTTGTTTATGAGCGTCAAGCCGATTATATCATCCCAATTACTGCCACTGCCAATGCTGCAACTGGTAAATATAATATTTATGCTAACTTTGATTATCTCATCTGCTCCAAAGATGCTTGTGAACCTGAATCAGCGGACTTAGGCTTTGCCATTACCGTTGGTAGCGGCAGTCAATTTAATCATAAAACCGAAACCGTAGAGAGATTACTGGCACAACAAGCTAAATCGTTGACGTCATCCATGCATTATCAAGTTGATGGCAAAACACTCAAGCTCATCATTAAACCAGCGCCAACACTCATCGCTGAAAGCAAAAAAAATATCAAAGAGGTTATTTTCTTTCCTCAACAATCCGGTTTAATCAAACTGGAACAACTACCCACGACCACTTGGTCCGATGACACACTGACACTGCGTTTAGCACGGGATTTTAAATTGCCGGAAAACACCATTGATGGCATTGTCGCCTTTGTGATGCGCGACGGTCAGCACTATTACTACCAACTACACGCGCGCCCGAAAGACAAGGATGACAATACGGGCATGGCGCTCACCAACACCCCACACGCTTCACTGTTATGGTATCTGCTGCTGGCATTTATCGGCGGAATTATTTTAAACATTATGCCTTGTGTGTTTCCCATTCTGTCACTTAAAGCCATCAGTATTTTTGAGGCACGGCATCAGCATTATCGCAGTAATCTCATGCATGGCATTGCCTATACTGTCGGTATTTTGGTCAGTTTTTTGATATTCGCTATTATTGTACTGATATTAAAACAATTCGGTCACTTAGTCGGCTGGGGATTTCAAATGCAATCGCCAACAGTCGTTGCTATTCTCACCTATATCTTATTTATTATCGGCTTAAATCTTTCCGGTGTTTTTCAGTTCAGCAATCGCTTTGCCAATATCGGCCAGGGTTTGGTCACACCGGGCAATTATCGCGGCAGTTTTTTTACCGGTGTGTTAGCAGTTGTTGTCGCCACACCTTGCACCGCGCCTTTTATGGGCACGGCTATCGGCTTCGCCTTTACCCAACCACCTTTGATACTCACCACCATATTGCTGGCTTTAGGCTTGGGCATGGCCTTGCCCTTATTGTTACTGAGTATTGTGCCTATTCTACGCTATTGTCTTCCTAAACCAGGCCATTGGATGGTCACGTTTAAGGAATTTTTAGCCTTTCCCATGTATCTCAGTTGCGCCTGGTTATTGTGGGTGCTGATGCAACAAACTCAATCGGTCAATGTGCTGTTAATACTTGCTGGATTGGTGTTGATTGCTTTCGGCTGTTGGTTGCTGAATAAAAGCAAACGAATGACCAGCGTGTTGGGCATACTAACACTTATTGTATTTATTATTGCTATCTATCCGCTGTATCATTTACCGAATAATACCACCACCCCATCATCACCGCATAAGATAACAAGCAAAACAAATACATTCAACACCGAGTCGCTGCAAAACTTACTGGCTGAACACAAACCAGTGATGGTGAATATTACCGCGGACTGGTGTTTGACCTGCAAGCTGAATGAAAATACCGTACTCAACACCGAGACGTTTCAACAGGCATTGAATAACACTCAGGTCGTATTTCTACAAGGCGATTGGACCAACCGTAACGCCTCAATTTTTCATTACCTGCAACAGTTTGATCGCTCCGGTATTCCGTTTACAATTATTTACAATCGTCAGGGCGAATATCGCATATTGCCGAATATTCTGACTATGCAGAATACCTTGGATATGTTAGAGTGGGCAGATGAGAATTAAATTATCTTGAGGAAAACATCATGAAATTACGTTATTTAATTGCCACCTTTATACTTGCACTCACATCTATTGGTCTATGCCAAGCGGCGGTACAAATTGGTCAACCGGCGCCCATGTTTACTGGCACAAGCATGACTGGTAAGCAAATTAGTCTCAAACAATACAAAGATAAAATTGTCGTACTGGAATGGACAAACTATCAATGTCCTTTTGTTAAAAAAATGTATGACAGCGGTAAAATGGAACAGCTGAAAAGCGATTATACTGGCAAAGGCGTGGTCTGGTTGACAGTTGTTTCTTCAGCACCAGGCAAACAGGGTTATGTGACCGCGCAACAAGCACAAAAAATATATAAAGACGATAAAGCCAGTGCGGTTATTTTAGACCCAAGTGGTGATATCGGTAAACTTTATAATGCCAAAACAACACCGGAGATATTTATTATCAATAAAAAAGGCAAACTGGTGTATATGGGCGCAATTGACAGCATTCCGTCAACAAAAGTGACAGATGTCGCCAAAGCAAACAATTATGTTGAAACAGCACTTAATGAGCTTTTAGCCGGCAAAGCTATCGCCCAAGCGCAAACGACACCTTATGGTTGTTCGGTGAAGTATCATTAACTTTATACGTTTAATTCTTGCTGTCATCCCCGTTTTCGCGGGGATGGTCAGAAATGCCATAACTTAAAAAAACCTGATTAATCAAACCGATACAGACTGACAGGATTTTATAACCTGTTATAAGCTTGACAGGAATGAATAAAATATTATATGCTTGCATTAAGTACAATAATTAAAGTAAAAAAAAAATGAAAAAAAATATACGTCATATTCCTTTGTTGTTTATCGTTCATAACTATTCAAAATAGCTTTGCAGCTTCCTCACAAAATTTATCGCCAGGCTGTAAAGCAAATCTCATTTTACTAAAAAATACTGTAATTAATGGCCAGCGTTATGTTTTGAACCAAAATGTTGTACTTGAAGGTAAGGTTTATAAGGATGGTATCTTTATACAAGACAAGGGAAATAAAGCATGTTTCAGATATAATGGTCAAAAAAATTGCTTTGAAAACGCTAAAATTTTTCCACGCCCCAATAAACAAATAAACAGCAATAATGCCTCTATTCACCCAATAAGTAGTTTGACTACCAAGCTAGATATTTGTGTGCCAAGATCAGGCGTTTGTTTTTCTCCTGATTATCAAGGTACTGTTGTAATGAAAGATAACGCTTCAAAGTTGTTTTATAGCTTAATGGCACCAACTACAAGCGGTGGTTTATCACTTCTGTTTCAGTTCCAGATTGATAGAATCTGTGACACCGATGATACAACTTATTGATACTTTTTTATTAATAACAATACTCAAGCAAATCCGCTTTAGTTAATTGTTTTTTCCGCTCGGCATCGGCGGTAAAAATAATCTCACCATCTCTAAGCGCTAATAAACGATTACCATATTGAAGCGCGAAGTCAAGACTGTGTGTTGTCATCAAACAAGTCAATTGACGCTTAGTGATAATGTCATCAGTAAACGCCATAATCTTAACCGCGGTTTTCGGATCAAGCGCGCTGGTGTGTTCATCAAGTAATAACAATTGTGGTTGATGACGAAGATAAAGCGCGAAGGCCAAAATTTGCTGCTCGCCACCGGATAAATAATGTAATGGCAATTGTAGCGATTCACTGAGTTTGACATTAAACTCACGCAAATACTCAGCCAGTTCTTTTGCCGCCGCTTTGCGACCGCGTTTTTTTGTCGCTGACTGTGGGTAACACATGGCTAATAATCTGGCATTTTCCTCAATGCTCAGATTGACAAATAAACTCTGATGCACAAACTGATTCAATGTCACCACAGCTTGCGCCAATTGTTTCTTGGAATAATCCTGGATGGGTTTATCAATTAAAGCAATATCGCCGGCACTGTGATGGTAATGACGATTGATCATTTTAATCAAAGTACTTTTACCCGAACCATTGCTGCCGACAATGACAATAAAATCCCCCTTGTTCACTTCCAGCGACATATCACGCGCGATCACGCGCGTTTTGTCGGGGGAAAACGATACCTTATTTAATTTGAGCAAGTTCACCATGCTGCTCTCCTCGACGACCGGAATAGTGTGCTGTAGATAAGAAAAAGACTAATAATAACCCTAAAAACAGTTTTAAATAAATCGGATTTAAACCACTTGCCAATAAGGCATTCAATGCCAAGAAATAAATATAGACGCCAATAAAACAACAAAATAAATCGAGTGCGGCGCTAAAATGATGCTTGCGCGATACCAACAAGGATTTAACCAATTGGCAACCAATGACGACAGCACCAATGCCGACCAAAGCCATGCCCTCGCCCATCTGCACACTGGAAAAGCCATTCGCTTGCGCCGTCATCACCCCCGATAATGCCGCGAGCAAATTACTCAAACCCAAACCCAAGGCAAGATACACTGCCGATTTAAAGCCTAAACGGCTCACTAAATAAGGATTGCTACCCAAAGCACGTAGAATCAAGCCTACTCGGCTGCGTAACAAGAGCATTAAAAGCAACATCAATATCAGGGTAAACGCTAACAAAAATCCCCACAACGGTACACCGCCAGCGGTCTGAAGAAAAATACGGTTATCTGTCAACCCGATGGTTGGTCTGCCCATCACCATAAAATTGATACTGTAGAGCATAAACACGGCAAGAATACCGGCAATCAGTGAATTGATTTTTGCCGCCCGTTGCATGATACACACCGCGACACCAATGACAAAACCACCGAGTAAAGCGAAAATAATTGCTAATGATTGCGAATAGTTTGTGGTAAACAGGCGGGCAAAAATTGAAGCGCCGAGCACAAATGTGCCACCAACAGTTAAATCGGTTAATACCAGAACTTCGTAGCTAATATAAATACCCAAGGCTAGCGGTAAAAAAATCAAACTCTGTTGCAAAGCCGATAATATGATATGTAAGAACATGTTTGATCTCCCCTACTGACGCCGAAAAACAACAATCGGATAAGCCAAGGCTTTCGCTGCCTTTTCCAGTTGGTCGACAGTAAAACCCTGATGCGCGGTTGCCGCGCTATTGACAAAGACGGTATAGTTTTCCATCACTTGCGTTGATTTTGCAGGCTTAGCTTGTTTATTCAATACCTCTAGTAATAAATTCGCGGCGGCAATACCGACATCATATTGCTTCACGCCCAGCGCGAATGCCGCGCCGTTCTGCACCGAACCATTATCGGAGGCAATCAGAGGAATATACTGTGCTTCCGCCTGTTTTACCAATGGACTGATACCGCCCATCACCACCGGGTCTTGCAACATATACATAGCCTGAGTATGTGGATTCAACGAATGCACCCTACGATAAATATCAGAACGATTTTTAACCGCGAGGTTTTCGATGGTGATGCCATATTGTCCAGCAATACTGTTTAATTGTTGTACTTGATCAATAATAAAAGGATCATCACTATGTATTAAGGTTAAGTATTTCAGTGTTGGCAATGCCGCGTGAATAAACTGCAACTGCTTTTGTGGCGACGGCATATCCTGTAAGATCACAAGATTTTTATGATTGCCTGCTGAAAGTTGCGCATCGCTTGCCGCAATAGCAATAATCGGTTTTTGTTGAATCGCGTCAACCGCCAGTCTGCTGGCAGATAAGCCTATCGGCACAATCACGTCTATGTCTGACTGATTAAACTGTGCCACCAGTGATTTAAGCCTTTGCGGATTGTTTCTCGCGTTTTTGACAATAATGTCAACATTGCCCGGATAAGCTTTTTTTAATTGGGTTTCAAAGCCAGCGACTACCTGATCCATCGACGGTAATTCCATCGGCAATACTACCGCCACGCGAATCGATCGATCGCTTGTCGATTGATGGCATCCCATCAAGATCGGCAACAGGCTAAATAATATTAATAATGAATAGAGTCGACGCACTTTTGTTTCCGCTTAAATTTATCTTTTGTAATTACGAGACATTACAAAATATCAAATAAAATGTATCTGTCAACTATTTTTGATAATGAAAACTGGCATTTTGTTCAAGATAACTTATAATAACGCGCTGGGTATAAATATTACAATACTATTATGAATGAAACACAATTACTGACATTTATCAGCCAACATTGGTTACTGGCAGCGCTATTTGTCATTCTGCTAGCCATGATTCTGAGCTATGACCGCGTTTTTGGCAGTCATGGGAAATCAGGCATATCGCCTCAGCAATTAGTGACGTTAATTAATCGACATGACGCTGTTATTGTTGACTTACGCCAGCGAGAAGCGTTTCGACAAAAGCATATCATTGACGCCATTAATATTCCGACCGCGCAACTTGAAAAAAGTATTGATAAGCTCAATCAATATGAAGGCAAACCGATTATTTTAGTGCAAAACAATGATACACAAATCAATAAACAGATAAAACTGTTACAGAGCAAGCTGACCTCCGAAGTAAAATTTCTGATCGGCGGTTTTCGTGCCTGGCAAGACGCAGGTTTACCTACTCACAAAGGTCAAAAGAAATGAATGTGGTGATTTATAGCACCGCACGATGCCCATCTTGCACTCGCGCTGAGAATTTATTACAATCTAAAGGTATTGCTTACGATAAAATTCTTGTTGATAATGATATTGACAAACGCAACGAGATGTTACAACGCAGCAACGGGCGACGCACAGTGCCACAAATCTTTATTAACGAGCAACATATCGGCGGTTATGATGATCTGGCAGAACTGAATCGCAGTGGTAAACTTGATCAATTACTTAATCAGGAAAAATAAAATGGCAGACAATCAAACACAACAAAACACGCAAACACAACAGAATATTGATATTCAACGTATTTATATTAAAGATTTATCACTGGAAACCCCCGGCGCACCAGATGTATTTTTGCAACAAGAGCAGTGGGAACCGCAAACCAATATTGATCTCAATATTCAACACAAACAATTAAAAGATAATCACTACGAAGTTGTGTTACGCATTACCGTGACCATTACCAATAAAGAACAAGCGGTACTGGTGACTGAAGTCAAGCAAGCGGCGATTTTTAATATCACTGGCTTTAACGCTGAACAGCTCGATCATGTGCTTGGCGCTTACTGTCCCAGCTTACTCTTTCCTTACGCCAGAGAAGCGATTTCCAGTATGTCTATACGCGCGACCATGCCACCGATTAATCTAGCGCCATTGAATTTTGACGCGATATATCAGCAACAAAAAGCAAACGCAGCGAATAATCAGAGCGAAGCCAAAGCAAATTCACAAACAACCCATTAGTCCTGTTCATTTATGACAACAGTTGCTATCTTAGGTGCTGGCTCCTGGGGTACGGCATTGGCAATTCACCTTGCCAACTATCATCAGCAAGTCTATCTGTGGACCGCAAGCCCTCAGCAAGTGCGACAACTGTCCGATGAGCGCTGCAACACATTATACTTGCCTGGCATTCATCTACCGGATCAGATTACTATAGAAAGTGATTTAGAGGCAGTACTTCATCAAGCCAATGATATTATTTGCGCTGTTCCCAGTCACGCGTTTAAAGCAGTGATCAAAAAATGCCATGATCACATCGGTGAAAATAATACCCATTACCGATTCGCTTCCGCCTGCAAAGGTATTGATCCATCATCCTGTTTGCTACTCAGCGACATCGCCAAGAAAATATTAGGCAATCTGCCATTAGCGGTATTATCTGGTCCATCATTCGCTAAAGAATTAGCGCGAGCCATGCCGACAGCTATTGTCATTGCCGCTAATAATGATACGTTTACCAATGATTTAGTAAGCTATTTTAATCATGGCAAGTTACGCGTCTACCGCAATCGCGACATGATCGGCGTACAAGTTGGTGGCGCGTTAAAAAACATCTATGCCATTGCCGCCGGTATTTCCGATGGACTAGGTTTTGGCAGCAATGCCCGTTCCGCGATTATTACTCGCGGTCTGGCTGAAATGACCCGACTAGGCACGGCAATGGGTGCTGAACAAAAAACCTTTATGGGACTTTCCGGACTTGGCGATTTAGTACTGACCTGCACTGATAATCAATCACGCAACCGCCGTTTCGGATTGGCTTTGGGACAAGGCAACAGTGTCATTGACGCTGAAAAACGCATTGCCCAAGTGATAGAAGGTAAAACAACCGCTGAACATGTTACCGAATTAGCTAAAAAACACCATATCGAGATGCCGATTGCTGAGCAAGTCCATCAATGTATCAAAGGACAAACCTCAGCACAGCAGGCGTTACAATCGTTGTTAGCCAGAAAAACTAAAAATGAGTTTTAGATCTAAATAGTTTAGAGTTATCATACCAATCGAGCAAAAGAACTGCTTATATTACATACACAATAAAAAAAGAGGTCAAATAATATGAAAAATTTAACGGTATTAACAACTACATTTTTGCTAACAGTTGCAGTCTCTATCCAAATTTCCGCAACACCGAGCAATTACTTACCAAAACGTTGCCCCGAACCTTCAACTTTTGGCGATAAAATAAATATGTATCGCGCTGGCAGCAAAGGCACTCATAGCGGCTATTATTTCACTTCGACTGTTAACGGCATTGATTTTGCCAGTCCCGCTTATGAATATGAATCAGGATACGCAAAAAAACCTAGCAGATTAATCGCTGTTCACAGCGAGCCCAATCCTAAAGGAAGACCTAGTGAAAACATTACTTGCTTTTATGAAAATGGTGTAGCAATGTCAAATGACGGTGATGAATGGGGTATGATTAAATGGAGAAACGCTCAGCATAAATTCTTTTGTCTCAAAACCGCTGGCTCAGATGACTGCCAATTCTGGTTTGTCAGAAATTAAACCTTAAAACCGCAGTTGGCGGCAAGATGAGAGTGCAACAGATTGATTTGGATAGTGAAATAAAAATTTGCGTAGTCACCTTGTTGGTGATGAGCAAAATTTTTATTTTATTAGGCAAATTAAGATGTTGTGCTCTCGCTTGGCGATCAACTGCGGTTTTAAGGTTAAATAGCGTCAATAATAGTTTTACTCATATACACTTGGTTAATGAAATAAACACTTTTATATTTGAAAACAAAGCGTTAGCCCCCTAATCAAACTGTTGCAAAATTTGCAACAGCTTAAAAGGGACTGTTGAAATCTAAATTGTTTTAGTATTTCAACAGTCCCAAAAAGAAGGCGATAAAAACGTTAGACGGACGATTGATTATTATAATCTAAAAGATGGATTCTAGATCTTAATGTTTTAGATTTAGCATTTAGAATACCAAATGATTTAAGAAATGCATTAAATCTTCACTTTTAACTTCAGTTTTTTGTTTATCTATGATATTCTTTGCATTATCTTGCAATAGTCCCCCGGAATATTTGATCCATAATTCTTTATCTCGAACTTCTTTTATTTAAAATTCGCGACCACTTGACGTTTTTCCTCTTATTTCACGATTAATTACATTAGATAATTGTTTTCTAAAGGTGGCAACAAGTGAGACTATTATTGTGATTCAAATAATAATTTGTAAGATAATAGGGTTGAAAAATCCATAAATTAAGAAATACCAATAGTAAAAACAAGTCAGTTTAGTTAACAGGAGAATATTTTATGTCAGAAATCATCATTTATAAAGCTAAAGACGGGCATATTGAGTTGAAAGTCAATTTGTCTGAAGAAACAGTTTGGCTTACACAGAAGCAACTCTCTGATTTATTTGATAAAAACGTCAAAACCATTTCTGAACACATTAATAATATCTTTAATGAAGGTGAATTGGATGAAAGTTCAGCTATCCGGAATTTCCGGATAACTGCTCTAGATGGAAAGTTATATAATACTAAGCACTATAATTTAGATGCCATTATTTCTGTTGGTTATCGTGTTCACTCGAAACGTGGTACAGAATTTAGACAATGGGCGACTCAAATGTTAAAAGATCACCTTATTAGTGGCTATAGCATCAATGAAAAACGTTTGGCTGAACGTGGCATCAAAGAACTACAACAATCCATCGAATTACTGCAAAAAACACTGACCCAGAATGAATTAGTCAATGACGTTGGCGTTGAGACAATTCAATTAATCATGAGCTACACCAAAACATGGCAGTTATTATTAGCTTACGATGAAGATGACTTAAAACTGCCGGAACCAAATAACGCATCTACCGCGGAACTAACATATGAATTCGCCATCAAAGCAATTGCGACATTGAAATGCGACCTTGCCGAAAGAAATGAAGCCACCGCCTTATTCGGCAATGAGCGCGAGCATGGTCTTCAAAGTATTCTAGGCAACATTAATCAAACCTTTGCCGGCGAAGTACTTTATAAAACAGCAGAAGAACGCGCGGCCCACTTGCTCTATTTTATTATAAAAGATCATCCTTTTACTGATGGTAATAAACGGATTGGCTGTCTTATTTTTTTACTTTATCTTAAACTTGAAAGTATTGTCATCAAACTAAATGATAACGGTCTAGTCGCGCTCGCCCTACTCATTGCTGAAAGCAATCCTGGTCAAAAAGATCTGATGATTCGTTTAATTGTTAATTTACTCATGGATTAATAAACCTAAAAACCGCCCTTCGACCCTTCGACAAGCTCAGGGCAAGCAGGCTCAGGGACCACTGTTACTAAAATCGACAATTACAGAAACATCATCCTACCGGATGATCAGCCAAAAATTCAGACAAACGTTGTTTAAACAGGTTCTTAGGCAGTTTTATGTTAATCGCCATCACATAGGTGACAACACATATTAACAAAATATAAACCGAACTCGATTGGAGTGAAAGTTTAGCCGTGCCGCCAAAGTCACCTAAATAACTGATTAAAAACATACCGGCAATATAGGGAATCAACCATAAGCCCAATGAAAACTCTTTTGGCCATAAGGTTTTATGACGGAACATCGCCTGAACAAATAAACAGAAGAAAACAATGCCCATGAAAATGGTTAAATGCCAAACCGTTGACCAACCACTCCAGTAAATAAGCAAGGCTGAAAAATAATAAGATAACAAATTGATCCCCATATAAATCAATCGTCTCAGTTTTGAATGATTTTGTTTATTGTAGATATAAAAAATATGCATCACAATCGGTCCAAACGCGTAAGTTAAAGCCTGAACGGAAACAATCATCGACACCATTTCTTGCCAGCCATGAAAAGGCAAAAAGAACAACATCGACACCACAAAATTGACAATTAAACTGACATGCGGCACGCCATAGCGATTGAGTTTTTTCATTATCTTGGGCACCATACCAATTTCGGCAATCGCGTAACTTATACGCGCTGTCTCCACGGTAGTAATAAACGCGGCGCCAACAGGAGAAATCACCGAGTCGGTATAAAGTAATAACGCTAACCACCCCAAACCAAGCAAAGAAGCCAAAGTCACTAAAGGACTGGTTTGCCCAACCACCTGCATATCCTGCCAGCCCTGATGAATTGACACGGCCGGCAAAGAACCAGTAAACGCTGTTTGTAGGGCAACATACATAATCACAATACAGATTGTCGAACCAATGATGCCAAACGGAATCGTGCTTTTAGGTTTTGCCACTTCGGCGCTAATATTGACAATCCCAAGAAAACCGACATACGAAAATAGAATGCCGCCATTACTAATTGCCGCTAACAAACCGGTCATGCCAAAAGGCATAAACCCACCATGACTGGAAAAATTGGATAGGCTAAAATGATCAAAAAATAAAACAATAATTGTAACAATCGGAATAATTGTTTTCCATCCGCCCAAAACATTACTCACATGTTTTGCCAGCGCGATGCCAAAATAGTTAAACAACACCAACGCCAACATAATAATGGTCGCGACAAGCAACCCTAACGCGGTTAATCGGTCATTGACAAAAAGTCCCGGAAAGAAATGCGACGAGTATTGCAAGGCTGATTGCGTTTCGATAGGTTGATAAAATGTCGTCCCCAACCATGTTAGCCAGCCAACAATACGCGACACCGACACACCTTGTGAAATCGACGCGTACTGTATGATGCCACCTGAAGCCGGAAATGATGAGCATAAGACAATAAACGGCGCGGCGATGACAATAATCATCACCCCACCCAATATCCATGAGAGGCTCGCCGCAGGGCCAGCAATTTTGAGCGAATAAAATGGACCAAACAACCAACCGGAACCGACAGCCGAATTAATGCCGAAAAGCAGCAGAGAAAGTTTACCGATATTCTTTTTTATTTCATTGGTCATTTTAATCATTGAACCTAAAAATCGCAGCGCCCTCTGAGCCCGTCAAAAGGCATAACAAGCTCTCCGAGAATATTCTCTGGCTTCGACAAGCTCAGCCATCTATAAGGGTGGTCCCTGAGCTCGTCGAAGGGCGGTCCCTGAGCCTGCTTGCCCTGAGCCTGTCGAAGGGTCGAAGGGCGGTCCCTGAACCTGCTTGCCCTGAGCTTGTCGAAGGGTCGAAGGGTTGGTAGCAAAATGAGAGTGTAACAGATTGATTGGGATAGTGACATAAAAAATTGGCGCACTCACCCTTATGTACAAATCAAAGGGACATTATCCTGATGCCATCTATTGTATATGTCTTTAATGAGGCTGTTATCCGTCATCCCCAAATAGGCGGTCCCTGAGCTTGTCGAAGGGTTGAAGGATGGTCCAGCTTTTCAAAAGGCATAACAAGCGCTCCAAGAACATTCTTTGGCTTCGACAAGCTCAGCCATCTATAAGGGCGGTCCCTGAACCTGCTTGCCCTGAGCTTGTCGAAGGGTCGAAGGATGGGAGTGATAAGCAAAAAATAGAAACTAGGCTATCTCCAGGCCTGTTTATCTCAACAACTTATGTACAAAAGACAGGAGCTGTTGAAAACTCGGCTCAGCTAACCACACCCTATTCAGCATTAGGATGACAATGTATCACTGTAGCGATTTAAAATAGTAAATGCTGCCACTCTATTAGAACCAGAAGCACCACCGACACCGACAACACCGGCACTGCTGGTCAGTGGCGACCAACTGCCATCCCATTTGGCAATATAATTGACGGTTTGACCACCCGCTGTAGTAAATAGACCACCAACATAAAGATTGTTCGCGCCATCCACAATAAGTGCCAATACACCATCATTTGTGCCACTATCAAGTGCTGACCACTGGTTTGAGTGGTTTGGGTTATCTGCGGTACTCCACCGGGCAATATTACTTGCCACACTCGTCCCGGCAGTGGTAAATAGACCACCGGCATAAACATATTGAGCACTATCAGCAGTAGTATTGTGATTGTAAGCGATAGCTAATGCAAAAATTTGAGCTCTTGGACCAGAAACTCCCTCACCAAGCGGTGACCAGCTTTTATTGGCAATATCCCACTGAGCAATATTACCGACATTTGACACAGGAGTGTTCGTCGTACCGGCGGTATCAAAGAATCCGCCGACATAGAGTTTATCCTGATTGACATCCGTCGCTAAGGCATATACTTCCCCTTGGGAGCCGCTTTGACGGACACCATTGCCATCAATATCCCCCAGTGCTAACCAACTAGGGTTAGCCGTACCAATATCCCCCCATTGTGCAATACCATTCACTGCCACACCACCTGCCGTATTAAGATTATTAGCACCAACATAAAGCATCTTCCCCGAAGCATCTGTTGTTAATGCGCCAAGATTAGGAGACACATTCAAACCAGTACCCAAAGACAACCAAGCACTGCCATTCCAACTAGCAATGCCATTAAAGCCACCACTAGGAACAGGAGGCCCCAGCAAATACACATCAGATGACCGGCTACTGGTAGCAATGGCCGGTGCAAATTTAAATTGCTCGCCCAAAACACTACTGTCAATATCTATCCAATTGCTGCCATCCCATTTCGCCACACCATTGACAGTTATACCACCCACTTCGTCTAAGTTATCACCGCCTACATAAAGATCCCCCAAGGCATCTGAGGTGAGTGATAGAATCGAACCACCACCCCCAACCCCACTGCCCAAAGGCGACCAATTGCTGCCATCCCAACTGGCAATCCGATTGACAGTCACCCCACCTGCCGTGGTAAAATTTCCACCCGCATAGAGAATAGGCGTGTTTTTAATGGGAATACGGGTGGGGTTGCCGAAAGAACCGACGACATTGAGATAGGTATCGACAGGGACACCAATGGCGGTGCCGGTGGCCTGTGTGGCGCGGATATAGAGCCGACAACTGGCGCCGGAAGCCAGTTGACGCCAACTACCATGGCCTTGTGCATCAACCTTCCAACAATTGGTGACAGGCGAGGTAGTGGTATCCTCACAGCCAGAGGCACACCAATTGCCATAGCGTGTGCCTTTGTAGATCTCAAAAGCTGCTGCGGGCGTTGCGGCGGTTGGATGCTGAGCGGCACTCGTACTGTCGCCGACAAAGACATTGTCAATGGCGACAGGTGGTGCGGAGGTATCGGTATTGACATTGGTAACGGTAATATCCTCCGCGCTGGGACCTTGATTGATGCCATCCGTAGGATCAGTAAGCGTGAGTGCCAGAACACCTTTAACGGTTAAAGTTAAAAACGTAGGATCAAAGGCGACCAATGGGTTACTGGCAGAGAAAGTCAAGCGATGGGCGACGGGGTTTTCGCTGGAGTTGATGTGAATGGTTGAGATGGTACAAGTTTTACTGCCGGCGGGAATGGTACAGCTGGTTTGTTGCGAAGCTTGGAGAATGAGTGAGGGGGCACTAAAGGTGATGGTGGTATTTTGAGAGAGCGGTTGTTGAGCGGTAAAGGTAAGCGAGGTAGTGCCGCCTTGAAAGACAGAGGCAGATGATAGCGTTGGGTTGACGGTAATAAGGTTGGTTAAGTTAGACTGGCCACTACAGCCTTGAAAGAGGAGGAAAAGTGACACAAAAAGGAAGCCAGCGAGGGATTTTAGAGAAGCGTTGGTCATGATAAAGTCTCGATAGTTGAAGTTAAGAAGTTAAAGGGTAAGGCAAAGGTGCCGGGAAAAGGTTGGGCCCCGGCGTTACGGATAAGTGATGGTATAGAGGCCATCGGATAGAAGCGTTGTAAAAAGATAAAGTGGGCGACTGTGGGCGTTAAGCGTAATAAGGGTAATAACTTATCATTGTATAGCTGTATAGCTATATTTGGGAAGCTACTACACGGCATTAGAGGTTTACGATGAACAACCTATCATCTTCGATGCGCTTCGGGGAGCAGTACGTTCATTGTATTCAATAGGACTTCTAAGCTTAATACTCCTTATAGTTGTTCACCTGCACGAAACATTTGGCCGCAACGGTACAATACACAGGAAGTGGGGATTGGCAGGGTTTAGC